>JAFRKG010000166.1 GCA_017431845.1 Methanosphaera sp. | reverse complement strand
TTGAATCCAATAATACAGGTAAATTCATAGTAGAAGAACACAGCACAAATGTAGAAGTTAACGTTAGTGACATCGAAAATGGTAAAATGAATATTACAGTTAATGTTACCGATGAAGGTGGTAATGCAATTCCTGGCGGATTTGTAAACATCACAGATGAAAACGGTACTGTAATAGGTAATGGAACCATTGACGAAAACGGTAACCTAACAACAAATATTACACTACCACCTGGACCACATAACATTACAATAGTATACAATGGTACAACTAACAGCACATCATTTAATAAAACAATCAGATTAGATGTTCCTAAGTATGATGCAAAATTATCATTAGAAACTGTGAATGATACTATTGTACACAACAGTACAAATATCACAGGATTACTTGTCGATGAAAACAATAATCCAATCACTAATGCTAACATAACTATAACCGTAAACGGTATAGAAATAGCAAAAGTAAAAACAGGAGATAATGGTAATTACAGTGTAACATATAATCCTATCACTACAGGTGATAAATTAGTAGTGGTTAACTTTGCAGGTGATGAAACATATGCACCATTAACTATGAACACAACATTCAACGTAAAACCAGTCCATACTAACATCACAGTTCCAACATTAACTAGTGTCACAACAGGTGATATAGTAAAAATAAACGGAACTTTAACTGATGAATTTGGATTAAAAGTAAGTGATGTTGATGTAATAATCACAGTAAACGGTAAAAACTACACAACAACCACTGATGAAAACGGAGAATACTCATATAACTACTTAACCGGATTAACCGGAGTAAACAATGTAACCGTAACATTTATTGGAGACAATAACCTAATCGGAACAAGTAACAAAACAACATTCAACGTATCTAAGGAAGAAACAAATGTTGTTGCAGAAATTACTCCAAAACCTGGAACAAGTTTAGTAGATGTAAAAGTAACTGATAGTGAAGGTAAACCAGTAACTGAAGGAACCGTTGAAATTAAAGATGGTGATAAAGTTATTGGTACCGGCAGAGTCATAAATGGTACAGTTACAATATCAGTACCAACAGAAGCTGGTAAAACATACAACTTGGATGTTGTTTATGATGGAACAACCGTTTATGGAAATTCATCAAGCAAAATCGAAGAAACACAAATACCTAAACATAACATTACAGTTATTCCTGATCCTATTAAACCAGTAGTAATCGGAGAAACATTCAATGTCAGTGGTAAAGTAGTTGATGAAAACAATAAACCAATAGCAAATACTGAAATTAATGTAACAGTAAATGGTGAAACCGTACCGGTAAAAACTGATGAAAACGGAACATATTCATACCCATATCCTACAAATTCAACTGGAACCAACAATATAACAGTTTCATTTGAAGATGAAGTACATAAAGTTGAATACAAGTACAACTTCACAGTAAGTCCATTAATAACTACTATAACATTTGAAACACCAAGTACCATTAAACTTGGATCACCATCCACAATCAATGGTATATTGGTGGATCAATATGGAAAAGCAGTTCCAAACGCAAAAGTAATTGTTAAAGTAGGAGATAAAACATTAAATGCTACAACAGATAAGAATGGTAAATATTCAGTAACAACAACACCTACAAAAGTTGGAATTAATAATATAATAGTAAGTTATGCTGGTAACGAAACGTACAGGGCAACAGACAATACTGGAGTATTATTAGTTGATAAACTTGACACAATATTAACATTAAATGTATCAAGTCCGGCAAAAGTAGGAAACGTTAACATTACTGGAACTTTACTGGATGAAAACAATAAACCAGTAAGTAACAAGCCAATCAAAGTAACAGTTAATGGAAAAGAATATAACACTACAACTAACAGTAAAGGTGTTTATGTATTGAACAATCCAACAACAACTGCCGGCGTAAACAATGTCACAGTAACATATGCAGGTGATGGTGAACACTACCTGATTAATAATGCTAAGAAGTTTAATGTAGACACTGTTGATGTTGTCGTTGATGTTGCAATGCCAAAAGTTGATGCAGGTAACAGTAACATAGTTGCAAACATCACAGATGAAAATGGTAAACCTGTATCTACAGGAACAGTAACAATAACCACTCCCGATGGCAAAACTATTAAAGCTCCTGTCAAAGATGGAAAAGTTAACGTAACAGTTCCAACAACTCCTGGTACACAAACTTATAAAGTAAAATATGATGGCGACAATTACACACCAAGCACAAAATCATTCACGGTAGATGTGCCTAAAGTAAATACAACCATCACAACCAATAAGTTAACACCAGCAAAAGTTGATGATACAACAACAGTCACAGGAACCTTAAAAGATTCCAATGGCAAACCAATACCAAACGCAGAAGTTACTGTAAAATATGCAAACACTACCAAAGTAGTAAAAACCGACAGTAACGGTAAATACACTGCAGCAATACCAGACGTAAGAGCAGGAACAAACCCAGTAACTGTAACATACTCTGGAAACGATACTTACAACAAAGTATTGCTCAATACAACACAAGTAGTCAGCAAATACAACACAAAAGTAAAAGTTGACGAAATAAGTGGAATTGTTGGAGAAAAGATTACCCTAACTGCACATGTAACCGATACAAACGGTAAAAACATAACTGGAGGAAACCTAGTATTCAAACTAAATGGTAAAACATTAAGAGAAGACTACAGGTTCGATAGCAAAGCAGCACCACTTAAATTTAAAGTAGTGAATGGTAAAGTAACCGTGACACTCACAGCAGATCTTTACCTACGCAACGTTAAAAACCTCACAGCATCATACAGTGGTAGTTATAAATACGAGGCAAGCACGTCAAGTGTGGTAACTGCACAAATACAAAAACGCAGAGCTACACTAACTGTGACAACCGTTCCAACACTAGGAAAACAAGATAATAACATTATCTTCAAAGCACACCTAAAAGATGTTACCCACAACGCTAAGAATAAAACAAGCCTATCAACAGGTGGAACAGTCATATTCAAAGTAAACGGTAACACAATCAAGGATGAAAGCGGTTCACAAATACATGTAGATGTAATAAACAATGTTGCAACATACACTTACTACGTAGAACCTGGAACAGCTAGCGTCTACAAAAATGGAAGTATCAGACACTACAGCCTAGAAGCTGTATATGATAACCCATCATTCTATCCAGACACTAGAAACAAAACAGTATTCCACGTAGATAAAAGTGATGTAACAATTAACTTTGTAAAAACAACCGTAAAAGGAACAAAGTTAAGCGTAAAAGCAACAATGACGGACTACAAAGGTAATAATCTGGTTGGAAACAGTACAATAGCCATAAAAATTAATGGAAGAACTTACCAAGAAAAAGGTAAAACCAAATACTTCAACATAGTAAATGGTAAAGTTAATTTAAGTGGATTAAAATTGTCCCCTGGCGAAAAAGTTCATTCAGTAATGATAGTTACTGGTGAAAGACAATCATATCATGCAGCTAGGGAAACAACAACTGATATTACAACAAGTTAAATGCTAAAACACATAAAATCCAAATAATTAAGAGGTAATCCTTAGAGAAAGATAAATACTCTGAGGATGCCTCATTTTTTTTTAAACAAAAACACTATTTTTAAAAAACAATTCATAGCAAAAACACATAATAAAAAGCTATTTTAAAACAATTTGCTATTACTCACAAATAAAAAATAAACAACACTCCACTACCATAACATAGGTAAATATTACTGTAAGTAATGACAAAAATATAAATTAATATAATGTTACATAATCTACCATTATGAAACAATTATAACAAAAAAGGGGTTTAATTCATCAAAAAAAATACCATAAACTCAAAAAATATGATAAAAAAAACCCATACAAAAATAAATTAAAAGGAGATACTGTATGCCAATAAATGAGGTAGAACAGGGATATAATAAAGCATTAGAAAATAAAATACAAAGATTCTGGCAAGAACAGAACATATACAACAAAACAAGCAAACAAAGAGAAAACAAACCAAAATACTCATTCCTAGACGGACCACCATACTGCAGTGGAAGAATACACCTAGGAACAGCATGGAACAAAACCATAAAAGACTCATTCCTAAGATACAAAAGCATGTCCGGATACAGTCTAAGAAGACAAGCAGGATGGGACACACACGGATTACCAATAGAACACAAAGTAGAACAAATACTAGAAATACAAAGCAAACAAGAAATCGAAGAAAAATACGGAATAGACAACTTCGTAGAAAAATGTAAAGAATTCGCAATAAAAAACAAAGAAGACATGACCGAACAGTTCAAAAGCATGGGAATATGGATGGACTGGGAAGACCCATACGTAACCTACGACAACAGTTACATGGAATCATGCTGGTGGACACTAAAAAAAGCAGATGAAAGAAACTTACTAGTACAAGACAAAAGAGTAATCACATGGTGCCCACAATGTGAAACCGCACTAGCAAACGCAGAAATAGAATACGACGAAAAACAAGACCCATCAATATACGTAAAATTCAAACTAGTAAACCAAGAATTCGACGCACCAAGCTACGTGCTAATATGGACAACCACACCATGGACCATACCAGCAAACATGGCAGTAAGCGTACACCCAGAATTCGAATACTCCTACATCAAAATAACAAACAAAGACGGAGACCAAGAAGTACTCCTCATGGCAACAGGACTAATCAACTCACTATTCGAAGAAAACGAATACGAAACACTTAAAACAGTCACCGGAGAATCATTAAAAGACACAGAATACTACCATCCACTAAGAGAAGAAGTACCATTACAAGCACAATTCCCACACAAAATAATACTCGGAGAACACGTAACACTAGAAGATGGTACAGGATGTGTACACACAGCACCAGGACACGGACCAGAAGACTACGAAGTAGGAGTAAAAAATGGCATAGAAGTATTCTGTCCAGTAGGAGAAAACGGTTGCTACACCAGTGAAGCAGGAAAATATGCAGACAAAGGCGTTAAAGAAGCAAACCCTGAAATAACACACGACCTATACCATCACAACGCACTACTAAAAGAAGGAACAATAGACCACAGAGTAGGATTATGCTGGAGATGTAAAACACCAATCATCTACATAGCAACAAAACAATGGTTTATCAAAGTAACAGAAATCAAAGACCAAATGCTAGAACAAGTAGACCAAGTAGAATGGGTACCATCATGGGCTGGAGAAAGCAGATTCAAAGACTGGGTATCCAACGCAAGAGACTGGACAATATCCAGACAAAGATACTGGGGAATACCAATACCAATATGGACCTGTCCAGAATGTGACAAAAAAGTAGTAGTCGGATCAAAACAAGAACTACGAGACCTATCAGGAGACCAAACACTCACAGGAGACTTTGTACACAGACCACACGTAGATAACATAACAATACCATGCGAATGCGGACACGACATGCACAGAGTACCAGACGTACTAGACGTATGGATAGACTCAGGAGTAGCAGGATGGGCAGCACTACACTACCCACAAGACCCATCAGAAAACTTCGAAGAATGGTTCCCATACGACTTCATAACAGAAGGACACGACCAAACAAGAGGATGGTTCTACTCACAACTAGGACTAGGAGTAGCAGCATTCGGAAAAGCACCATACAAGAAAGTATTAATGCACGGATTCACACTCGACGACAAAGGACAAAAAATGAGTAAATCCATAGGAAACGTAGTAAGCCCAGAAGAAGTAATAGAAAAATACTCAGCAGACACACTAAGATTCTACCTGCTAGACGCAAACAAGCCATGGGACGACCTAAAATTCAACTGGGACGAAGTACAGAACTCATCAAAACTATTCAACATACTATGGAACGTATACTACTTCAGCACAACATACATGAGCCTAGACAACTTCGACCCAACAAAACACAACAAAAAAGACCTAAAATTCAGACAAGAAGACCTATGGATAAGATCAAGAATAAACACACTCATAAAATCAGTAGGAGAAGACATAGAATCACTAGTATTTAACAGAGCAACAGAAAAAATCACAGAATTCGTACTAGAAGACCTAAGCAGATGGTACATAAGACTAATACGTGGAAGAACATGGGTAGAAAGTGACGACCCAGACAAACTAGGAGCATACTACACACTATACTACACACTAAAAGATCTTATAAGAGTACTTGCACCAATAGCACCACACGTAACAGAAGAAATATATCAAAACCTCATAAGAGGAGTAGAAACAGAAGCACCAGAAAGCGTACACATGCTAGACTGGAAATACGATGAAAACGAAATCGACACAACACTAGAAGAAAACATGACCCACATCCGTGACATAATCGAAGCAAGTGCACATGCAAGAGACGTGGCAAGATTCAAACTAAGATGGCCAGTACAAAACATAACAGTAGTAACAGAAAAAGATGAAGTAACACAGGCAATAAACTCACTAGAAAACGTACTCCTAGAACAAGCAAACTCCAAGAAAATAACAATAGAAACAGAACTAGAAAATGCAATAATCATAGCAAAACCAAACATGGCAATACTAGGACCAAAACTAAGAGGAGACCTGGGAAGAGTAAAAAAATACTTCGAAGCAGAAGACACAGATGCAAGTAAAATAATGGAAGAAGTCACACAAAACGGAGAATACACAATCCACTTCGAAGACAAAGACATAACACTAGTCGAAGAAGAAATACTATTCGAAAAAGAAGTACCAGAAAACCTCGTAAGCTGTGACTTTGAAAACGGAAGCGTCTACGTAGACACAGAAGTAACACCAGAAATCTACTCCGAAGCAATGGCAAGAGAACTAATCCGTCGTATACAAGACATGCGTAAAGACCTCGACCTAAACGTAGAAGCAAACATACAAGTAATAGTAGAATGCAGCAAAGAATTCAAAGAAGCAGTACTACCACACCAGGACTACATATCCAACGAAGTACGTACTGAAAACCTAGAATTCGAAAATATCACTTCATCAGAAGGATACACTAAAGAATGGAAAATAGAAGAAGAACAACTTAAAATATTCATAAAAGAATAAATAAAAAAATTTTAAACAAAATAAAAAAAAATTGTAAAAGGTTGTATGAGTTTATGGTTTTAACTGATGATGAATTAAAATATATAAAAGAAGTACTAGGACGAGAACCTAACGAACTAGAACTGGGCATGATGGATGTAATGTTCTCCGAACACTGCTCCTACAAAAGCAGCAGACCAATCCTAAAAAACTTCCCCACAGACGGACCAGATGTAATACTAGGACCAGGGGATGATGCAGGAATAGTCAACCTAACCGAAGAATACGCACTAGCAATAGGAATGGAAAGCCACAACCACCCATCCGCCGTAGAACCATACGGTGGAGCCGGAACAGGAATAGGTGGAATAGTAAGAGACATAATAAGTATGGGAGCAAAACCAGTAGTACTCCTAGACGCACTACGATTCGGACACATGAGCGACCAAAGATCCAAATACATCTTCGACTACGTGGTAAAAGGAATATCCGACTACGGAAACAGAATAGGAGTACCAACAGTAGGAGGAGAAATAGAATTCGACGACAACTTCCAATACAACCCAATGGTAAACGTAGTATGCGCAGGACTAGTAAAAAAAGACGAAATAGTCTACGGAAGCGCACCAATAGTAGGAGACGTCTACCTATTAATGGGAGGAACAACAGGCCGTGACGGAATACACGGAGTAACATTCGCATCCGAAGAACTAACAAGCAACTCAGAAATAGAAGACAGACCAGCAGTACAAGTAGCAGACCCATTCACCAAAAAAAGAGTAATGGAAGCAACCTACGAACTACTAGAAACACTAGACATACACGGAGTAAAAGACCTTGGAGGAGGAGGACTAACCTGCTGCCTATCAGAAATGGCAGACAAAGGAGGAAACGGTTCACTAATAGACCTTAACAAAATCCCTCTAAGAGAAGAAAACATGACACCATACGAAATAATGCTATCCGAATCACAAGAACGTATGGTATTTGCAATCTCACCTGAAGACGTGGAAAAAGCATCACAAATATGTGAAAAACACGACCTATCACACGCAGTAATAGGAGAAATAATAGACAAACGAGAATTCATCATAAAAGATGGAGACAAAGAAATCTGTCATGCACCAAACGTACTATTCACAGATGCACCAATAATAGAAAGAGAAGCAAAAGAACCAGAAAAAATCATAAAAGAAGTAACAATACCAGAAACAAACCCAGAAGAAGCACTATTAACACTACTCGCATCAGAAAACATAACAAGCAAAAAATGGGTATACAGTCAATACGACCACGAAGTACAACTAAGAACAGTAGTAAAACCTGGTGACGACGCAGCAGTAATAAAAGTAGACAATGACACATCATTCACAATAGGAACAGACTGTAACAGTACACACGTACTACTAGACCCATACCATGGAGCAGCAGCAGCCGTACTGGAATCAATAAACAATGCAATAAGTATGGGGGCAAGACCAATAGCATTAGTAGACTGCTTAAACTTTGGAAACCCAGAAAAACCGGAAGTCTTCTGGCAATTCAAACAAGCAGTAACAGGTATGAGTGATGTGGCAAACAAATTCAACACAGCATTCATCAGCGGAAACGTAAGCTTCTACAATGAAACAGAAGGAGTAACAGTAAATCCATCACCAATTGTAGGAACTGTAGGAGTACTTGACAACAAACACATAAAAACAATGACACTCAAAGAAGAAAAAGATGCAGTAATACTCATAGGAAACACTTACCCCGAACTAGACGGATCACAATACTACAAAGAAATACATGACGTAGTACAGGGATACCCACCAGAAATAAGATTAGAAGAAAACTATGAAGTATCCATGGAAATACAAAAATTAATCAACGAATACAATGATGAAATAACAGCAGTACATGACATATCCAAGGGAGGATTAATAACAGCACTAGCATTAATGACAATAAAATCAGACAAATCAGTAACAGTCAACATATCAGACATACCATCAAATGTGGAATTAACACAGGATGAAAAACTATTCTCAGAATCAAACAGCAGATTCATAATCACAGTAAAACAGGATAAACTAAACACAATAGAAGAAGTGTTAAAAGAAGATAACATAGCATTCTCCGTTATTGGGGAAGTTACAAGTGGAAACTTCATCATAAACAACTCATCTGAAGAAATAGTTAACATCGAAGTAGACAAGTTAGTAGAAGCAAACACAACCACAATAGAAAATCAAATGGCATAAAAAAAATGCCCACCCACCTCTGGAAGGTTAAAGTAATGAACGCATTATGGTATTATGTAATAGGATTCGTAATAATATGGGTATTAGCATTCCTACTTAAAGGCAAATACAATATTACCGTTGAAGGAATAGTGTTAATGCTTAAAACAGAACGATTACATGATATTATCGATAAAATAGCAAAAAAGGCTCCAAGATTCTGGAAAGCATATATGAACATTGGAATACCAGTAGGGTTCTTCCTAATGATTCTGATGCTAGTATCACTCGTTTGGTCATTACAATTAATGTTTGAAATGCCAACAGTATCACTTATACTGCCAGGAGTAGATGTTCCAGGATCCCCCCTTTACATACCATTCGGTACTGGAATGCTTGCATTAGCAACAGTACTCATAATACATGAAGGAGGACATGGAGTACTGGCAAGAGTAGAAAACGTGGCCATAGACTCAGTAGGATTACTTTTGTTTCTAATAATCCCAGGAGCATTCGTAGAACCGAACGAGGAAGAACTTAAAAAAGTTAATGGAATAAGTAAACTAAGAGTATACTTTGCAGGTCCAATGTTTAACATGGGACTAGCAGTAATAGGAATAGTATTAATGCTACTTGTAGGCGGACTTATAACGGCGGGAGACTTCTACACAACAGATGGTATGGAAATAACAAGTGTAGTGCCGGCAAGTCCATCTGAAGGAGTATTATCCAATGGTATGATAATAAAACAGGTTAATAACCAATCAGTAGTTAATACAAAAAGCTACATGGAAATAATGGACAAAAACAAGATAGGTGAAAACGTTACAATCACAACAGATACTGGAACGTACCATGTAGTTGCAAGAGAAAATCCTAACAATAACAGCAGAGCCTATATTGGTGTCAGATCAAAAGAGCATGTAATAGTAACCCCAGAAGCAAATAGTAAATATGGAACATTTATCCCATGGCTACTAACACAACTAAGGGAACTGTTCTATCTTGTATTCCTATTAAACTTTGCAGTAGGAACATTTAACTTACTACCTATGAAACCATTAGATGGTGGACTAATACTGGAAGAAATAATAGGCTACAGGATAAGAGAAGATAGACGAAAAGACTTTAACAATACTCTTAACTGGTGGACAAGGCCATTACCATCAAGTGTCAGATGCTGGATAAGCAGAAGATTTAACAACTTACTGGACTTCTTACATAATCATGAAATAAGTGATGAAAAAGTACAATTCATTGTAAGAACTTTCAGTTACATATTAATAGCTATACTATTAGTTCTCATACTCTATGGAATGCTTCCAGCAATCCTTCAAATGATTTAATAATTAACTTTTTTTTTTATCTGTTTTTCAGTATTTTGTATTTCTTAATTTGTAACATTTATGATTATTAATTTAATCATATCCTTTTTTTTTTATAAATTGAAAATGTTTTATATAATGGTAGTATATAAATTATTAATTAGCAGGTGTTATCTATGCAATCGGTTAATAAATTATATCAAACTAAAGATTTTAAAAAAAAAATAGATAAATTTAGATATTCTTCTTCTATTTTCAGTAAAATTGTTACATTTAATAATAAGGTATTAGAGGGATTTAAATTATTGGAAGATGATGGTATTGAAATAAATGATAGGTATTATGAATATATTATAGAATTGGATGAGTTAGCTTCAAACAATTTATGTATAGATGATTTTAATGATTTCAATAAAGCTTTCAGTGCTATTAGAAGTTCTGAACTATTAATTGATAATGGTATTTTGAATAAAGATTTAGAATGTATAACTGAAGGATTATATGGTTTGGGATTTATCTTAGAAGATTTAGGTATCCTTAAACAAAGGTAAGGTTATTGTTATGGAGATTAAAATAGAAGAAAACACATCAAATTTAAAAAATCGAACTAAATTTTTCAATGATTTTTACTTAAAAATGTTGGTTGAGATTTGTATTGATTGTCATGATGTTCATGGTGTATTAATGTTCATCAGATATATGTTTTATTCTTTTTCATTAGATGAATATGATGAGCAATTATCTTTAGTAAATATATATTATAATGAATCTATGGAAATACTTACTCAGATACATCTAATCTTTTCAGAATGGAAACCTTTTGACAAATATAATATGGGGGAACTCAGAGGGGCGTTTCTTGAATTATTTGTATATGAATTACTTCGCTCCGTTTATGGATTGGAACATGTATATCAAGAATCTCGAATAATTATAGGTGATTTTAAAAGTTATACTTTGGATTTCATAGTTCAATTAGAGGATGTATTTAATATGTACGAGTGTAAATTTTCTGTCGAATCTTTTAAAAGAAATCACTTAAATCAATTAATCAGCATAGTTAACAAATATGAGAACTGTAATTTGTTCGTGATTTTTTTCCAACCTTATAAAAAAGTGTATACTATATTTGACATTATTCAAGAAAGCACGTCTAATGAGAAATTTCAAAAGATGCTTGATAAATTAACTATAATTACTTTGGACGATTTTGTTAAAAATAATCCTTTTTTAAACTTAGAATATATTTAGAAAATATATTACATTGTTACTTCAAATATATTATTAATACTTAAAACTAAATTAGTAAGTTGGTGATTCTGTTATGAATAAAATGAATATAGTAGGTATTGGTCCTGGGGACCGTGAATATTTAACATTGGGTGCTATTGAAACTATTGAAAATTCAGATGTATTAGTTGGTAGTCAAAGGTCTCTTGACCTATTCGATTATGTTGATGCTAAAATGGTTGTATTACAACCAAGAGATATTCCAAAAACTGTTAAAATGGCAGTTTCTTATCTTGATGATGGATTAAAAGTATCTGTATTATCAACGGGTGATCCTGGTTTTAGTGGAATGCTTAAAACTATGCAAAAGTTATCTCCAAAAACAAAGGTTAATGTAATACCAGGTATTAGTTCTGTTCAGTTAGCCGCTGCTAAAGTACAGATACCCTGGGATACAGCAAATCTCTTAACAATACATGGTGGAAGAGCACCAACAGATGATTTGCTGGAAAAACTAGATAATACAAGGCCAAACATTGTATTGCCAAATAGGCACATCAGTGAACTCGCAGAATACCTTATAGATCATGGTTACAGTCCAGAACATGAAATAACAATATGTGAAAAATTAAGTTATCCTGATGAACAAATAGTTCAAGTAACGCTTGGCGAAGCTAAAAATATGGACTTTGGATACATGTGTGTAGTAATTATTTAACCCCATATATCCTATTTTTACTTATTTTAACAATTTCCTTTTATCGCTTATTCTATTTTTAGATTAAATTAATTATCTATAAAAAACATATATTAATAATATATTAATGAATTTATTTATCGAAAATAATTATTTTAACATATTCTTTAATTATTTTAACAACTTATAGGAGTAATGATATGTTACAAATCGCTGTAACTGGAAAACCAAATGTGGGAAAATCATCATTTTTTAATTCAGCAACACTATCCGAGGCAGAAGTAGCAAACTATCCATTCACAACAATAGATGCAAATGCTGCAATAGCATATGTGACAGCTGAATGTCCATGTAAAGAATTAGAATTAACATGCAACCCAAGAACAGGCAAATGTGAAGATGGAATAAGATATATTCCAGTAGAACTGATAGATGTTGCCGGATTAGTTCCTGGAGCTTATGAAGGAAAAGGTTTGGGAAACAAATTCCTTGACGACCTTAGTCAAGCAAGAGCATTAATACATATAATAGACGCTTCAGGAGGAACAGATGCTGAAGGAAATCCGTGTGAAGCAGGAACACATGACCCCCTGGATGATGTTAACTTCTTAAAACACGAGGTAACAATGTGGGTGTACTCCATACTCGAAAGAAACTGGCCAAGACTCATAAGAAAAGTAATGAGCGAACACTTAAACTTTGCAAAAGTAATCTCTGAACAACTAACCGGAGCAGGAGTACTATTGGATGACGTACTCGAAGCAGAACGTATAATGAATGATGAATACGATAAATGGGAACAAGAAGACATGCTTAAATTCATAGATAAAATACTTGAATCAGCAAAGCCAATCATTATCGTAGCCAACAAAATAGATACACCACAAGCCGAAGAAAACATTCGAAGACTTAAAGAACAGTATGATCAGGTCATCCCAACAAGTGCAGAATCAGAACTAGCACTAGTAAATGCACAAAAAGCAGGACTAATAAAATACGTTTCAGGAGAAGACCACTTCGAAATAATAGATGACACTAAACTATCAGATAAACAGAAAATGGCACTACAATACATAGACGAGAACGTTCTTAAAAAGTATGGATCCACGGGAATACAAGAAACAATCAACAAAGCCGTATATGAAACACTAGAAAACATAGTAGTATACCCAGTAGAGGATGAACATAAATACTCCGACCAGAAAGGAAACATACTCCCAGACGCACTTCTAGTACCAAAAGGATCAAACCCACGAGACCTGGCATACTGCATACACACAGATATAGGCGACGGATTCACACATGCAATCGATGCAAGACGAAACATGAGAATATCCAGTGAACAAGAACTAAAACAATCAGACATCATAAGCATAATAGCAAACAAATAAGGTGAATTAAACATGAAAACATTAATTTACCCAGATAACGAAACAAACCTGGAACAATACGAAAAACTAAACTCAGAAATCCTAGTATACGATGAAAACTCCACACTAAACACAACACTAGAAAAAACAAGCGACATATCAACATTCTCCCAGGTCGATGCAGTAATTTTCACACAAAACTGCATAATAAACGGTGAATACAATACAAAAAAACTAGAAGAAGCATGCACCAAACTACAAGACACAGTACTAGATGAAGTACTGCTAATATTTGACACAAAAGTACCACCAAGAACAGTACTGAAAATGTCCAAAATAATAGATGAATACGGTTTAATCCCAGACATAAAACTAGCATACACAACAGTAATCAACAACAACCAGAGAATAATAGCCGGAAAAAACGAACAATGCCAAGAAAAAACAACACAACTATACAAAACATTACCTGAACAAATAACAACAGTAAAACACATACAAACAGCAGAATTCATACCAATACTACAAAACGCATACAAAGACACACTAGTAGCACTATCCAACCAAATGGCAATACTATCAGAGGCAATAACAATAGACCTAATCGAAGCAATAGACGTGGCAAACACCGGAGAAGACATACACCTACTCTACCCAAAACCAATACTAAAAAATGAAGTAACAAGAGACGCAGACGAAGTAAACAAAATAGCAAACGAATACGGTGAACCATCACAACTATCAGAAACAGCACGAAACACAAACAATTACGTAGCATACCACATGGCATACATGGCAGAAAAAGAACTATACCTCAAAGAACACCTGGCAATGTTCGAAACAACAGTAGCAATACTAGGAGTAACAGAGGATGAAACATTACAAACACAAAAAGACAATGCATCACTCACACTAATAGATGACTTTGTAAGCCGAGACGTGGAAGTATGGGTGCATGATGACAAAATACCAGCAGAAATCATAGAAGAACACAACGCCAAAAAAATAACACTAGAAGAAGCATACAATGCAGATTGCATAATAGTAATGACAGACACACCAGAATACAGACAACTCGACCCAGAAAAAATAGAAAAAGTAATAATAACAGCACTGCCAATACTAGACTCAGAAAAATATGAAAACGTAAAATACAGTAGTGTAGGACAATACAGACTAAAAGAAGGTGAAATGTTATGATACATCCACGACCAAGCCCAATAGCAGCAGCACTATACACGCTAAGAGACCTTGAAGTAGATGTAATAATAATGCACGGACCAGCAGGATGCTGCTTCAGAACAGGAAGACTACTCGAAGATGAAGGAATAAGAGTAATAACAACAGCAATGAACGAAAACGACTTCATATTCGGAGCAGGAGAAAAACTAGTGGAAACAATAAGAGAAGTAGAAGAAACATTCCACCCAGAAACAATAGGAATAGTAGGAACATGTGCCAGTATGATCATAGGCGAAAACATGAAAAACAACGCCCAAGAAGCAGGCATAAATGCTAACATAATCATAGTAGAAACACACGGAGGATACGAAGCAGGAGACAACACAGCAGGAGCAATTCAAGCACTTAAAGCAGCAAACACAGCAGGAATAATCAGCCAAGAAGAAGTAGACAGACAATCAGAAATGCTGCAAAAAGCAACAGAACTAGAAAAAACACGAGGAATGGCAAAGGGAACATACATACAACCAGACTACGGAGACAACAAAGTAACAATAGCAAAAAAAGTTATAAACACAATAAAAGAAGGAAAAAAGGTTGCAATAGTACTGAATGCTAAAAAAGAGACAAGCTACCTATTCGCCGACATAATGACAATAAACTGGACAAAACATTCACCCGAAAACCAGCCAATAATCATAGCAAACACTGATGAAAACATAGGATTACCATACATAAAACATCATGCACAAACAGTAAACCAGACAATCTACAAAAAACCAGACCACATCACAGGAGGACTCGATGAATACCCAGTAACAGGAATAAAAGCAGAAGAAATACTAAACAACATAAAACCAGACCTGACAATAATACTAGGAGTACCACACGCAGTAGAAGTAACCAACGTACCCGGAGAAACAATAGCAGTAACAGACGGGCCACGACTAGTTGAACCCCTAAGACAAATGGGCTTTGACAATGTAGTAACAGAACTAGATGCACATTCAAAAACACTAGGAGCAAAAAGCATAGTTGAATCTGAATTCGCACAAACAATAAGAGGACTGTTAGAATAATAGAAAATTAAACAATTAATAAAAAAACAAACAAAAACAAACCAAAATATAATAATTATAAATTAAATATATATTAACAATAGAATTTTGTACACAGGTGAATCCCTTGAATATAGTAATAATCGGGGCAGGAGCATCAGGATTAACTGCCGCATCAAATATAAGAAAATATGATGAAGAATCACAAATAATAGTATTTACAACACAAAAACATGTAGCATACTCTCCATGTGCAATACCATACGTAATAGGTGGACACATAGACACATTCGAAGATATCATAATGCACAAACCAACAGACTACCTGAGAAAAAACATAAAAATATTCACAGAAACCCAGGTAGTCGAAATCAACAATGACATAACAGAACTAACCTACGAAGACAAAAAAGGAAACAAACAAAACCTCAAATACGATAAACTCGTAATCGCAACAGGAGGAAAACCATTAATACCACCAATACCAGGAAAAGACCTGGAAGGAGTATTCAAAGTCAGAACAGTAGAAGACGGAGAAGAAATCCTAGCATACTCACAAAACTGTAAAAACGTAACACTAGTCGGTGGAGGAGCAATCGGATTAGAACTAGGATCAGAACTAGCAAACAAAGGAATCAACGTAACCATCGCAGAAATGATGCCACAATTATTCCCAAGATCATTCGACCAAGAAATGTCAGACAAATTCCAAGAACACCTACAAAGCAACAACATAGAAATACTAACAGGATCAGCAGTACAATCAATAAACGGGGAAACAAAAGTAGAATCAGTAACAATAGACGGGGAAGAAAAACCAGCAGACATGGTAATACTATCCACCGGAGTAAGACCACAAACAGAACTAGCAGAAAGCATAGGATGTGAACTAGGACAATTCGCAATAAAAGTAACCCCACACATGGAAACAACCGTACCAAACGTATACGCTGCAGGAGATTGTGTGGAAGTAACAAATGCAATAACAGGCGAAATAACCCTCTCACCACTAGGAACAACCGCAGTAAGACAGGGAATAATCCTAGCAAAAAACCTAGCAGGACACGAAATAGACTTCCAACCAGTACTAAACTCAACAGTATCACAAATTGGTAACATGGAAATGGGAGCAGTAGGAATCACACAACAAGAAGCAGAGAAAAAAGGCATAGATGTTGTTATAAGCAGTATTGACTCACTAAGCAGAGCAAGATACTATCCTGGAAGCAAACCATTACACATCAAACTCATAGCAAAGACAGATGGAACAATAATTGGATGTCAAATGTTCGGCCAGGAAGCAGTAGCAGAAAGAGTAGATACAATGACAGCAATAATGTCACAAAAACTCACATGTGATGATGTTGTATCAATGGAATTCTCATATGCACCACCAGTATCCCAGGTAACCGACCCTATAGCTCAGGCAGCTGAAGAAATACTTGAAAAAATTGATGAACTCAAGGCAGAAGGAAAAATAGAAGAAGAACCTTCTGAACCAGAAAACGAAGAAGTTGAAGAAACTGCCGAAGAAGAGGTTGAAGAAACTACTGATGATGAAGTTGAAGCAGCTGCTGAAGAAGAGGTTGAAGAAACTGCTGAAGAGGAAGTTAAAGATACTGTAGATGAATCTGAAGATTCTGGTGAAGAAAAAGTTTCTTTCACCGAATATTTAAGACAACAGGGTCTTATTAACAAGTAGATTTTAAAATCTATCTTTTTTAACTATTTTTTTATATAATAATTATTTTTTTTAGAATTAGTATTCTTTTTCTAGTTTTTTTTGGAGCTTAGTTTATTAAAAAAAATTAATATAAGAGGAGAATCCTACTTATATACAGGTGTATCCACCATCTACTGCGATAGCTTGACCAGTTACGTAACTTGATTTAGGTGATGCTAAGTATACTACTGTTGAATCTAGTTCTCCATCAACACCGGATCTTCCTACTGGTACTACTGTTTTTGTGTATGCTTTGTATTCGTCGTTGTCGATTGTTGAACGGGTTAATTCTGTTGGGAATGTACCTGGACAGATTGCGTTTACGGTGATGTTGTATTTTGCCCATTCAGCTGCTAATTGTCTTGTGAGGTTTACTACTCCACCTTTTGCTGCTGCGTATGGTGAGGTTGGTGTTGCCATTGTTCCTACTAATCCGAACATTGATGCGGTGTTTATGATACGTCCGTATTTTTGTGGTATCATTGCTTCACGTGCTACTGCTCTTGACATTTTGAATGTACCTGTGAGGTCTACGTCTACTGTTTTGTTCCATTCATCATCTGTTAAGAGTTCTGCTTCTTTGGTTGCTCCGTATCCTGCGTTGTTGTGGAGGATATCGATTCTTCCGAAGTGGTCCATTACTTCTTTTACACAGTTGTCTACACTTTCTGTGTCTGTTACGTCACATACTACTCCTATGCAGTCTACTCCGATTTCTTTGATTTCTTCTGCTACTTGATCTAATCTTTCTTTTCTTCTTCCGGTTACCACGATGTTTGCTCCGTATCTTGCGTATGCTTTTGCCATGTCTACTCCAATACCGGATGATGCTCCACTTACTAATGCTACTTGTCCTTTTAAATCAAATAAATCATTCATTTTATTTTCTCCTGTTTATATAAATATTTTAAAATATTTTTTTGTGAATTTTATTCACTTTATATATCATGATTTATCATTATTAATTAATATACTTTGTTAATATTAATAATATTAAACATTTAATAATATTCTATTTCATATCTGCTATTTATTTTATATAATTCCTTAACAAATACTATTTTTTTATAAATTTTCTAATACTAATCAGAAATATGTTTCCGTTACTATTGGAAAATAACTCAAAAACTTTGTAACAAAAAAAATTAAAAAAAATAGTTGGGGATTAAAAATGTGAGAACTTAGTTTCTTTTACAAACTTTATGATATTCTGCACCTTGAATGTCATGGTATTTTACCATACCAATCATTTCTCTTTGATCAATCAATTCTTTATCATCAAAGGATACAGTTTCTTCATTGTATAATGCACATGGTGATTGTTTGGTGATAACTTTCATGGAACCTTTATGTAATCTTACTTCTACAACACCATTAACTCTTTTTTGCATATGATCATTAATCACATCTAAATCTTCTCTTAATGGCTCATTCCATAAACCATTATATACAAGTTCTGCATATTTTTCACTTAATCTTTCACAGAACTTGATTTCTTCACGACTGAATATGAGTTTTTCTAATGCAGAATGAGCAGTAATTAATAATATTGCACCAGGAGTTTCATAGTTTTCACGTGATTTAAGACCAATGATTCTGTCTTCAATCATGTCAATTCTTCCAATACCATGTTCACCAGCAATTTCATTTGCTTTTCTGATTAAACTTACAGGATCTAATTCTTCATCATCAAGTTTAACTGGTTCACCATCCACAAATTCTATTTTCACAATTTGTGGTTCATCAGGTGCATCTATTGTTGATTTAGTCCAAGCATAAATATCTTCAGGACCTGGTGTAGCAGGATCTTCCAGTAATCCTCCCTCAATGGATCTTCCCCAAATGTTTTCATCGATACTGTAAATTTTCTCGGATGGTAATGGTATTCCATGTTCTCTTGCATATTCCTGTTCTTCAGTACGTGTTAGATTATAATCTCTTACCGGTGCAACAATGTTGAAGTCTGATTCTGAACGGATTGTTGCTTCGAATCTGAACTGATCATTTCCTTTACCGGTACAGCCATGAGCAATTGTTGTAGCATTTTCTTTTTCTGCGATTTCAACAATTTTTTTAGCAATAAGTGGTCTTGCAAATGCTGTGCTGAGTGGGTATCCTTCATATAATGCATTTGTTTTTATACATCTGAATGCGTAATCTTTTGCAAATTCATCTTTTGCATCGATTGTGTAATGTTTGCTTGAACCAATTTTTTCTGCAGCTTCTTGTGGTCTTTTTATTTCATCTTCTGGTTGACCTACATCTACACAAGCTGTTATAACTTCCATATCATATTTTTCTTCTAGGAGTTTTACACATACTGATGTGTCTAATCCTCCACTAAATGCTAATACACATTTTTCCATCATTTCACCTTTCCTGGTTTTTATTGTTTTAATTAAAATTTTTAATTATCAATTTATTAAATTAGGATTTATTCTTAATATATATTATATTGTTATTTTTTAATAAGTTTAATGATTATATATGAATTCTGATTTGGAACTATTCCCATAAATGGTGCTGATAAGAAGAGAGTATAATCTTATATGATGTAAACTGGAAATTTTTCATATAATTTCATTAGGATAAATTTTTGTTATATTACTTATAATAATTATGGTTAATCATATTTTCTTCTTGTTTTTAAAAATAGTTAAAGGTTTATATACCAGAGGTTACATATTATTATGTAACGTGGTATATGTGGCATCTAGCCAGTATGAGCTTTTTGCTTTCCACTGTTAAATGTTTTCATATTTTGTTAGAATTTGGATGAAAACATGTTGATCTTAAAACAAATGAGTCTTAAGAAGAACTCAAAATGCTCCAAGATTTAGTACTATTAATAGTAGTACTATTTCTTTGAACATATTATTCACCTCCTTGGACAGGGAATGGAAGAAAGAAAATAAGCTTCCATTAAGCATTTTTACGGCTGGGTCATTTTTATAGTGGCATAGCAATGCTCTTTTTTCATGGCATAGACACCATTTAGAAATATTTTTATAAAAAAAAATTGGAGTGTAAATTATTTTTACGTTCTCCAAGTTTAGTTCTAACAATCTATTACTTCCAGCTATGTAAAATCCTGTCAGGATAATGATTTAAATAATCACTACTATTACTTTTATTAAAGTTATTATTTAAGTGTTACTTTTTTTTCTATTATTCTTGTCATTTATTATAATATTTTTTATTATTTTAATTATTTTTTTAAAAATTGTGTTTCGTTATACTGTACTATAACGAAAAAAATACAAATTAGTTTAAGTCATATTTATGATGAAGTTTATAATTATCTCCTATAACTCAATCTCTTTTCATATTATATCTAAATATTCTCTATTCATAGTTTTTTATTACTAAAATATTGGATATAATTAAAGTATACAGTTCAATTATTGATTTACTTTCATTAAACTAATTCATTAGTTTTTTGTCAATGTTCTCATCTTGGATGTTAATGTCTGATTGTTTTGTTTATTCTAAAATTTGTATTTTGATCTATTGGCATATGTTTCAAGTAAAATTTTGGGATTGTTTTTGGTAAAATTGTGGGATTGTTTTTGGTAAAATTGTGGGATTAGATTTTTAAAATCTTCTTAAAAACAAGACATGGATAAATAAAAGTATCTAAAAAGATTAAAATATAATACATAAAATATTAAATTTAATTTATAAAATTATCATCAAAATGACAAATAACTAAGTAATAATTATGTTAAAAGTGGGGGGTTCAATAATTGAATAAATATTATCCAAGAATCATTGACAAAGAAATAGAAAAGTATCTTGACGATAAGGATGCCATTTTAATTATTGGTCCAAAATGGTGTGGAAAAACAACATCTGCCAAACAACAAGCTAAAAGTATCATAAAACTTAACTCAAATCAAAAAGAATATTATTATCAAATTGCCGAATTTAATCCCCAAAAACTGCTAGATGGAGACAAACCAAGATTAATTGATGAATGGCAAATAATTCCTATGATTTGGGATATAGTACATATTAATCTTGATAATTTGGGAACAATGGGTAATTATATTCTCACAGGTTCAACAATTGTTAATGAAGAAGAAATACAACATTCAGGAGCAGAAAGAATTCATAGAATGTTAATGATGCCAATGAGTTTATATGAAAGCAGAGAATCAAATGGTTCAATATCCTTAAAAGACCTATTCCATAACTCTGATTTAAATATTGATGGAATAACTTCCGAGTTATCATTTGAAGAATTAATATTTGCTATGTGTCGTGGAGGTTGGCCTAATATCACAACTAAAAATAAAAGAAAAAGTAAATTACATATAGCAAAATCATATATTGATGTCATATGTAATAATGAAATTTCACGGGTAGATGGTGTTAAAAGGGATTCAAATATAGCAAAACAAATATTAAAATCTTATGCTAGGAACATATCAACATTAGCTACAAATAAAACAATTCTTAAAGATATAACAGCTAATTTCCGATCTATTGATGAAAAAACATATTCCAGATATGTCAATGCATTTAAAAAAATATTCTTGATATATGATGTTGAAGCATGGACTCCCAATATCCGTTCTGCTTCAGCAATAAGGAAAACTCATAAAAGAGAATTTATAGATCCATCAATTGCTGTAGCAAGTTTGAATTTAAGTCCTGAAAAGTTATTCAATGACTTTGAAACATTAGAATTTATATTTGAAACATTATGTATAAGGGATTTAAGAGTTTATTCCACTAGTTTAAATGGAGTTGTTCGTTATTATAAAGATAAATATGGAGTAGAATCTGACTGTGTTTTGGAATTAGATGATGGAAACTATGCTTTGATTGAATTCAAACTTGGAACTAGGGAAATTGATAAAGGTGCAAAGAATTTACTTAAATTAAAATCAATAATCATAAACAAAAAAGAAAAAGGAGAAACACATATCCCTGAACCAAGTTTTTTAGCTGTAATAACAGGCAGTGATTTCGCATATACTCGTAAAGATGGGGTTAAACTAATTCCAATTGCTTGTTTGAAAGATTGAAACATCTTTCCTTCTTTCATCTTCGACCTACTTTCTATGATGAATATATATTCTTGATGAAAAGTATAAAATAAATGTGGTGAAAAGTATAAAATAAATAGGATGAAAGTACGAAATAGATGTGATATTATGAAAAAATATCTGCCAAGGTACACTGATCAAGAACTAAAAGAATCATTAGAATATATGGGTGCAGTATTAATCACTGGTCCAAAATGGTGCGGTAAAACCACAACAGCAAAACAACAATCAAAAAGCATAAGAGAATTACAACATCCAATATATGGTAAATCATATTTAAAACTTGCAGACACAAATCCAATAGAATTATTAAATGATGAAAAACCATTATTAATTTTTTTCTATAAAAAAAATATATTTTGTCAAGTACTTCGTTAACAAAAATAGATAATAAATATTTATATAATCTTGTTTAAACATTTTATTAGGAGTGATTTTTTTATGAAAAATAGAATTGAAATTGCTCAGGAATTTGCAGATAATATTAAGGATAAAAGTATAAAGAAAATTGTTTTGTATGGTTCTGTAGCTAGGGGAGACGATACTGAAGATTCGGATATTGATATTTTAATTGTTTCTAATCATCAAAATGAAATTGAAGAAAAAATTACTGATGAAATATTTAATATCATAGTTAAGTACCGAGAATTAATTTCTGCACATGTTATCACGGAAGAACATTATATTAATACAAAAAATTATTCATTTTTAACAAATATTAATAAGGAAGGTATTTTAATTGGATGAACAAGAAATAAATGATTATAGAACTAAAGCTCGGAGAAAATATGATTCTGGAAAATCATTATATGATAATGGGTTTTACAGTGATTCTGTTACACAATTTTTTTATGCTATGCTTTTAACTGCAAAAGCATTACTACTTAAGAAGGATATTGAAACTCGTAAACAAAAGGGTATACTGAATGAGTTTTATGAGAACTATGTTTTAAAAGAAAACTTTGATCAGACATCATATAAAAATTTTGCTAGAACACAATCCCTCAGACAAGAAGTTGATTATGAGGCTAGAGATACGATTACTAAGATAACTGCTAAACAAAAAATGAAACATTGTATAGATTTCCTTAATGAATGTGAAAAATATTTTTAGAAATCATCCTTTAAATTTTTACTCTTTTTATTTAAAATCTGAGTATCGTCAATTTTATCTTTTTATTTTCATTTACGAATAAATCTTCAATTGTATCAAATAATATCATAATTCGGAAATATTTAGAATCCATGGGATGTGGGGTATGGCTTTGTAAAATTAAGTTCTTTAGACTTACAACTCCTGAATTTTTCATCTTTTATGTGATGGATAAATTTAAAGTAATGCGAATGTTTTTGGTGGAATATAGATAATATCGTCTTCTTTTTCTATGTGTTCTGTTTTGTTTGATATTAGGATACCATGTTCTGATTTGTAATTGTGTATTGCTTCTTTTATTTGTTTTTTATCTTTTTTACCTCTGCCTACTTCTATGGGTATAGGTTGTGTAAATTCTTTATGAACTATAAAGTCAACATTTCCTTTTTTATTTGAATCGTAATATAATGTAAATTCTTTATTATCCTCATTAATTTGGTTTAATTTGCTTGCAACTAAATTTTCTAAGAGTATTTCTTCATATTTTTCTTGATTTTTGTTTGTATTGCCTATTTTACTTATTAATGCATTTTTTAAACTACTGGTTGCAAAATAATATTTCCATGTTTTTCTTGTTCTTTTGGATGAAGTTCCGTAGGGTTCGCAATGAAAGATTATATGTGTTTTTTCCAGAGTATTTAGGATTAATTTTACATTTGATGAAGATGTTTTTAAATATTTGGATATTTTATCCATTGAAGTTTCATTTGAGTCTTGTAATGCTAAATATCTTATTATCCTATTGGCATTGGTTAAGTTTTCTTTAGTTATATTTTTAATCATAGGCATATCTGTATCAATTACTTTTTCTATTGTTTCCACTTGTTTGTCTCTTATTTCTAGGAGGTCTGTTTCATCATAGTTTACTGGATATCCTCCGTATAATATATAATTAATCCAATCATTTTCTGTGTATGCTAGGTTATTTATTAGCATATTTTTTATTTCGAATTCTTTATTTTGTATTTTATTTATATTTCCAGTGAAAATCATGTCTTTAATTTCTTGGCTTGTTTTTAGGTGTATTTTATACTTTAATTTTAAATGATGGGGGTAGGTTAGTGGGGGTATTTGAATTTTTTTAGATCTTCTTTTAGCATCTGCGGAGTATTCTATATTGAGTGCTGATGAACCTGTGAATATCATGAAAATATTGTCTGTTTTATCGTAAATTGTTTTTCCTAGTAATGCCCAATTTTTGTCATATTGTGCTTCATCTATTAACAGGAATATCTTTTTTTCAAGTAATCGGGGTGTTGTACGATGATAATTTTTTAAATATAACTCTACTATTTGTCTTAAATCACATCCTATTGTACGGTTTATATCATCACAGGATAAGTATAGTATCTGGTTTAGGGGTATATTTTTTTCTTTGAATAAATATTCATATATCTGATATAATAGTGTTGTTTTTCCCACGCCTCTAATTCCGGGTAATACTAAAAATCTTTTATGGGTTTCATTTTCATTGATATAATTGTCTATTATTTTTGTCATATTATAATATTCATTTCTGTATTCAAATTTGATGTCTTTTTTTGATGTTTTTCTGTTTATTATTGTAGGTATCTCTGTCAGGTACTCTGTAATGATATTTGTTAATAATTCTTCTTGTTCCATCATTTAAAGCCCTCCCGGTATATATTAATTTTTATTCATTTATATGAATAAATTTTTTTTAGATATTGTTTCATATTATTTTTAAAATTATTTAAATAATTTAATATTATGAAAATTTAGTTTATATTTGTATAACTAATTATTTATTTTTTATTTTATAATTAAATTTTTATTCAT
>JAFRKG010000165.1 GCA_017431845.1 Methanosphaera sp. | reverse complement strand
GTTAAGACTGTTGCTGGTGGTAAATTCACATACACTGTGGCTGCTAAGACTGTGGGCACTAATAATGTAACAGTATCTTATAATGGTAATAAGAATTATAACGGGGTTTCTGCTAAGAAAACTTTCAAAGTCTATAAGCAGGGACTTAAAATCACAGTAAACAAGATCACAGGTACAAAGTACAAAAACACTGTCAAGGTTACTGGTAAGTTAACTGATGCTAATGGTAAAGTTATTATGAACACACTAGTAACTATTAACATTAATGGGAAAGCATACACTGCCAAAACCAATAACAAGGGAGTGTACACTTTAACACTTAAAGCAACCAGTATTGGAGTAAATAATGTCTCAGTATCTTATAAGGGTAATAAGAATTATAAGAAGGCTACTGCTAAGACAACATTCAAAGTTGCAAAACAAAATGTTAAAGTTACATTAACAAGTAGCAACTACAGTAATGCAAAGGCTACTATAACAGGTAAACTGGTGGATGCTAACAATAAGGTATTGATGAACAGTAATGTAAAAATCACAATTAACAACAAAACATACACTGCAAAAACAAACACCGAAGGAACATACACAATAACAAAACCAGTCACTACTAAGAAAATATCCTTAACGCTGGCATATAATGGTAATAATAATTATAATTCTTATAAGAAGATTAGTAATGTTACTTTGGCATGATTTTTGTTATCTTAACAGATTATTACTTTTTTTGTAGTGAGGTGTGGGGTACACTAGTGGTACTTCATACCAGTATTCTTTTTTTTGGGAAAATTATAGTTTACAGATTATATTTTTTTTTCTGGGTATTATTTCCTGGGTGTTACTTTTAAATATTTTTTTAAACATATCCTTTAGTAATGGGATGGGTTTTTTTCATGTCTGATTTTGATTTTGTTTCTATAGATTCGTCTACTGGTGGTAATGTTTTAGCTAATACTCATTTGAATCGTTATTTTATTAATAGTGGTTTCAGGAAAAATAGTGATTTGGTGGGGTGTGTTGATAGAACACTTGATGGTTCCATAGTTTTCACAACTGGTTCTGGTCGTTATGATTTGATGTTGGTTGGTGGGGTTCATGGTGATGAATTATCTTCACAGGCTGCATTGGTATGTTTGATGAATGAAATTATTATGGGTGATATTAATCTTAAATGTAAACTTCATATAATGCCGTTTTCTATTCCGGAGTCTACAATGCTTAATAGTAGGGAGTTTAATTCTTTGGATATGAATCGTAATGCTCATAGGTGTGGTGTTACGGGGAGTATAGTTGATTATGCTGTGGATAATAATGTAACTGCTCTTTGTGATTGTCATACTACTGATCCATGTAAAAAGCCTGGTTTTGCTTCAGTATTCTGTTCGGTAAGGCCTCTTATTCAGAGTGTTAGGATAGCGCAAAGGATTTGTAGTGATACGTCCTCTAGGATTTTGCCGGTGGGTGATGCGGGATCTGTTTTAAGGGGTGCTGTTGAGGATGAATCAAACATTAGGGGTGTTCCGGCTGTTACTTGTGAGAGTGTTTCACGGTGTGGCTTTATTGATGGGGGTAGTGTTGATTTTTCTTATAGTCAAATAATTAGTTTTTTAAATTATTTTGGTGTAATATAATATTAACTATAATATTCATTTAACTAAGATGGGGGGGGGTTGAAGATATGCCATCATATAAGACTCATGCATTGGCTGGAATTATTTTAGCGTTACCGTTTATTCCCAGTTTCTTTTATTTGTTTTTTGCACTTATTGGTGCTTCTATTCCTGATATGGATCATAAGCATAATAAGTATAAGGTTAATTCTATGTTCCTTGTTGGTATAATAATTTCATTGTTGCTTTTTATTCTTCAGGGTTCGGTATTGTCTGGTTTGATCATAATATTGCTTGCTGTTACTTTTTATTATTCTAAGCATAGGGGTTTAACTCATTCGCTGATTGGTGTGACTGTCATATGTTTTCTTTTCTTGTTTATGATGATGGGTTTTCTTCCCGTGGTTATTAGTTTGGCGGATTATGCTAATTATGTGATGCCGAATAATCTTGCCATTTTTGTGATGTTGTCACTTCTTGGTTATTTTGTGGTCAGTAGGAGGGTTCTTACTTATTATGAGATATTGTTGGCGGTTTGTCTTTTCCTGGCGCCTGTTAATATTAGTGTTATTGATTGGAGGTTAATATTTATTATGTTGTTTCTTGGTGCTTCCAGTCATCTTATATTGGATTTGATGACTCCGTCTGGTCTTGCTGTTTTCTGGCCGTTATCTGACAGGGAGTATCATAGGGGTTTGGCTTTTGTTTTTATTGGCATATGGCTGTTTTTGGCAGTTGCTTATGTGAATGAGTTTGGTCATATACTGTTTACTTTCAGGCCTTTCCTTAATTATATCATTTAAATTCCTTTTTTTATTATTTTGTTGTTTCTAATTTTTTGTCTATTTTTATTTGTATTTTTTATGTTAGCCTAAACATAATTCATAACAATTAAATATGTAGTTTCTCATAAATATATTCATACTATATACTTGAATGTGAAGTTTTTCTTTTTTAAGTATGGAGTTTTTGTAGCTAATTAATTTAACTTAACATTTGGCTTGAAAATTGGAGTCAGATTAACCCAGGTGAACAATGGGGGATGGCTTGGAGGATTATATGGTATATGATTCTCTGAGAATTCTATAAGTATGTTATGGATGATGTTCAATATATAAAAACGGAGTTTAATTTATGTTTTTAAGTAGAATAATCTACGGAATTGAATTTTTCGTAAGATTAGTAGTCGAAATAATTAAGGCAGTACTAAGCACTGCTAGTTGCTGTCTCAAGGGTGAAGTAGATCCTGTGGTAGTGGAGATCATACCAGACCTTAAACGTCCAGTATCTCTTGCAATACTATCCAACACAATCACCTTAACACCTGGTACAATCACAATTGATATGAACCAAGAAACTGGTGTATTAACAGTATCTGCATTAACTCCTCGTTCACGTGAGGACATCATACCTCTTGAGTCAACAATTAAGAAAATGTTAGAATAAGCATAGGGTGATGAGATGGATTTTTTAACAATATCTGAATTGTTCCTAATGTTATGTCTAGTTATCTACATGTTTGCTACTTTAAGAATAGCAGCAAGAAAAACTACTGGTTCAGCATTAGCTGGGGTAGCAGGATTCACAATTGCTCTTGCAGTAGTACTTACAATGGTAACCTCATTAACAGGAGTTACATTCTGTAGAGATATAGCATTTGCATTAATTATATTAAGCCCAGTTGGAACAATTGCAGCCGCTACAGTTTTAGGTGGAGGCGAAATATAATGGCAGATGCAGGATTAAGTCTTTCCTTAACTATGGGTGATCCAATTTCAATCATTTTAGGAATAGTCTTTATTATACTAGGTATTATCGTATTAATTACCGCAAAAGGATTATTATCAAATACAGATGATGCATTACAATACGCTGTATTTGGAAGATTAGAAATTTTAGGTATAGTTGATATGGTCAGTGTATTAATCTTAATATTAATTGGAGAACCAGCATTAGGAGTAGTATACTTTATACTAGCACCATTCGCAACACACGCTATAGCAAGTGGACATTACCGTGGAGAACAAGGAGAGCATTAAAATGATAGATGTAAATATTTTAGTACAAAATGCTGTACCTATCGCATTATATGTTTTCGCAATATTAGGAGCTATTGTATGTTTAATACAAAAAGATTTACTTAAAATGGCAGTTTTAACCAGTGTAACTGGATTTGCAATAGCAGCTATTCATCAAATATTATTAGCTCCAGATGTAGCATTAACACAAGCTGTAGTAGGAGCAGCTATCGTCCCAACACTAGTTGGTCTTTCAGTATTAAAAACTAGAGAACCTCCTGTAACCGATGAAGTGGAAGGTGATTCCTAATGGCAGTAGAAATTGTTCAATTAGGTGCATTACTCACAGCAGCACTTTTAATGATTATCGGATTAATAGCATTAGTCTACCTAGACAATGTTCTTAAGAAAATTATAGGAGCAGCATTTATTGGAGACGGTGTAAACCTATTATTAATCGCATTAGGTTACAGAGCAAACGGAATTCCATATATGTTCTTACAAAATATGGATGTAAACAGCTTTTTAGGTCAAGCATCATATCCATTACCATTTGCATTAGTACTTACCAGTATCGTAATTGGTGCAAGTACACTTGCAGTAATGCTAGCACTTTCTGTAGTTTTATACAAAAGACATGGAACACTTAGTGCAACCGCTCTTTTAAACGATAAAAAATTAGGAGAGGAAAACAATGAATAGTGCTATAAATACAACCAAAGGGGGTAATTGCTAATGGATGGAACAATATTTATACCATTAATGGTAATTATTCCAATAATATGTGCTGTATTAGTAAACTTATTACATGAGCACAGCGGTGTTACCAAATTTTTCGGATACATTGGAGCAATATGTCTACCAATAATTCCAATAATCGCAGTATACGGAAACCACTTCTTTGGTGGATACAAACCTCTAATAAACGGTGGATTAACAGCAACAATACCAAGTGCAATAAACACCTTAATAACAGGTAAAGGAGCATTCCTTCAATTATTCCACCCAGCAATTACATACGCATTCGGTCCAGGACAACAAGTAATACTCTTCATACTAGGACTAGTAGCAATGTGTGCAGTATTCATATCAATTGCTGAAACAAAGAAAACATCAGGTGTATACTTATACATGTTATTCATGCTATCAGCAGCATTAATGGCATTCGTATTAACAGACGATATATTCAACTTATACGTATTCTTTGAAATTGCAGCATTAGTACAAGTAGGACTTATACTAGTATCAAGAGTAAAAGGAAACTATGAAACTGGTTTAAAATACATGTTACTTGGAGAAGTTGGAGGATCCTTCATGCTCTTAGGTATAGCATTAATCCTCGGATTAACAGGTAACGTAAACATTACCGATATAGTAATGATGATACACAGTGGACTCGTAGACCCTACAAATCCAGTATTATTATTCGCAGCAGGTATGTTAATTTATGGATGGTTATACGCAACAGGATTACCACCATTCAACGCAATTAAATCAGAAATCTATTCAAAAGGATTACCTAGCGGATCAATGTTATTACAATCATTCTCCGTAATAGCATGTATCGCAATAGGATTAGTAATCATAAGAATCTTCGGATACTTACCTACAGCACAAATGGCAATGCTCGCAGTAAGCGTAGTTGCAATGATCTTAGGTATATGTATGGCTATGGTACAAGATGACTACAAACGTATCATCGCATACTTAGCAGTAGGAGAACTCGGTTACATAGGAGTAGGTATTGGATTAGCAACACCACTCAGTATTACAGCAGGATTATTCCAAGCAGTAAACGAATTAGTAGTAACTTCATTCCTATTCATAGGATTCGGATTAGTATTATACAAAACCAGAACAAGTAAAATTAGTAAACTTGGTGGATTATTACCAACCATGCCAACAGCAGCATTACTAACAGTACTTGCAGGATTCGCAATGGCAGGAGTACCTCCATTCAACGTATTCCAAAGTAAATACTTATTATGTCAAGCAGCAATCGCAGCAGGAATCCCAGAATTAGCAGTAATAATGATAATATTAAGTATTGTAACATTCCTCGCATTCCTCAAAATGGCATACGCAATATTCCTCAGAGAAAAACCTGACGATCTAGAAATATCATCTGCACCAATACCAAAAACAACAGTAGCAGTAATGGTAGTGTTCTTAATCGTATGTTTAATCATAGGTCTCTTCCCTGGTTTAGTAGTAAATAGATTAGGTGTATTAGCACTAACAGCATTTGCATTATAGTAAGGTGATAAGATGAATATGTACGACAAATTCGTAGAAACTTTAAAAAGTACATTTGGGCAAGATCCAGAAAAAACATTAGTAAACGGATCAAAAACATCATCAATCCTGTCTGCAGAATTAGTGTTAATGGCATCCTTACTAATAGCTGCATTAACAATAAGACTTGTCAGTCCAGCATTAATGATTGTTGTAGTAGTAGCATTAATGTTATTATTCATGTTCGCAACACCAATAATGCCTAAATTGTACAAAGAACATAGTGATGATTTCAACAACATGATGTTCTACGCAGTATTAACATTAGCAATATTTGCAATAGTATTCTACTGGGGGGTATTCTAGATGCAGGCTTCAATAAGAGACATAGCACTAATATTAGCTATAGCAGCATTCTCAGCAATATTCTTAAACTCAATGGTTAACTTCAGTGGAATGATCTTCCCTGGTATCAATTACATATACCAAGGACTTGGTGTATCAATAGCACCAAACCTAGTAACAAACATTGTATTCGATTTCAGAGGATTCGATACCCTTGGAGAAGCATTTATCTTAGTAAGTGCAGTAGTAACCACAATGTTAGTATTCGGCAGAGGAAAAGTAAACCTTGGAGGTGACGATGATGAGTGATCTTCTTAAATTAATCGCATACCCAGTATCATTTATTATGATGGGCTATGGTATAATGACAATACTCGGTGGTCACATAACACCTGGTGGAGGTTTCCAAGGTGGAGCTATGATGGCTTCTGGAGCAATATTATGTATACTTGCTTACGGACTAAAAGATAATCCATTCAACTTATCCCACGCAAGAATGTCCCTAGTGGAAAGTTGCGGAGCATTACTTTACATATGCCTAGGATTAGTAGGATTATTTGCTGGTGGCTCATTCCTTTACAATGTAGGTACAAACATTTACGGATTAGTACCAGCAGGATTACAATCTATGTTAAACTATCCTGACGCATTACACGCAGGAATAATCCCATACCTTAACATCGCAATCGGTGTAAAAGTATTTATCGGATTAACAACTTTAGTAATACTCTTCTACGGAGTAACTAAATTTGCAGGAGATTACATAGATAACGAGGAAATTGATTAGGAGGAGTTTTAATGGTTTTAGAAACAACAGTACCATTCTTACAATCAGTAGGTCCTAATTTATTCGGTATGTTATACACCGGGCCAACAATTTGTGCTTTAATAATAGGGATTATAGCTGGAGCAATGATGCATAAAACTCCAACTAATGGAATAAAATTAAACACATCCTCTTGGATAGCAATAATAATCGGTGCATTACTAGTAGCATTCTGGTTAGGAACATTCCCATACTATGGTGGATTACCATTAGGACCAGGATTTGTAATGGGTGTAATCGGAGCAATTATTGGAAGAGGATTAATAGGAACTAAAATTAAAGCTTAAGTGGGGTAATAGAGAATGTTTTTATCAAATCCAGGAAAATGTGATGGCTCAGGTGATTGTGTAGATGCTTGCCCTACTGATGCAATAAAATTAGTAGACGGAAAAGTAGTTAGCTGTATAACTTGTGGAAAATGTGAACGTGTATGTCCAAACAAAGCTATATTTAAAAACAAGTTTGGTGGTTATGTAGTAGACAGAACTAAATGTAACTTATGTGGAATGTGTATCAACGTTTGTCCAGTAGATGTAATTACAGTTAAAGATGGAAAAATCATGGGAATGTGTTCCAACTGTGGAGTATGTGTACCAGCATGTAAAAACGATGCAAGAATGCCAGCACCTAAAAAGGCAGTACCAACAGAAAAAGACTCTGCAAGCAGACTATACGTGGGAACCGTCCATGAAGACTGTATAGAATGTGGAAGATGTGCATACTTCTGTCCATCAAATTCAATTAAATTCTCATACATAGAACCAGGTGTCTGTACAAAATGTGACTTATGTATAGATGTCTGTCCAAGAGACGCAATCGGACCAGTAGAAGAAGGCGGCCCATACAAAGTCGACATGGGAAAATGTGCATTATGTTACAAATGTCTAATTGAATGTCCAAACGATGCAATCACAGCAAAACACTTACAACTTGAAATCAATCAACCAGAATATGACGTTGAAAATGATACAAGAATGATAGCATGTGTAGACTGTGAACTATGTGCAGACGCATGTCCAACAGAAGCATTACAAATAGTTAACAAAAGAATCAGATTCGATGTTGACTTATGCACACTATGCGGAAACGAAAACGGAGAAGCAGCATGTGCAACAGACTTCGAACACGCACCATGTACAAACGCATGTCCTCAAGGCGTACTAGAATTCGTACCAGATTCTAAAATTACACTTGAAGGAGTATGTGTAATGTGTGGAGGATGTGTAAGCGAATGTAAATACGATGCACGTAAATTTGCAAGCGCTACATGGAACGGTGAAGTTGCACCACAATGTCTAAAATGTGGAATATGTGAAGAAGTATGTCCAAAAGATGCAATTACTGTAACCGATGACGGAGTAAATGTAAACTTTGACAAATGTGTACTTTGTGAAAAATGTGCAATGCACTGTCCTGTAAGTGCAATACCAAAAACCACACCACTTAAAATGAAAATTTCAAGTGGATACTCAATGATAAACAACAACTTATGTGTTGGATGTAATCGTTGTGTAGATGCATGTGTATTCAAAGCAATCACTGCTGACGAAGAAGGTAACCTGAATATTAACCAGGACAGATGTATCTACTGTGGAGCTTGTAAGACTGCATGTCCAGCAAGAGCAATTAAAATACAAAGAGATTTCGAGGCACAAATATGAGTTTAGGAAAAATATTTTTAAATGGAATTTATACCAACCTCAAAAGATTAATCTTTGCAAGTGACCGTGTAACTGACATGCAATTCCGTAACGATGTATTAACCGGAAATGTTAAACCAGCACCTTTAGTTGCAGAAGTTGAATGTATTGGTTGTGGTGGATGTTCAAATGTATGTCCTACAAAAGCTATTGTAATGACTCCAATAGAACCAGTAGAAATTGCAGACGGAATAGTTAAAACAGCAGTACCAGAAATCAACGAACTTGATTGTGTTCACTGTTACCACTGTCACGATTTCTGTCCTATCTTCGCATTATTCGGAGTAGCAGCAACAATACATCCAAATCACGTTGGTAATAAATGTAGTAAAGATGTAAACAGTATGCTTTTGGATCCTAGTGAAATACCAGATGCAAAAATTAAATATATCGCACAATATTTAACTGATGATTCAATTATCCAAAAGAGAAAAGAAATGAACGAAAAACTAAAAGCTCAAGAAGAATCAGCAGCTGATTCAAGTGAAGCTGTAGAGGAATAAGGGGGATTAATATGGGACTTAAAGGAACCTCACGATCAAAATCCATCCACGTAATGCTCGTATATACTGGTGGTTGTAACGGTTGTGATATTGAAATAGTTAACGCAGTTTTATCTCCAAAATTCGATCTAGAACAGTATAACGTATACTTAACTTGGAACCCAAGAGAAGCTGATGTTCTTGTAGTAAGTGGTCCTGTAACTCACTGGACAAAAGAACCACTGATAAAAATCTACGAATCAATACCTAATCCAAAATTAGTTGTTGCAGTAGGAGCATGTGCACTAACCGGTGGAGTTTACAAAAATATTCACGGAGAAATACCATCCGAAGAAATCGAAGGACCAGTAGAAAACGTAATACCAGTAGATGCTAAAATCCCTGGATGTGCAGTAAGAGCTAAAGATGTAGTAGCTGGTGTAGCATCAGTTATTCCAATCATAAACGGCTTAAAAGATTAAATAAATTTGTAAGGAGTATTTATATATGGTTACAAAAATAGATGGAGCAACAACTTGTAACGAAGTAGAAAGACAAGTTTTTGAAACAGAAATCGATATGGGTACAGTACATCCAGCAGCATTAGAACCTTACAGAGTAAGACTATTCGTAGAAGACGAAATAGTTAAGGATGCTGAGATTACTGTAGGTTTAAACCATAGAGGTATTGAAAGAATCATGGAAGGATTACCAGTAGAAAAAGCAAATGCTTTAACAGAAAAAGTATGTGGTATCTGTTCAAATGGACACATATTCAACTCATGTCGTGCTGGTGAAGGTGCACTCGGTATAGAAATACCTGAAAGAGCAAGATACTTAAGAGTATTAGCTCAGGAACTTGAAAGACTTCACAGTCACATGCTTTACTTAGGACACGGTTCCGAAGTATTAAACCATGAAACATTCGCAATGAGAATTTTCTACATCAGGGAATCTGTAATGGAACTATTATACATGATGGGTGGAAACAGGGTACAATACGGTATATCTGTACTCGGTGGAGTAAGACCTAGAGCAGACTTAAACTTAAAAGAACAACAAAGAATTCTTGATGTAATGGATTACATCGATGAAAAAGTTGGAGATTTTGCTGAAAGGTTTGTTTCAGACCCTATGGTAATGCACCGTATTGTTGGTACAGGTCAATTATCACAAAAACAAGCATTAGATTTACATGTTACCGGACCAACATTAAGGGCAACAGGATACGAATATGATTACAGAACAAAAATGCCAGAATATGAAGGCATTGAATTTGATGTAATAACTCAAGATGGTGGAGACGTAGCAGCTAACATTTTAATGAGAGCTACAGAAATCTTTGAAGCAACTAAAATTATTAGACAAGTTATCAGAGACTTACCTAAAGGACCTATCGTAAATAGGGATTGGGAAATGGTTGACTCTCCAGTATATAAAAGTTACATAGAAGTACCTCGTGGTGTATGTTACCATTCATATGGTTTAGAAGATGGAAAAGTAAGACACAGTATTATAAGAACACCATCAATGTCTAACATTGGTGCTATGCAAGAATCATGTATTGGTCACCCAGTACAGGATGCTCAGCTTGCAATCGTTTCTTGTGATCCATGTTTCACTTGTACTGATAGGGCTATACAAATAATTAAATTATAGGAGATCAGACAATGGATTTATTAACATCAATCATTTATGTAGTCGTTACTTTCATAATTGCTGGTTTCGTAGCTTTATGGTTACCAGGTATTGAAAAGAAATCAGAAGCTAGGGTACAACAAAGGATTGGACCTCAACTTACTAGTCCTGGTATATACACTACATTAAAGTTCTTTTATAAAAAAGCTTTAAAACCATCAGCAGTTATGCCAAGAGTATACAACGCATTACCTATTGTAACATTGATTGTAGTAGCAGCATTATTCCTTATATTAATGCCTCCTGTAATGGCAGCATGGGGTCCATTTGCTAGTATAGTAGCAGTTGTAGGTTTATTAAAAGTGGAAGAAGTATTATATTTATTCATGAGTTCATTCTCACAGTCACTTATGTCTAAAACAATGCCTTTCCCTGACCAAGCAAAAGGTGGAAAACATAGAGATGCTAAACAATCATTCTTAGAAACAATAAGTGCAAATAGGTCATTAAGACTTGTTTCATTTGGTAGTTTACCATTCTATATAGCATTATTTATACCTGTAATAATGGCTGGAAGTATTGACTTAATTGAAATCGTAAGATTCCAACAAGTTAACGGTGCTTTCTTATTCACTCTACCAGGTATAATTGGTTCAATAGTATTCTTCATAGGATTCTTAATTATATTAAACTCAAATCCTTTCGCATACTTGGAAGGTCACTCTGATGTAATTCAAGGTCCTATTATGGAATATATGTCAAAATCAAGAGCAATTTATACAATGGCTCACGCTTCCTTAATATTTGTTGGAGCATGTATTTATTCAACATTATTCTTAGGTATGCCACCATTCTTTGCTCTAAATCCTTTGAATATTTCAATAATAATACCTATTATTTGTTCAATTATCATCACAATGGCAATTGCTGTAACCAGTGCTTTCGCACCATTATTCACTAACCGTGAATTCTATCCTACAGTCATTGCTACAAGTATGATCGCAGTAGTGGGAGTTGTAACAGCTGTTTTAACAACTGTATTATTATAAGGTGATAACATGAAAATAGTATTACGTGAACATCATATAATAGGTTTAGGTGGATACATTGTAGAACTTAGAACTACTTTCAGAAACTTAATTGTTGTTAATCATAGCGATGAACCAATTAAATTAGAAGTTCCTGTTCTTAATGATGATTGGATTGAAGAACATGAAGCATTAGGTTTAGAAGTTATTCCTGTTATGGATGATTCTGATTACTTAGTTCTCTTCCAAATGGCTAAACATAAATTAGATGAAGAAAGAAAAGCTTTAGAAGGTAACTAATTACCTTCTACAATTTTTTTTAGTGTTTTTTTATTATTTTTTCAATTTTTTATTATTTTTGTTACTTTTTTTTGTTGTTATGAATTTTTATTCACCAAAACTTTATATACTATGAAAAACTTAGGTATACCTAATTAGGTATTACTAATTATGTGTTTAAAAAAAATTATTTCATTGACCTAATTATCGTGTTAAATATTTTTTTTTTTTGATGGTAAAATATCATAGATAAACTTATATTATTTATAGGAGGCATTTCATGGCAAAAACAGTAGATGACTTAAAACCAGGAGAAACAGGAATTGTTAGAAAACACAGAGTAAAAGGAACTCTTGGTAAACATCTCAGGGAAATGGGTTTAATTAATGGAATTCCAGTAAAATTAGAAAGGAAAGCACCATTAGGATATCCTGTTGAAATTAGAATTCAAGGTTTTTCTTTGGCTTTAAGAAAAGAAGAAGCTCAAGCAATTGAATTAGAATAAATCTAATTAATTGTATCTTTTTATTTATTATTAACTAAAGGGTTAATATTTATTTTTCATTTTAAATTTTAAGTTGTAATAAAATACAACTCAATTTAGGCAAGCCTAAATTGATAAGTTAGTTAAGAGGTATGACATGGAGAAATTAAAATTTTTACTTGCCGGAAACCCTAACGTAGGAAAAAGTACAGTATTCAACCAACTAACAGGTATGAAACAACACGTAGGAAACTGGCCAGGTAAAACAGTAGAACTAAAATCTGGTAGTTTTACATTTGATAACTATGATATTGAAGTAATAGATTTACCAGGAAATTACAGTTTAACCCCATACTCAGTAGAAGAACAAGTTTCAAGAGACGCAATCATACACGAAGAAAACGACGCAGTAATAAACGTAATAGACGCAGAAAACATACAAAGAAACTTATACTTAACATTACAAATAATGGAAACTGGTGCAAACACCATACTCGCATTAAACATGTTAAACTACGCTGAAGAAGCAGGGTTCAAAATAGACATAAAAAAATTAGAAAAAGCACTGGGAATACCAGTAGTAGTAGTTGATGCAAGAGAAGGAACAGGACTAGACGACCTAGTAAAAGCATCAATAAAAGCAGCAAAAAATCCATCCGACAACTCAGCAAACCTAACCTATGGATTTGAACTAGACGAACAAATTAAACAAGTAAAAGAACTATTCCCACACTTAAAAGTAGGATCTGCACCAGACAGCTGGACAGCAGTAAAATTACTCGAAGGCGACGACGAAGTCCTAGACTTAGCCGAACAATCATCAGACAAACAAAACCTACGAAAAGTAACAGAAATAAGAAAAGAACTAGAAAACAAATTCAATGACAATGTAGACGACACATTCATTGATGCAAGATACGCAGAAATAGACAAAATCCTAAAACAATCAGTAAAAAAACCAACAGGCGAAAAAGAATCAATTACTGATAAAATAGATAAAATAGTAACAAACAAATACTTAGGACTTCCAATATTTTTCATCGTAATATTCTTAATATTCCAAATCACATACACAATAGGAGCACCATTCCAAGACCTAATAGATCAAGGATGGGGAATGTTAAGCGAATACTTATTCCAAATATTCGGTGAAGGACTAGTCTCATCATTACTCATAGATGCAGTAATCGGTGGAGTAGGTGGAGTACTAACATTCGTACCAATCATTTTCATACTGTTCTTCCTACTAAGTCTAATAGAAGACATAGGATACCTGGCAAGAGCAGCATTCGTAATAGACAGAGCAATGCACAAAGTAATGGGATTATCAGGAAAAGCATTTATTCCAATGATATTAGGATTTGGATGTGGAGTAACTGCTATCATGTCAACAAGAACATTATCAAACGAAAGTGACAGAATATCCACAATGTTAGCAATACCATTCATATCATGTAGTGCAAGAGTGCCAGTATACGCATTATTCACAGCAGCATTCTTCTCTGATCCATTCCAACAAACAGTAGTAACATTCGGACTCTACATATTAGGTATGATTGTAGCAATAATAGTAGCTAAAGTACTTAAAAGCTCAGTATTCTCAGAAGAATCATCACCATTTATCATGGAACTTCCACCATACAGAATACCTACACTAAAAAGTGCAGTATTACACATGTGGGAAAGAGGATTCTTATTCATCAAAAAAGCAGGTACAATCATATTAGGTACATCAGTACTTGTATGGATATTAGCAAACCTACCACCTGGAGTAGAATACGGTTCAGCAAACAGCCTAATCGGTATGTTTGGTAGCATATTAGCACCACTATTTGGTCCATTAGGATTCGGATTCTGGCAAGCAGCAGTAGCTTTAGTATTCGGATTAATGGCAAAAGAAATTGTAGTATCAACATTCGGTACATTATTCTCACTAGCAGAAGATGATGAACAAGGAATTTCAGGTGTACTCTCTCAGATGTTCACACCATTATCAGCAATTTCATTCATGGTATTCACTTTATTATACCCTGCATGTTTCGCAGCAATCGGTGCTATCAAGGAAGAATCCAACTCATGGAAATGGATGTTTGCATCAATAGGTATATGTCTGGTCATAGCTTACGTGCTTTCACTCATTGTTTTCCAAGGAGGATTATTACTTGGATATAAATAAATAGTATAACACTTTATACTATTACATCTTTTTTTTAGAAGAATTTATGGGGAGGTGTTTTTTCATGATTATTGGAGTTAATACTAAAAAATATCCTAATAAAAACAAGAAATAAAATGGGAGGATAAAAAATATGATACAATGCATGTTATGTGGTAACAAGTTTGATGAAAAAACTGTGGGACCATGTGACTTTAAGTGTGGATTTGGAGACTGTCATGGAAGTAATGTATTATGTCCTAACTGTGGACATGATGTTCCAGTTCCTAAAGAGCTACGTCAACAAGAATTTGATGAGGAATCATTCTTAAAAAAACTTAAAGAAGTATTTAAAAAATAACATGAGGCTAATAATATGATATCATGCAGATTATGTGGACACGAATTTGACGAATCCAAGGAAGAATTACTTGATTGTACTTGTGGTTGTGGAGGAGACAAAGTTTTATGTCCAAATTGTGGATATGAGGTAAGACTACCCAACAATGCTATTCCTAAGAAAGTCAAAAAACAAGAAGAAATGGGCTTTTTTGGAAAAGTTATGAAAGTTTTCCGTATGGATAGCTATTAAAAGAGGATTCATTTCCTATTTTTAATTAATTTTACTATTTTTATTGAGAATTATTTTTTATTAAGTAGTGTTTCATGTTTTACTGTTTTTTAAAACTTTTTAAAAATTTATAAAAAAAAGAATGTCAAGTTTTGTATATTGTTGTGGGATGTGCAAAGGATATTGTCATTCAAGAATTCATCAAATGGTGAATATTTTCCTTATTTTTACTTGAATATATATTTTAGGGGTCTAAATTTATTAATTTTTAATCTTAATAACAATACCCTTACTTTAATTGTTATTCTTATTGTGGTTTTGTTCCACAGTTATTATATTTAATAACGTAGTATATAAAGATTGCTTTATTTTCATTAAAATATTTTTTATTATTTTTTCATGGCTGAATTAAAAGAGATGAAATAAATATTATAAATATTTTCTACAAAACATTAACTAGGAATAATTAGTCATAATTGATTCAAATCTTTATTTTTATGGTGATAAAAATGGTAAATGCAATAAACATAAAAACTGTCGATAAACCAGGAGTTCTAAGAAAAATAACAGATTTTCTAGCTCAAAACAATATAAATATTGTTTATACACATATGCACAAAGATTCTATAGATAATGCACATATTTACATGGAAATTGAAGAAGTAGATTCTTTGGATAATGTAATTAATGAGCTGAATAATCTCTCAGAGATTAAAGAAATAAGCAAGTCACCCTCAATGGATCAGGTATGGGGTAAGCGTATCATCATAATCGGCGGTGGGGCACAGGTGTCTCAGGTAGCGCTTGGTGCTATAACAGAGGCTGATCGTCATAATATTAGGGGTGAACGTATAAGTATTGATACCATACCACTGGCAGGTGAACAAAAATTAGCAGAAGCAGTACGTGCTGTTGGTAGTCTTCCACGCGTAAGTGGACTGGTACTTGCAGGTTCATTGATGGGTGGTTCTATTGTGGATGCTATTGATGAAATTAAAGAGAATTATGGCGTAAAGGTTATTAGTTTAAATATGGTGGGTTCAGTAAGGGATCATGCTGATTTGGTTGTTACTGATCCTGTTCAGGCTGGTGTTATGGCTGTTATGGCTATTGCAAGTACTGCTAAGTTTGATATTGATAGGGTTAATGAAACTTTATAATACTTTTATTTTTTTCCCTTCAATACAAACATTAATTTAATGCATCACTGCCTTATTTATATTTAATGTTAATGGTATAAATATCAGTAAATTTAATGTTATTTTAATAAATTATATTTTGGTGTCATAAACTTTTATTTCACACATATATTATGTACATTACACACTATTTATTTTTCAAAATTTATCATCACATACTAAACTCCCCCACCCTAAAACAAAACATCCCCACCCACTATCAATATCATTAAAATTAATACATCCTAAAAATATAAGTAAATAATGAGTGATAAAATGCAGTACTTAAAATGGGAAGATGGAAACGAATATGATGGAAGTCAAATAAATCCATCATGGGCATTTCAGGAATTTAAAGTAAAAGATTCAACAATAGTATCATGGATAGGACCAATGAACATACTAGGCGATAACCTAATAGACTATGAAGATGTAGGCCTAGATATTAAAGGAGACAACATGCTAAACTTCATAGTAGAACACTTCGACGAACAACCAGGAAACCTGAAACTAGCATACCACAGACAAAGAATCCTAGTAATGATAACAAGAGATAAACTACTAAATTACGGAATCAAAACCACACAAGACGGAGATGACATATTCATAGATAATAAAAAACTATCAGTATCCATAGCCACAGCATCAATCAGCAGCATGAAAATGCACTTTGCATTAAACATTACAACAAAAGGAACACCTGATGATGTTCAAACATCCGCATTAGAAGATAATAATCTAAGCATAAACGACATTCACAACCTGCAGGATGAAATAGCACAAGCTTATATAGAAATGATAGAAACAATAGATAAAGACATTACAAAAACAAAAGTATTCTAGGAGGATAAATGATATGAAAGTAAATTTAGATGGAATTCATGCAAATTTAAGATTTTCAGCAGCACACATGGTAATAGGGCATGAATCATGTGGAAAAATACATGGACATAGTTACATAGTGGATGTGGAAGTGTCCGGAGAAAGAAGTGGAAAATTTGGCTTTGTAATAGACTTCAAAATTTTAAAGAGTATTGCTAGGAAAATCTGCAAGTCACTAGATCACAGAGTACTGATACCAGTGGATAGTCCTGATTTGGAAGTTACCTTTGATAATGATAAATCTGTGGAATTCACAGTCTTGGACTGTCTGGAATATAAGCTTCCAAAACAGGATGCCTTGTTACTGCCAATACCTTCTACTACTGCAGAATCATTATCTGTTTATATTACTGATAAGATTGTTGAAGAACTTAGTGATATGGATACATTGGAATATGTGGAAGTACGCGTCAATGAGGGTATTGGTCAGGGAGCTACTTATCGTCATATTCTTAACAAATAATTTGGGGTTATTCTTATTAAATCTAAAATAATTGAAATATTTTCCAGTATTCAGGGTGAAGGTTTATTGATTGGTAAACGTCAGATCTTTATTCGTTTTGCAGGTTGTAATATTGATTGTAAGTACTGTGATACCCAGGATAGTAAAAATGTGGATGTTGGAAGGTATTATTCTTTTGAGGAATTAAATGATGAAATTCAGAGTCTTATGACTGTTGATGTTGATTCCCTTGAAATTACTGGTGGCGAGCCTTTGCTTCACTGTGATTATATTCATGATTTTCTCAGTGAATATGGTTACAGGGCCATGCTTGAAACTAATGCTTCTTTGCCGGATAATTTGGCAAAGTTGTGTGATGTCATTGATATTGTTTCGATGGATATTAAGTTACCGGAACATTTTAACAGTGAAGAGGAATGGTTAAATGTATATGATAATGAGTTAAAATCCATACAAGTAATGCAAGACAATAATATTCAATATTATATTAAAATAGTTGTATCTCCAACAACTTCCACCCAGATTATTGAAGATATTTTGAAGAATTTAATACCCTTGGTAAGTAGCAGTGTGGAGATAATAGTGCAACCAGTAAGTCCAATGTCACAATGGAAAAATAAGGAAAACCTATTCAAAATATCCGAAACAATAGGAAAACACTTCAAAGTAGCAATAATCCCCCAAATCCACAAATACATGGAAATAGAATAACATAACCACCCACCATATATTAACTATTTTTTTCCCAGAACACACAACCCTCAACACCAGTTACTCACAATAACACACTAACAAATAAGATAAGCCGATAATTTCCAATACAACTAAATTCAAACTTCATACTATTAGGTTTTCATACTATTTAAAATTTTCTCACCACTCTAAAAAATTTCCCCTAATCAAAACCCTTAATTAATCATTTAACATAAAAAACAAGCAGATAATACAAAAATAAACAACACCCACCTAAACCAAACATAAAACCAGAAAAAATAGTTCGCACACAAAAAAATTAAATAATACACTAAAAACACCCCACATAATAAAAGAATAAGTATATTATAAACAACATAATAATAATTATGTTACTAAAAAATTTTTAACTCGGAGTAGTGATAAACATGGAATTAGAAATGGATAACAATTTTAGTATTAAAGATGCTGTAACATACGATGTAATAACAGCAACAAGTGACACAGCAATATCCGATATTGCAGACATAATGACTAAAAACGATATTAGTTCCGTGGTTATAGAAGATGACAAAGTAGAGGGAATAGTAACAACCAACAGTATTATTTCAAAGGTTGTATCAAAAAATATTTCACCACAGGACATAACTGCGGGAATGGTAATGGACAAATATGTGGAAACAGACATAGACTCAACATTATATGAAGCTTCTTCATTAATGATTAAAAACAATCGCAAAGTATTATTAGTCTTTGACAAAGAAGAATTCAAAGGAATAATAACACTCACAGACATCGTCCGAGTATCACCAGAACTTATCGAAATATTCATAGAACAAAAAAGTATAGATGATAAGAATTACCAAGACGGTGCAAGTTATTCAACAGATTACGATGAAAACCTCGACGAAGGAGTATGTGAAAACTGTGGCGTATACGGTCAACTAGAAGAAATTGACGGAAAATACATCTGCTCTGATTGTATAGATGACTCAGATGATTAAAAAAAAATATTAGTATAAAACAAATTTCAATTATATTATAAAAATTAAACCAAAACACAAGGAGAGACAAAACAATGAAAAATAAATTAATCAAAAAATTAAAAACATACGATAACCTAGACTTACAAACTAAAAAAGCAGAAAATGACGGCGACATCATGAAAATAGCATATAAGGACGTTGTAACTGCTTCACAAAGCTCAACAATAATTGAAATAGCAAACCTTATGAGTCAAAAAGATATAAGAAGAGTACCTATAACTGATCCAGGAACAGGAAAACTCTTAGGAATCGTAACCACAATGGACATACTAGATTTCTTTGGAGGAGGAAAAAAATACAATCTAATAACAGAAAAACATAAAGGAAACTTCCTATCAGCAATCAACGCACCAATAAAAGAAATCATGACAACCGGCGTAAAAACCATGACAAACAAGGACACAATAATTGATGCAGCAACACTAATGTTAGAAGAAGACATAGGCGGATTCCCAATCATAAACAGTGAAGAAGAAATAGTTGGAATGGTAACAGAAGGAGATGTAGTAAAAAAATTACAAACACTAATATCCTCAGTTGAAGTACAGGATGTAATGGCAACCAACCTAATAACAACAACTCCAGGAACAAAAATAGAAGCAATAACAAAAATAATGGTAAGAAACTCCATAAGAAGAATACCAATAGTAGGGGAAGATGTAAAATCAGCCAGTAAAGAAGAAAAATTACTAGGATTTGTAACAGCATCAGACATTCTTAAATACATCGGAGAACACAAACTATTCGCAAAACTATTCTCAAATGAAGGAGATGATGTGGTAAACGTATCCATCGAAGAATTAATGGTTAAAGATGTTATAAGCGTATCCAAATATGATAAACTAGACCAAGTAGCAGATAAAATGTTCAAAGACAATATCAGAGGTTTAACAGTAACAGACGATGAAACAGGAAAACTGGTCGGAATAATAACAATAAGAGACTTACTAAAATCAGTAATCCAATAATAAATAATATATTTCTACAAAAATATTCAAAACTAAGAAATATTTATTTATATCTAGAAAACCATAGAATTAATTATATATTTTAAAAAATAAATGGAGTTGATTTAAATGACAATAGATAAAGTAATGGCTAAAGATATTATCACAGTACGTAAAGATCAAACAATAAATGATGCTTTAAAACTGATGAGTAAACATAAAATTTCAAGATTACCAGTCATTTCTCCAAAAACAGACGAACTTGTAGGAATCATAACAGAAAAAGACATGGCAACAAAAATTGCTTCAGCAAAATACGAAGAAGTTCCACTTTCACACATGAGAATTTCAACAATCATGACCGATGAAGTAATAACAGCAAATGTTGAAGAATCAAAAGTACAAGTTCTTAAAAAGATGGTGGAAAACCATATAGGTGGAATACCAATAACTGATGGTGACAAAATAGTAGGTATGGTGACAAAAACAGACTTCCTAAAAGAAGCAGACACCGACGCATACTCAGAAACACCAATCAAAGACGTAATGACAAAACGTGTAATAACCATTAATCCAGATGAAAGATTAGTACATGCAAGAAGATTAATGATAGATAACGACATTGCAAGACTAGTTGTAGTAAACAATGGAATCATCATAGGCATATTCACAGCAAAAGACATGGCAAAAACAATCATAGACTTCAAAAAACGAGTACCTGAAAAATATCAGCACTCACAGATACGAAACCTCTTCATACAGGAAGTAATGTCACAGACAATTGAAACAACCACAAAAGATGCTTCAATAGCAGAAGTTGCAAAAATAATGATTGAAAAAGAATTCAGTGGAATGCCAGTATCTGATGACAAAAACAAGGTACAGGGTATTGTTTCAAAAACAGACATACTCAAATACATCTATGACTACAACAGAAAAAGAGGAAACTACTAAAAACAGTTTTATTTCCTCTTTTAATATTTTTATATTTTTATTAGCATAACCTCCAAGCAAAAAAATGTACACCCTATTTTTTCACAAACATTATCAAGATATTTAAACATATTATATAATAATGAAAAAAAATATACAAGTAGGATACCTGGGACCAGAAGGCACATTTTCCCATGAAGCCGTACTAAAAGTTACAGATAAGGATACTGAAATAGTGCCCTATGATAATATAATTCACATCTTCGAATCATTAGAAAATGATGAAATAGACGAAGCAGTAGTGCCAATTGAAAATTCAACAGAAGGATCAGTACTCGTAACACTAGATGCTTTAACACAATACAATCTGAAGATATACAAAGAATTAGAATTACCAATAAAACAGAATCTTTTAGCACAGAAAGGAAAAACCTTGGATGACATATTCGTAATCTGTTCTCATCAACAAGCACTAGCTCAATGCAGACATTATATAAACAACATAAACAAACAAGTTCATGCAATGTCAAGCACGGCAAATGCTGCTCGTTATGTGACAGAATTATCCACCGCCGCAGTAATAGGTAATGAAATATTATCAGAGAAATATAATCTAGAAATAATAGATAAAAACATTCAGGATTATGATAATAACATTACACGTTTCGTAATAATTTCAAAAAAATCTCAAGAAGAAGTCACAGGACATGATAAAACATCAATAATTATCTCATTAAAAGGAGATAAGCCCGGAGGACTTTATGAAGTGTTACGACTTTTTGCTCAGGAAAACATAAACCTTACTCGAATTGAATCCAGACCTTCAAAAAAGGGCATGGGCAAATACTTGTTTTTTATTGATATGCAGGGACATATAAATGAGCCTCATATAAACAGAACATTATCTGCAATTGAAGAAGAAGTCAGTATCCTTAAGGTACTGGGTTCTTATTCAACTATAACTGTTGGGGGGAATTAGCATAGCAAGAGGAAGCTCTCGACATAATATAGAAAGAAAATTAAAAGAATTGGAAGAAGAAAAAAATAAAGGAAACATAACATTAGATGAATATGATACACTACGTATACGTTATGAAAGAAAATTAGGTAACAAAGAAACAGTATCAAAACTTCAGGAATCTAAAGGATTCAAACCTTCACTCATAAAAGAAAAAAAAGCTAAAAAAGAAGAGTTATATGATGAATTTGTAGACCAATACTCTAAAAGTGAAGGAAAAGATTATGGACAGATACAGCGTGCTAACATGTTCAGCAGCACAACCAAGAGGGCATTTATCATACTGTTCTTATTGTTGGCATTTGGTATTGGAATAATTGCGGGAATTACTGCTATAAATAATTCTCAAGCAAACACTTCACCTAATGTAACAATATCGGACACTGCTTTTTCAGCAGATTCAACAACATTAAATGCTTCAAATATGACTAATAATACTGCAAATATAACTTATAATAAGACTAAGACATATTCAAAGAAATCATATTCTAACTATAAGAAGTCATCTTCAAGTAGTTCTAGTTCATCAAGCAGCAGTAGCGATGGAAGTAGTGGTAGATCAAGTTCGGGCAGCTACGGCTCAGGTTCTAGTTCCAGATCAAGTTCGAGTAGCTCAGGTTCAAGTTCAAGTTCAAGTTCCAGTAATTAGGGGGGTGTAATACATGAAAATAAACAAAACAATAATACTAATACCAATACTGATAGTAATAGTAGTTTCATTATCCGGATGCATAACAGACGACCTGTTCAAATCCGGAGAAACATTCGAATCAAACGGTATTACATTCCAATACCCTGAAAGCTGGCAAGTAGTAAACAGCGTAGCAGAAGGATCAATAGGAGCAGTAGCAGATAAACAAAATTCTAAAATATCAGCAGTAGTACAGCAAGTACCATCAGAACTTGGAGCAGACATACAGGAAGCATGCAGTAACAATAATAAAAATCTGGTTAAATCACCAAACTATGTGAATATCCAGGAAGTAAAAACCACAATAAACAACCAGTCCGTAATAGTTCACAGATACCTTGTAAACGAGGCAGATGGAACACAAAAAGAACATGTTGCAACATGGATAAAAATGAGCAACGGAAAAATGTATGTAGTACTATTCTCAGCACCACTGGAATCATACGAATCACAAAGGTCCAGTTATGACTTAATAATGGGAACATTCAAACTAAAAAACGACTCAACATATGATGGTTCATTAGCATCAACATTCATGGAACAAGTAAACAGGTTCTTTTCAAAATAAGGCGATAAGATGAAGATAATATTATGTATAACAGGCAGCATAGCCGCTACAGAAGATTTAAAATTAGTTCATGAATTAAAAAGACACGGATATGAAGTGGAATGCTTCATGACAGAAGCCGCCACAGAGATCATAACTCCACTCTCCATGGAGTTTGCCACAAAAAATCCTGTAATAACCAAGATTACTGGTTATGTTGAACATGTAACAAGAGCACAGGCAGACTTGATACTAGTAGCACCAGCAACTGCAAACACTATCAGCAAGTTCGCACATAAAATTGCAGATACAACAGTCACAACATTGCTCTTAACTGCTAGTGGTTATGATACTCCCATCTTATTTGTTCCTTCAATGCACATATCAATGTATGAAGCAATCAGTGATAATGTTGAGAAGATTAAGGAAGATAATGATCATGTTCATTTTATGGAACCTCGTGAATCTGAACGTAAGGCTAAGTTTCCATCAAGGCATGATATTGTCCTGGAAGTTGAAAGATTAACTGGTAATCAGAAGCTTACTGGTAAGAATGTTTTAGTATCTACCGGCGCTACCTTTGAAGCAATGGATGCTATGAGGGGAATAACCAATAGAAGTTCTGGTAAGATGGGTGTTGAAATTGCTAAGGAAGCATACAGGCAGGGAGCAAATGTCACACTTATCTGTGGTCTTATAAGAACTCATGTTCCTAAGCTTTTTGACAGGATTGATGTTGAATCTACTCGTGAAATGATGGATGTTTTAAAAGAAAAAGTTGTCTGTTCGGATGTTTATGTTTCGGCAGCTGCTATATCTGACTTTTCGGTGGATGATGTTTGTGAAAATAAGATTTCATCGGATGATGATGTTACTGTGCATTTTACTAGGTTGCCTAAACTTTTAAAACAGATTAAAGTTTTGAATCCTGACACTTTCGTGGTTGGCTTTAAGGCCGAGGCTGGTGTTAGTGAAGAGTTTCTCATCGAAAAGGCGGTTAATCGTATGAATAATTATGGTACTGATATTATTGTTGCTAATGATATATTGGTTGAGGATGGTGGGCCTGGTTCTGATAATAATGAGGTTTACCTGGTTGATCGTGATGGTTATGAGAAGTATTGTCTTGATACTAAGGAGAACATATCTAAAAGGATTGTTGAAAAGGTATGTTCTATGTTATAATCCTTTTCTACTTTTTTTTAGAAATTTTTTTCACAAATAAATGCTATATGATCCTTCTCATATGGGTCTAGTTTTATTTCTTCAATAACTTTCAGGCCACCTTCTTTTAAACGTTTCTTTTCTTCTTTAAAAATATCATTTGGTTTACGAGTAACATCAATACTTCTAGCTTTAATCATTAATATTCCAACACAATCATCTTTTCCAAATAGTCTGAAATTATCCAGGAACAACTGTGTCTGAGTAGCCTGAGCAACATCACTATAAACAACATCAACCTTCTCAACAAGATGCTGATAATTATGAGGACGAGTAGCATCATTAAGAATAGCAAACAAATTCTCACGATTACCTGACACGTCCAGAAAATCCCTCATCATAGTAGGACTAAACTCAACAGAATACACACGACCATCAACACAAATATCAGAAATATGCGAAGGAGTAGTACCAGCAGAAGCACCAAGATACAACACCTTAGAATCATGCTTAAACGGAAAAGTATGCAAACCCTTAACAATAGCAGCAGCTAACTTAGAACGCCTAGGATTCCAGATACGCAACTCCCTACCCTCATATTCAACTAATTTCTCCTGATACACCTGAATCCCAGGAGTCAAATTAACAGTAGCAATACTATTATCAATCTGATAAACATTTTCACCAATCTCAATTACCTGCATAATATTCAACTCCTCATCTTAATAAGTATATTCTCCTTTTCTTAACTTCTTCTTATTACGTTTCTTCTTCTTGCCACGCTCTTTCTTACCCTTTTTCTTACGACCTTTATCACCAGAATCATCCTTCTTATTCTTCTTACGTTCAGGGAAAGGATGAGCCTTCTTAATCTCATCAATTCTTTCATCAAGCTCAACACGCAAACCAGGATCATAATCACCACTAAAAGCATCCTTACGAGCAGCAACACTAATCTTACCGGCTACAGCACGAGCCAATTTACCCCGAACCCACCAGTTAGAACCACGAATAAGAGGATGCTGGAAAATCAAACCATGCTTAGGAGGATTTTCACCAGTCTTCAAATGCCTAAAAATAGCCTTTTCAGCACCAATAATCTGAACAGTACTACTAGGAAGCTTAGCTAAATTCTCAAGACCATTAGTATGAGCAATAAGCTTAGCACTAAGATTAGCCCCTGCAACATCATACATATTCGGAGCAACCTCCCTAATCTTAGAATCAATAAACTCCTCCAAAGTATTCCTACTTTCATACAAACTATAAACACTCTTAGCAAAAGACCTGATAATCCTCAAATCATCTTCACCAATATCAACAATATAATCAGGATCTAAACTAACATGAGTATTATCCAAAACATCCGATTCCATAATATTCTCACGACTAGTATACTCGGCAATAATCCTGGAATACAACTCATGATTATGAAGCTTATCCAACTCAGGAAGAAGAGGAGTACACCATTCACGTAAACGTTCAATCAACTTTCCAGTACTTTCCTCAATTTCATCCAACGAATTAATCGTCTCAACAATCATAACATCATTAATTTTAACAGACTCCCTTATTTTACGAGAAACTAAAACATTATAAGAAGCGTTAAGACTCTTTCCTATATCCAATTCAGTCAAAGAAGAAATAACCTCATCAAAATTCTCCCTAACATAATCTCCATGACCCGTGAAATTCTCAACAGAAACCTTACCAGAATCAAATAAAGCATCATAAACCGACTTACTCTTATTAGTCTCAACAATAACCTCCTCAAAATCTTCAAGTAAACGATCAATCAATTCAACTTCTTCATCAATTAACTCCCTGTTTTCAACCTTCTCTAAGAATTCAACCTGCTTTTCATCAAACAAGAATTTATCAACAATACTAAATTCTTCATCCAGGGCAATAAATCCAAAACTAGTTGTTGTAATAAAAGCCTTCATGTATAATATTTTTAGTATTATTAATTAATATTAATTAACTTTAAAAAACAAAAATTATACCAAACAACAATAAAAAAAAATAATGGAATAGGAAATAATATGTTAAAATCTAATATTCTTGGAATGAAACTAAAAAACCCACTATTTCTAGCAGCAGGAATCCTCGGAACAACTGCAAGCAGCATGAAAATGGTAGCACGAGCAGGAGCCGGAGGAATAGTAACAAAATCATTTAGCCTAGAAGCAAACGACGGATACGAAAACCCAACAATCGTAAAAATAGAAGGAGGAGTAATAAATTCAGTAGGACTAGCAAGCCCAGGAGTCGAAGCAAAAAAAGAAGAACTAAGAGAACTAAAAGAAATACGAAACGAAACACCAGTAATAGCATCAATATACGGAGATAGTGAAGAAGTATTCTGTGAAGTAGCAGAACAAACAAAAAAACTAGTCGACGCATTCGAATTAAACGTATCCTGCCCACACGCAAAATGCGGATTCGGATCAAACATAGGCGAAGACCCAGAAATGACATACAACATCGTAAGCAGCGTAAAAGATGCAATAAAAGACGTACCAATAATAGTTAAACTAACACCAAACGTAACAGACATAACAAAAATAGCAAAAGCAAGCGAAGAAGCAGGAGCAGACGCACTAACACTAATAAATAGTGTCGGACCAGGACTAAGAATAGACTACCAGACAGCAAAACCAATACTCAACAACGTACTCGGAGGAATAGCCGGGCCAATGATAAAGCCAATAGCACTAAAATGTGTATACAACACATATAAAACAGTAGACATACCAATATTCGGAGTCGGAGGAATAAAAGATTACAGGGATGTGCTCGAGTTCATGTATGCCGGAGCAAGCCTACTGCAAATAGGAACATCAATAATGTATGAAGGACCAGAAATATTCAAAAATATAACCGACGACCTAAGCATATTCCTAGAAGAAAACGGATATAACAACATAACTGAGATAATAGGATTATCACATGAACTATAAGGAGTGTTTTTAGGATGATTCAAAATGTATATGATGATGAAGTACCAAAAGTAGTGACAATAAAAGAAACAATAATAGAAACACCAACAGTAAAAACATTCATATTCCCATTCCAAATAACAGAAGACATACATCCGGGACAATTCGTAATGGTATGGGACTTAAACACAGAAAAACCAATGACAATATCAGTAATAGACAAAGAAAACAACCAAATGGGTATAACAGTAAGAAAAGCAGGGCCATTCACAGAAAACATGTATGATAACATAGATGTCGGCGACAAAATAGGAATCAGAGGACCATACGGCCATGGATACGAATTATCGGATTATAAGAAAATACTAGCCGTAGGTGGAGGATCAGGAATAGCATCACTAGCACCATTACTATCCTTCTATGATAATGTTGACCTCATATCTGCTGCAAGCTGTAAAGAAGAATTAGTATTCGTTGAAAAATTTGAAAAAGAAAACATAAAAGTACATGAATGTACCGATGATGGAAGCCAAGGATTTAAAGGATTCAGCACAGAACTAGCAGAACAAATGCTTCAAACCGGAGAATACGACATAATCGTGGGCTGTGGACCAGAAATAATGTCATATAAACTATTGGAATTAAGTCAAAAATATGATGTGGACTGTCAATTAGCATTAGACCGTTACATGAAATGTGGTCTGGGTATATGTGGGCAATGCTGTATAGATGATACAGGTTACAGGGTATGTGTAGAAGGACCAGTATTTGATAAAAAACAGTTAAGTCAACTTTCTGAGTTTGGAAAGTACAGGCGTGATGCTGCAGGAAGTATTGTGAAATATTAGTACTTCCTTATTATTCGTTTTTTGTGTTGACATGTTTTTTTTTTCCACGTTTTTTATATATTTTATAACTTATGTAATTATTATTTTTAACTTAGTTACTTATAACTTATTATAATAAAAAAATTAATAATTAAATTAAACGAGTCTGCTTAGTACCACCTATTATTTCTTCAAAATCTAAACCTTTGCTGAAAGCAAGATCTGTATTGACTCTATAATTTTCGCTACGGGTAATATGTAAATCTTCTATTTTAACAAATCTCCAAGGTTTACGGATAAACTTAGCACCAATATATGGTGTGGCACCAAATATGTTGCAAAATTCTTGTAGGTTGCTTATTTTCTCGTTGTCAATGTATATGTGGTCTTGTCTTGTGGATTTTACTTCTATTGCAAGATATATTTTGCCGTTACCTGCAAGAACGTCTGGTAATGGTCTTTTTGTTGCACCTCCACTGGCTGGTGCACGCATTGCTGCAAAACCTGCATCCCATAGTTTATTGACTAAGTCTCTTTCTTCTACTGAACCCTTTTTACTCATAAAAAATATTTCCTTTACATTTTTTTTTCTTAATTTATATTTTTGATTTAGGATGTTAATTATACTAATCATATATATTATAACTTAAATCTAAAAACTTATAACTAAAAACTTATCATAAACTCTTGGAAAAAAAATAAAACAAACTCAAAAAGGGGGAAGGTAATGATTAAAGTTTAAACCCATTACCAATAAACACCGCAACATCACGACCCGTATCATCACTAATATCCACATTAATAATAGAAGTAGTACGACCACTTTTTCTACAAGTAGCCCTAGCAATTAATTTATCACCCTTAGCAGCACTCAAATAATTAATGTTAACACTCTGAGCAACAGTCAAAGAATGAATATGATTAGATAAAACAGCAAAAGCAAAATCAGCCAGAGTAAAAATCACCCCACCCATAACTCCACCATATGCATTTCTATGACTATCATTCAATTCTAAACTACAAACAGCATACTCTTCTGTTAATTCATCAATCTTTGCACCCATATTTGTTGCAAACTTATCCTCTTTGAAATTTTCACGAGCCTCTTCTAACGATTTAAATGTTGACAAATAATCACCTTTTTAATCTAAAATTTATAATTATATAATATTATGTAAAAACTATTACTAAAATGTTCATAATAATGCAAATGTTCTGAATGGAATATAAATCACATCATTAATTTTCTCTATCTGTTGTGTAGAATTAGAAACAATAATCCCATAATCACTATTATATTCATTTATAGCATTTTTAATTTGCTTTTTATCTTTTATGCTACGACCTACTTCAACTGGGATGAGTCTTTTTAATCCATTATCTAAAATGAAATCAACATTCCCTCTTTTATGACCATCATAGAAAATACTAAAATAATTCTCTCTATTCTGATAAGTATTAAATAATGTCAGTGTATAAAATTGTCATGATGATAGATTTTTTGATTTTAATAAATAACTCAATTATCATTTCATATGGATTACAATAATTGGTATGAAATTATTTTTTAAAACTGTTTATTGTTAATGTTTTAAAAGTCATTTAAAGAAAGCTAAGGTTAATTAAATAACTAGACTTAACAATTGTTATAATAATTATTAAAGAAGTTTATTTTTAAATTAAAGTAAATAACAGGATAGTTGTGAATTATAAACCCCATATATATCAAAAGTAATAATTTAGATGGTTTATGAAAGTTTATATTAAAAATAGAAGCCTATATATAGGGTAAAGGATAAAATATTTATTATGCGACTAATACTATCCTTTACAGATGATGATTTGTCTGAAGATTCATATAAAACTTTGGGTTATACAGATAAGGGCAAGCTTTTTCTAAATAATGTTGTAGATATTAAATACATTGATTTTTTCCAGTTCTTTTTCACAGATTATAATGAAATAGTTTATTATGAAGATAAACAACCCGTATGTCCTGTATGTGGTTGTAAAATGGACAATAATGGATCCAGGATAATTAAACCTAATAAATTAGAAGGCATTCGTAAAGAACAATATATTTGTCCTAACTGTGGTAAAACACAAGTAACTTCATTAGAACCTTTCATCAAGGAATATTGTAACTATTCATATGATATCGGTGAAAAATGTTTGAATTATGATTATATTGGTTATTTATCCTATGAAAAAAAGGCTGAGATGATACGGTTTGAAAATGGTGTGGAAATGCCACGACAAACAGCATACTATTTTGAATCAATATATGATGATGATTTTTTAAACAGACAGGAACAACAACTAGCAGAACTCTTAAAACAATATGGAATAGAAGCTAGTGGCTATTATCACCTAGATGAGCAGTATCCATATGAAAATACCAATCCATTAGTTCGTTTAGCATTAATTGATGCCATTACCCAACTACCTATCAACGAATTAATAATTGATAAAAAAGATTTTGATAAAACAGTCGTAGAATCATTTCTAGAGTCAAGTCTATCAGGATTACCCAAAATAGCTCTTGTAACTGATGGTGCACCCATGTATCCTGAAATAATTAAGAAAATAGGACTCAAACACCAACTATGCATATTTCACATACTCAAAAATCATCACGATAACTCATTCAAAAACATCAATAAAGTATCCAGAAGAATAAACACAATCAACAACAACATAAAAAGAAATAAAAACACCATAAAAACACTAGAACAAGATATTAAAGATAACGATTACTCAAAAAAGAAAAAAAGAAAAAACGTCAAAAAATTGATAAAATAAAAAAAGAAAACAAGAGATTACGAAACGAAAGAAAAACTAAGAAAAACGAATTAAAAGAACTATTAAACAATAATAAATATATAGAAAACATGTATGATACCGAAGACAAAAAATCAGCAACCAGAAGATTCAACACACTCCATAATCGAAAAACATTCCTAGATAAAAATACATGCAAATTCTTAGAAAACCTAGGAAAAAAATTCGATAAAACAATACAATATTATGACGATCAATTAATTCCAAGAACAAACAACAACATAGAAAGATACTTCGGAATAACACTCCCACATTATATAAAAAGAAAATACAGAACAATCAAAGGACTAACCAGATGGCTAAGACTACAAAGAATCAGATGGATAAGACGAAACGTATTGCACAAACATAATCTTGAAAACATACCTCTAATGCATCAACAACAAAACATAATTAATCTAAAAACATGACAATATTAGACAGTGAC
>JAFRKG010000011.1 GCA_017431845.1 Methanosphaera sp. | reverse complement strand
TTAGAATATGGATTTAATCATAACACGTCAATCAAATACTGATTTTAATATAATTAAGATTTGGAAATGTTCTATTAATATTTCAACTATAACTAATATAATTAATTGATATGATAAGCAAATTAGCATTTGGGAGGATATTTAAGCTATTGAAAAGATAAAATATAATCTAAACGCTGCTGATGATTAATTAAAACATAAAACGAATGAAAACATTTAATTAAATCAACAGGTAATATCTAATATTATATTAATCCACAATGATTAATAAAATAGGTATGAATGAAGGTGAACGGAAAATATGAAAAGCAAACATATACGAAAGGTATTATTACTGGTAGCAATCACAATACTGCTTGTAGGCCTGGCAAGCGCAGCAACAACAAACAAAACCAATACAAACAAAGACACCAAAATAATCAAAGACAACACAAAAAACATCAAAACAACAACTGCTAAAACAAAAAAAGCAACTACAAAAACCGTTACCAGTAATAAAACCCAAACAAATAAAGTAAAAGAAAAAACATCTGAGAAGAAGACATATAAGATAGAAAAAATTAAGCAAAAAAACACGAAAACAAAAACAGAAATAGAAGCAACAAGTTGGAACGATTTACAAAGCATAATTGGAGATATCAGTGAAAATACAACCATAAAACTAGAAGAAGGCTCATCATTTACGACAACACAAACAATCAGATGGTATAATCAAGATTATACTCTTACAATTGATGGAAACGGACAAACAATAAACGGTGACCAAAAACAACTATTTTTTATCTATAGAGGATCTACTTTGGTTCTAAAAAATATTACAATAACAAACGCACAAGCTGAACAGGGGGGAGCAATATACAACGAAGGAACTTTAACGATTACGGACTCAACATTCATAAATAATCAAGCAACTGGAGAATATAGCTACCCTGAGGGTCCTTATGGTAATATAGAAACAATATGCGACACTTATGGGGGAGCAATATACAACAGTGGAATCTTAACCTTCACACATTCCACAATAGAAAACAACAAATCAACAGCAATAACAGCACCAAGTATGTATGGACATACAGATGCTTGGGGAGGAGCAATATGCAACGACGGTGGAACTTTAACCATCACAGACTCCACACTCACGAACAACCAAGTAACAACAGAAATCTGTGAATGGTCAAATGGTAATGCTCGGGGAGGAGCAATATGCAACAACCGTGGAACTTTAACCATCAAAAACACAACACTAAACAACAACAATGCAAACGCAAAAACAACAGATTTTCATTCAAATGCTGATGCTATGGGAGGAGCAATATACAACTTATATGGTACTTACAATATTACAGACACAAAAATTTATAAAAATACTCCCGCTAACTTCATCATAAACGAGACAAATAACATACAACTAGTAAATGAGGATAGTTACATTTCTATCGTTAATTTTAGTATCATAGCTGATGGTAAAGAAATAGGAAATGGTACTAGTGTAAATAATTTAACACAGTTTACAATATCTGATGAATATGATAACGTGGAAATAATAATAAACGGAACTGATGAAAAAACAACAAATAACCATTATGTACTCAAATCCAACATAGCAAACGTAACTAATTACACAGAATTAGTAGA
>JAFRKG010000164.1 GCA_017431845.1 Methanosphaera sp. | reverse complement strand
TATTAGATAATGCACGAATACATACTGCAAAATTTGTAGAAGAAATATGTGATATTTTATCAATCAATCTAGTCTTTCTACCACCATATTGTCCATTTTGAAATCCTATTGAAGATGTATGGAAAGATATTAAACGAGAAATATATATCTCAGATTATGTAACATTAGATTATCTAATAGAGTTGTTTACGTCCTTATTTTATGAACTTGTAGATAATGTTACTTATTATGAAAATTGGTTAATAGAATTTTTTGACATAAACTTATGGTAAAAGACTATATATGAACATAGAAGAAACAATTTTTAAAAGACAATCCTGTAGAACATATTCACAAACACAATTAGACGAAGAAACAATAGAAGAAATAATAAACTTCATAAAACAAACAAAACCCTTAAACAAGAACATAAAATGGGATTATGATCTAGTAACAAGCAATGAAGTAAAATCATTACTAAGATGGGATGCACCACATTACCTTCTACTATTCTCAGAAGAAAAAGAAAACTACAAAGAAAACATAGGATTCATATTCCAACAATTAGACTTATACCTTCAATCAAGAAACATAGGATCATGTTGGCTGGGAATGGTAAGTCCAAACTCAAACTACAAAAACAAAAACCCCCAACAAAAATTTATCATAACAATATCCTTCGGAAAACCGGCAACAACAACACACAGAAAAATAGAAGAATTCAACAGAAAAAAACTAGAAGAAATAACAGATGCGGCTGATGAAAAACTAAAACCAGCACAATACGCCCCATCAGCAACAAACAGCCAACCATGGTACTTCACACACAACAATGATGGAACATATAACATCTACAGGAAAAACTTCGGATTCATCAAAAAACGAACAATAGGAAAATGGAATCCAATAGACATTGGAATAACATTAGCACACCTATACATAACAAACAAGGAAACATTCAATTTCCATATTGAAGAAAACCCATCAGAAAAGAAAGGTTACACCTATGAAGGAACATTTGAATTATAAGTTTCCTATTTTACCATTTTACTGATTAATTCTACTTTTAACCACAAATAAAATTAAGGTTTAATTACAAAAATTATAAATAGTTTATTAAAGGATGTAAGATTATTATGGATTTAAGAGCAGGACGTTTTGATGGACAGATGACTGATGATGCAGCCGCTTTTTCATCAAGTATTGAATTTGATAAAAGACTCTTCGATGCAGATATTAAATGTAACAGAGCACATACTACTATGCTTATAGAACAAGAAATCATACCTGAAGAGTCTGGAAAGAAAATATTAGAAGCACTGGATAAACTTGAAAACGAGGGAATAGAAGCATTGGATCTTAACCCTTCCTTTGAAGATATTCACATGGCATTAGAGGATTATGTTACTAAACAAATAGGTAAAGAAGCAGGATTTATGCATACTGGTAAAAGCAGAAATGATCAAGTATGTACTGATGTCAGACTTACATTAAAATGGGAAATTGAGAACACCATAGCAAATATTAAAGCTTTCATTGAAACAATAGTAGAAATGGCTAAAGAGAATACTGACACTTTATTCATTGCTTACACTCATTTACAGCATGCACAACCAACTACTTTTGCACATCATTTAATGGCTTATGCTAATGAATTAAGACGTGATTGTGAACGTTTCATGGACACATATAAACGTGTAGATATGAACCCGTTAGGATCTGCGGCATTAACCACAACAGGTTTTCCAATTAACAGGCAAAGAACCACTGAACTCTTAGGTTTCTCAAATGTAATGGATAACTCTATTGATGGTGTTAGCAGCAGGGATTTTGCAGCTGAAACGGTATTTGATTATGCAATGCTTTCAACAACATTGGGTAAAATTTCGGATGAGATTGTTATCTGGAGTACATATGAGTTTAGGATGGTTGAATGTTCCAACCAGTATTCATCCACATCCAGTATCATGCCACAGAAGAAGAATCCTGATATTGCTGAGTTAGCCAGGGGTAAAAGTACTATAGCTTATGGTGAGCTTATGACAATACTTTCAATGATTAAGGGCATTCCTCATAGTTATAATAGGGATTTGCAGGAAGTTTCTCCTCATGTTTGGAATGCTATTGATAATACAAATGATATTCTAGGAATTGTTCATGGTATGCTTGCTACTTTAACTGTTAACAAGGATAGAACAGAAGAGCTTGCTGGTGCAAACTTTGCTACTGCAACTGAACTTGCTGATGTAATGGTAAGGGAGAAAAATCTTCCATTCAGGACTGCTCATCAGATTGTTGGCAGGATAGTGTCTGATGCTATTAGTGAAGGAATTAATACAAAGGATATTGATAATGATTATGTTGACAGGGTTGCTGTTGAAGTAACTGGTGAAAAACTGGGGCTTGGCGAGGAATCTGTGAAAAGAGCACTTGATCCTTTGTTGAATGTTAAAAGTAGGATTGTGAAGGGTGGCTGTGCACCGGAGGCAGTTATGGATTCTATTGAAATTATGGAAAGTTTTTTAAAAGAGTAGTAAGTTATAGTAATAATAGTATTACATATAAAAACTTTCATGAAGGGTGATTAAATGTTTGAGAAAAGGGATGATATTTATTATGTGGCAGCGATTGTTGTCGGGATTTTAATTATTGTTTATCCTGCATTGGTTGCTTACATTTTAGGTCTTGTCCTCATTATATATGGTGCATTAATGGTTATTAAATAGTTCTTATTAATTCAAGAGCTTCGCCTGGTTCCAGTATGCCTGCTCTTGTTTCTCGCAGTACTCTTTGTATGGAGAATGATTTGTATTGTGGGTATTTCTTATGTACTTGGACTATTAGTGGACAGCCATATCCTTTTATTTTTTTCACATTATATTTTGTTATTATATTTTTTATTTCTGATTTTTCCATCCGTAGTAGTGCGGGTAGGTTTATTCTTATTTTGTCATTGTGTTTTACTATTGCCTGGGATCCTGTTGATAATAGGTCTCCGAATATCATTACAGTTGTGTCTTCTTTTTCTAGTTGTTCTTCTATTTTTGTATGTATATTCTTTGAGCATCTTCCACATGGGTGTATTTTACCTTTTAATGCGTCGGTTATTATTTCGTTCATGTCTGTTGGTACGTATTCGTGTTCTATGTTTATGGCTTCTGTTAGGTTTTGTATGTTGTATTTGAATTGTTTTGGCAGTATTATTGTTCCTGGGTCTATGGTTATGCTTTTTACATTAAATCCTAGTGATTTTGCCATTACTGTTGAGAAGCTGCTGTCTACTCCTCCTGATAGGGCTATTATTGCTTTTGCTTGGGGGATGTTTTCTCTGTTTATGTTTTTTTCCACATATTTTTGTATTATGTTGTTGTTGTATGGTGCTTCTTGTTTTCTTTTTAGTAGTTCTAGGAGGTTGGTGAATACTGTGGTGTATTCTTCTGGTATTTGTTTCTTGTTTAATAGTTTTTCAAGGTGTTTTACTGATAGTTCTAGCTGGTATTCCTTTAGTATGAGGTCTGTGTATGATATTACATGGATTGATTTGATGCCTAGTTTTTCTCTTAGTTTGCCTACTACCCATCCTCCTTTTCCTATTATTATTGATTTTTCTGGCCTGTCTGGTGCTATTATTGTAAGTTCGTCATCTTCGTAGTGTATCTCTTTTATTTCGGGTTCAACGTAGTCGTGTCCTATTTCTTCTCGTATTTGTATTATTTCTTGTATTAGTTTTTCTTTGTTTATCATTTAATCGCACTCGTATATTTTTATTCTGATGTTTTCTTTGTTGTTATCGTATATTGGGTGGTATCCTGTTATGTTTGTGAGGTTGCTTGTTGAGTCTATGTAGTATTTTGCGTTTATGCTTTTTAGTTTATCTGTTAAGCTTTCATTGTTTGCTTTGAGTACTCTTGGTATTGTTGTGTATGTGTATTTTTTCAGGTACCAGCTGTATGTTACTCCTCTGTCTGATGATATGTTGTATTTTTTGTATTGTGGGTCGTAGTTTTTCAGGTAGTTGCTTGCTAGTTTTTCTTCGTGTGTATGTGGTGGTTCCTGTGTTATTGATGTTAGGTAAATTGCGTTTATTGGTATTAGTATTATTAGTATTATTGTTAGTGTGGTTAGTGTTTTCTTTTTGTCTTTGAATATGTTTTTGGTTGATTTGCATATGAAGTATGTTATTGGTATGAGTATTGGTATTATGTATCTATCAACTTTTACCGGATGATAAGAATGCATTATAATGAAAATTCCCATCCATAAAAACATAACATAGTCCATCTGGTTATCTTTATCTGGAAGCCATTTATAATATAATAATAGTATGGACGTAAAGAGTAATTCTGTTATTATATAAGATACATGATTATAACTAATTATTGCAATTATTGATAAAAGCACTATAAACGAAACTTTCAAATACCTATAACCTATATTCTCCTTATCATAACATACCAAATTAGAAGCAAACTTAACAATATAAACAGCAACTAAAGCCAAAAGCACATACGATAAAACAGTAGGACTATTATAACTAATGGACAAACTACTAAAATACTCATTAGAAATCGCATTACTTGTTAAATACTGGGGCAAATTCTGGAAATAATAAAACGGATTTAAATCATAACCCACATTAATACTTGAAACCTGACTACTACTAGACACCTCTAAAAATTGACTAATAAAAGGAATCGTGCCCTGAAAACTAATATAAACTCCGCCGACAATACCAGCAATAATAATACAATATACCACTACGCTACAAACACGTCTGAAAGTTAACTGCCTCTTAAAATCATCAAAATTCAACAAAAGATAAAAATCCATAACAATAAGAATAAAACCCTCAGTAAACCTGGTGAAAAATGCTAGGACAAAGAATAATATAGCCAAATAATAATACTTAAAATCATTCTCCAAACCCTTGATAGTAAAATACAAAGCCCAAACACTAAAACATAATGCAGGAACATCAGTAGCACCAGTTAAAGCCCAGGTCACAACAAGTGAAAACATTGAAAAAATCAAACTACCAACAAATGACACTTCCTCATCAAAATACTTATTAAACAATAAGAAAATTCCAATAACAAGGAAAAAGAATAAAATACCTGAAACAACAAACATTGAAGTTTCAGAAACAAAGCCCAACTGAAAAGGAACAGAAACAAGTAATGAAAACACTGGTGGAACACTCAACTGACTACCAATATTAATATGTGAAAAAAGCATAGCATTCTGTAAGTAAACAAAAATATCCCAATAACTCACTCCTCTAATATTCTGACAGCAAACAAGAATAAAAGAATAAACTAGCATAATAATAGAAAGCAGGGTAAGCAGGGAATTATCCTTCAAAATCTTCTTTAAATCATACATAATTATCATGCGTCCTATTATACTCGTTTATATCATTTCTTAGTTTATTATTATAATCTTCAGTCCTCAGGTAGTCATAACCCTTATTCAAATACTTATTTTCATATATTCCAACACTTCCAACTTGTTTAATTAAATTTAAGCCAGGATAATCATATTTTACACTGCTTGTTGTGTCAAGATAATATGATGATGGCTGATGTTCCGGAGAATACGTTAATATTTCCTCAGCAAATTTCACACGCGCTGACACATTACTCGTGTTTATCACACCACGCTGAGCATATATATTCAAGTACCATGTAACTGCGGGCCAATTATCCGAATGAACATAAGTCGTATTATTTATATGTCTATTTTCAAAGAGCCACTCACATGCATCACCTATATCCTCATAATCGTTTCTTGTAGGAATTTCCCCTACAAACAGCAAAGTATTAAACAGTAAAGCCAATACAATAACTACTGTTGCTATTTTTCTTAATTTAATTCCGTGCTCATATTTACTTAAATAAGTAAACAATGAATCTATGGCATATGTAATGAAGTATGCTATGAATGGAAGTACTGTGATAAAGTACCTGTCATTCTTTGTAAACAATATAGACTGAAATATCAGGTATGTTACAAACAGTGAAATCATTACTAGTTCATAGTCTAAGTCTTTAATATCATATGGTTCTAAGACTTTCCAATATATGAATAATATGATTAAAAAGATGACTGAACTAAAAATGTATGATATAGATCCTAACGTAAACAGGAAAATTATAAACAACACTAATGATAATCCAATCCCTATCTTACTAATACCATTTAATTCATGTTTGCTGCTTTTAACGGCATCATATAATTTATAAAAGAGTAATATGAATCCTAACAGGAATAATAGGATATATGCATATGCTATAATGGATGGCATATTTCCCATAGGATTAACAATGGCGTTAAAAGTATCTACATTTGGAACATAACTCATTAAGTAGTTAGGTAAGTGATTAATATAATACCAGCTATCCGGAAGAAAACCTGAATCTAAAACAACTGTATTAGAAACGGTTCCACTGAACTGTCCTAAAAATGGGAAAGCTGTTCCAAGATGAATATAAAACTGGTATAAGAACCAGCTAACACTAATAACACCTAAAATTCCGCCAACAATGATGTGTTTTATCTCATGAAGGTTTACTCTATTAATAATAAGATAAAATAGTAATGTAAAAATCATCACTCCCGCAGTATATCTTGAAAGGAATGCATATGCAGCAATAGGGAATGCTAACAAATACCATTTGTGGTTGAATTTATGGGCAATAATAAACAGGTATACTGTAAGAATTGTTCCAGTAACTCCTATAATGTCATTTCCACCGATTGCAACCCATGAGTATAATAAAGTAAATGTTGAAAAGATGACACTTCCAATAAAACTAATATTTTCATTAAATTTTAGTCTTAAAAGTAAATAAAATGATAATATTCCTATAATATAAAATACTGCATCAATATTGAATATTGCTTCCTTGTATGTGTGGCCGGCTATCAGGAACATTTTTGATAGAATTATTGGCAGTACTGGAGCAATGCTGGGAACGTCACCCCAGCCCATTTTAGCAAAAACTCTACCATTTTCTAAATAGAGGTATGTGTCCCAGTTTCCTATTCCAATATTATATTGGGCATATAATTTGGGAATGGTAATTATTAGTAAAAAAATGGATAATGCTAAAATGTATAGTAAATCCTTTTTATTGTCTGTGATAAAAGTTTTTATATTATTAATCATAAGAAAAAATATCCATTATTCTTTTTATGTTTACTTTATTTTTTAAAAGATTTAAATTTTGGTTATATGCTAATCTGGTGGTGACGATTTAATATTATTCTGGGGTAGTGTATTATTTGACCAAATGGCCTATATTAATTATTATGGTAATTGTATTACTGTAATTTTATAAAATCGCCTTTATAAATGGTAAATATAAAAAAGACTTTTTTGTAAAATCAATTACAAAAAGTTCAAATAATAAAATAAGTTTTAATTTATTTTTTTTTAAAAAAAATAAATAAATGATTAAATTATATCAAAAATATGATATTTTAATCATTATTTCCTATAAATTTTTCAACGTTCAATGTTAATTTCTTTCTTTATACTATCTAGAATTTTAACTTAATAGCTAATTGAACATCAGAAGCTTTAACAGTTTTTCTACCAGAGTGTGTAGCAATTTTAACTGCTTCTTCAGCTATTTCTTCACCGTGTTCAGATAAAATGTTTGATAATTCAATTTTAGCGTCTTTTGTTGCTCTAGGAGCACCACCATTTGATAAAATTCTGCCTATAGGTGCTATTGGTAAAGTTTCCATATAATCACTCCTATACAAAATAATATATTTTTGTAGTATTTATATGTATTGTTTTCTTTTTCTTAAAAGTATTAACTTGATATATGATTATACAAGACTTATTGTTATAGTATGAAAACTAAAAATAGCAATAAATTTGTTTTTAAACCATAACTCAATTTACCGTTATTTTTTCTAAAATGAAAAATGAGGTTTTTTCATTCTACATATTAACCTAACTTATTATTACTTTAACCATAATTTGAAATACAAAATTAGATTGAATTATATTATAATCAAGACTTTAAAATTTATTTTTATTTTCTATAAACAATATTTATTGAAAACTAGCTTAAATGATTTTTTTTAATATTTAAATATCTAATATCAGTTATTTATTATTGATTTAAGGTTTATGACTTAATGGACTAAAATAGACTTCAAAAAAGATTTTAAATTAAAAATTACTAGAATTTATTACAAAGATTGAAAATAATACTCTCCCAATAGTTAATATGTTTAAACATTTTTCAAAAAAATAAAACAAATTAAATAAATTATCTAAAATAATAAAATTATTTCCAAATGGTTCATTTTAACATACAATAACTAATAATTTCAACAAGCCCAACAAAAACAAAAATATTTAATAAATACAAAAAACATAATATTATAATGATAAATCATTGAAAAAATACCAGTCAATGAAAAAAAGGGAAAAAAATACAAAAAGGGGAGTGTATTACTTGTCACGAATAGCAATATTAGAAAAAGACAAATGTCAACCAAAAAAATGTAACTACACCTGTATAGAATACTGTCCAGGAGTACGAATGGAAGAAGACACAATCATAATCGGAGAAGACAAAAAACCAATCATCTCAGAAGAACTATGTTCCGGATGCGGAATCTGCGTAAACAGATGCGTATTCAACGCAATAAACATAATCAACCTACCAGAAATGCTACAAGAACAACCAATACACAGATACGGACAAAACACATTCGAACTATTCGGAATGCCAACAATAGAAGAAGGATCAGTAGTAGGACTACTAGGACCAAACGGAATAGGAAAATCAACAATACTCAACATACTATCAGGACAAACAATACCAAACTTCGGAAACTACCAAGAAGAAGGAAACTGGGACAAAGTAATAGAACACTTCAAAGGATCACAACTACAAAACTACTTCAAAAAACTATCAAACAACCAAATAAAAATAGCATACAAACCACAAATGGTAGATCAACTACCAAAAGTAGTAAAAGGAAAAGTATCAGAACTACTAGAAGGAGTAGATGAAAGAAACAAAATAGAAGAAGTAGTAGAAAAACTAGAACTCCAAAACACACTAAACCGCAAACTAGGAAAACTCTCAGGAGGAGAACTACAACGAATAGCAATAGCAGCAACAATACTAAGAGATGCAAACTTCTACTACATAGACGAACCAACATCCTGGCTAGATGTAAAACAAAGACTAAACACAGTAGAAGTAATAAGAGACCTAACAGAAGAAAACAGAAACGTACTAGTAATCGAACACGACCTAGCAACCCTAGACGCAATGAGTGACTACGTACACGTAATGTACGGAGAAGAAGGAGCATACGGAGTAGTAAGTAAACTAAGAGGAGTAAGAGTCGGAATAAACGCATACATAAACGGATTCTTAAACGAAGAAAACATAAGAATAAGAAAACAACCAATAGAATTCGAAATAAGACCACCAAGTGACCTGATAGAATCAGAAACAATAACAAAATACACAGACTTCCACAAAAAATACGACAACTTCGAACTAGAAGTAGAAGAAGGAGAAATAAACCAAAGCCAGGTAATCACAGCATTCGGACCAAACGGAATAGGAAAAACAACCTACGCAAAAATACTCGCAGGAGTAACAAAACCAGACTCCGGAGAAATCGAAGAAGAAATAAAAATAGCATACAAACCACAATACATACTATCAGACTTCGAAGGAACAGTACAAGACTTCCTATACATGAACGCAAAAGGATACGGAACAAACGTCTTCAAAACAGACATATCCAAACCATTCGACCTAGACAAAATACTGGAAAAACAAGTGAACAAACTCTCAGGAGGAGAACTACAAAGACTAGCAACCGCAGTAACACTCTCACAAGAAGCAGACGTATACGTACTAGACGAACCAACAGCATTCCTAGATGTAGAACAAAGACTTAAAGTAGCAAAAGCAATAAAACACTTAATAACAAGAGACGACACATCAGCACTAATCATAGACCACGACATAGTATTCATAGATTACATATCAGACCGGGCAATGGTATTCTACGGAGAATCAGCAAAAAGTGGACATGCAACCGCACCAATAAACCTAAGAGATGCAATGAACAAATTCCTATCCGATGTAAAAATAACATTCAGAAGAGACAAAGAAACAAACAGACCAAGAGTAAACAAACAAGAAAGCTACCTTGACAGAGAACAAAAAGAAAAAGGAGAATACTACTACCTTGAAGAATAAACTAAAAAACAAAATAAAGGTATGATAAAAATGCATATAATGATAGTACCAACAATGGGATGTCCAGCAAATTGTAGTTACTGCTGGAACTCAGAAACAGTATCCCAAGTAATGACAAAAGAAACAGTCAATGACATAGTAGACTGGTTAAAAGACTTCAAACAAGAACCAGTAACATTCACATTCCATGGAGGAGAACCATTACTCGCAGGATATGAATTCTACGAACATGCACTAAAACAGATATCAACAAAACTATCACACTTATACCCAGCATATGCAATACAAACAAACCTATGGCAAATGGATGATAAAACAGCACAACTATTCAAACAATATGAAATACCAGTAGGAAGCAGTCTGGACGGTCCAAAAGAATTAAATGACAAACAAAGAGGACAAGGATACTACAATAAGACACTAAAAGGATATGAAATAGCAAAAAAACATGATTTACGGGTAAGTTTCATAAGCACATTCACCAATTACTCCATAAAACATAAAGAAGAAATATTCGAATTCTTCAAGAAAAATGGATTAAATCTTAAAATACACCCAGCACTCCCATCCATAAAAGATGACAATGGTGACGGCTACGCATTAGAACCAAAAGACTACGGAGAATTAATGCTATTCCTACTTGATCAATACTTGGACCTTGCAGATACAATAGAACTCAAAAATATTGACCATCTTTGTAAGGGAGTATTTATGAAAAGAGGATTTGTTTGTACATATGTGGACTGTATGGACAGCACATTCGCAGTAGGTCCTGAAGGAAAAATTTATCCATGTTATCGATTTGTAGACATGCCTGAATATGAAATAGGCCACGTTAAAGATAAGCCAACACCAGAACAACTGATGAATACCAGGGCTGAGAAACTATTGCAGGAATACAAGGAATTTGTGGATGAAGACTGTAAGGAATGTAAGCATATTGATTACTGTAGGGGTGGATGTCCGTACAATGCATTAGCAATTAGTGATCATAAAGTAGAAAATGTTGATCCACACTGTGAAGCTTATAAGATGATATTTGACAAGATTGATGAATTAATGAATGAGAAGTTAGACTTTGCAATTGAAGAACTTGATCAAACAGTGGAAAAAGATTATAATTTCACATTAAATGTTGGATTTGAGAATATGCCAAAGGGTGGTAAAAAGTTCACGGTAATGGATATTGCAATGAAATAAGATTTATTTCATACAACTACTATTTTTTTGGATAAAATTTTTAAAAGAGGAATGTGGGAGAAGGTTAGTTTAAGGTAATGGGATTGGTACATCTGCTACTTCTATGTTGAATAGGTGTGGTTTCTTTTCTTCTATTGCTTTGGCTAGTTTTTCGTTTAGTTCTTCGATGCTTGTTATATTGTCTGCTTCTATATTGTAAGCATTTGCTATTTTTATAAAGTCTGGATTTTCTAGGGTTACCTGGTATTTTGGTAGGTTTTCCATATCCTGCCATTGTTTAATGATTCCCAGTAGATTGTTGTTTATTATTATTACTATTATTGGGAGTTTGTATGTGTTAATGACGGCTAATTCTTCTATTGTCATTTGAAGTGCACCGTCTCCAGTTACTGCTATTATCACATCTTCTGATCGTGTGTATGTTGCTCCTATTGCTGATGGTATGGCATACCCCATTGGTCCTAGTCCTCCGGAGAATAGTATTTGACCATATTTTTCTACGGTCGAGTCTATTGTGAAGTATGTTGGTATGGTTCCTGCATCTATGGTTAGTGTGATGTTTTTATGAACGTGTTGTAGTATGTTTTTTATCACTGTTTCTGGGTGTAGTTTTGTTGTTTGTTCTTGTATTTTTCTAGGTTTTTCTTGTTGTAGGTTTATCCTGTTTGTCCATTTGTGTATGTTTGTTTTTATTTCTTTTTTGTTTATTTCTTGTAGGAATTCTTTTATGTTGTTGTTGTGGAATGTTTTGGCCTTGTTGTGTTCTGGGTTTGTGTTGACTTGTATGATGTTTTCTGTGTTTATGTGACTTGTTGTTCTCTCGGATAGTCTTGTTCCTAACGCTAGTATTAAATCAGCGTGTTCTGATGCATAATTTGCTTTTTTTGTTCCTCGGGTTCCTGTTAGTCCAAGGTTTTGTTCATATTTTTCGGTTATGATTCCTCTTGCAGTCCATGTTGTTGTTAGTGGTATTTCTGTTTTTTTCATAAACTCTTCAAGTTCTTTTATAGCATCTGCATAAATAATACCGTAACCTGCAATAATTAATGGTTTTTCACTTTCTTCTATACGTTTAATCATATCAATAATATCAGATTCATTAGGTGACTTAATTTTCTTGGTATGAATTACCTTGTGAGATATATTCATAGGTTTATTTTGAACATTTTTTGGTATATTAATATGGAACGGACCAGAAACACCATCATCAAAATGCATAAAAGCCTCATTAATACTATTCTCTAACTTCTCAGGAGAACGAGCATGATAAGACTTAATAGTAATAGGCTTAAACACATCATTCAAAGGCAAATCCTGAAACGTATCCAAACCCTTAACATCAGTAGGAACATCACCCGTAAGAACAAGAAGAGGAACATTATCCTTAAAAGCCGTAGCAACACCCATAGTTAAGTTCATAGCACCAGGACCAGCAGTAGCAAGACAAACACCACACTTACCACTACAACGAGCATAACTATCAGCAGCATGAACAGCAGCCTGCTCATGCCTAGTTAAAACATGCTTAATCCTTGACTTACGCAGAGCCTCATAAATAGGGATAATCTGCTCACCAGGATAACCAAAAACATATTCAACACCATGCTCCTCCAAAAGTTTAACAAGATACTCAGCAGTATTTTTATCAGTCTTCATAACAATCTCCCCCCTTTTAATCCTTACTCTCCTGGTAACTACCAGAATACTCACCAGAACCAGTCACCTTAAAGACAACAGCCTGCGCAATACGTTCACCCTTTTTAATCTCATAATCATAATCCCCATTATTCACAATCAAAAACTGTAAAGTACCATAAAAACCAGGATCACCCACAGCAGTATGAACACTAATAAAACTCCTTAAAAGAGTTGAACGAGGAAGATAAAGCATAGCATAACCTACAGGAATATTAGTTTTACCCATAATAGTAACACTATAACTTGATTTAGCCTTCAAAGTATAAATTCCGTCAACACACTCAACCTCTTCAAGCTCTGGAAGATTCTTCACATCATCAACTAAAGAACCACCACCAACCTGACGATACAACTTATCCATTTTAAGGTCAATCCCAGATGGCTGAATAGAATCATCATACTCTGGAAACAACCTTCTTAACTCTTCTTCTCCTAACATAAAACAGGCCCTCAAAATTATCAATACTAATAGTATGAATTAAAAATTATTTAACTTTTTTTAAACAAAAATAAAAGTAACAAAAAAAATAGGGAGTCACTAAATGTTAAACTACATGGAAATGATAAAAATATTCCTAAGAGGAGTACTAATGGGAACAAGTGATATAATGCCCGGAATATCCGGAGGAACAATAGCACTCATAACAGGAATATACGATAAACTAATAAACTCCATAAGTAACATAAAATTCTTATTCCTAAAACCATTACTAAAAGGAAACATAACCGAATTTAAAAAACAATTACTCGAAGAAATAGACTTTGAATTCTTCATACCATTAGGACTCGGAATGGTATTAGCCATGATACTAATGGCAGGCATAATTAACTACTTACTAGGAAATTACGCAGCATTCACATATTCATTCTTCGCAGGACTAATACTAGCATCCATATTCATATTATACAAACAACTGGATGCATTTAACATCAAAGCAATAACAATAACAGTAATATTTGCAATATTGGCATACATCTTCGTAGGACTAAATCCAATGCAGGCATCACACTCACTGCCAATACTATTCGTGTCAGGATTCATAGCAATCTGTGCAATGCTACTGCCAGGAGTATCAGGATCATCACTACTATTACTACTAGGACAATACGAATACATGATAAACGTAATACACCAAATCTCAATCATAGAAATAATAGTATTCATAGTCGGAGCAGGACTAGGATTCATGAGTATGAGCAGAGTAATAAAATACATGCTAGAAAACCATAAACAAATCACCGTAGCAACCCTCATAGGAATCATGTTAGGATCAATGAGAGTACCTGCACAACACATAATAACCGCACCAACCACAGCACTACCCATCTGCATAATCATAGGAATAATAGGAATGGCAATAGTCCTAATTGTAGAAACAAAATTTAATTACGAACTAATATAAAGAGAGGAAAAAAATATATGAACGATTTAAAAAAACACTTTAACCAGGAAGCAGAAGCATTCGACAAACAAGTACTAAAAAACATACCAAAATATCCAGAAATGCTGACAGCATTAATAAACGCAATACCAGACAAAAAAGAAAAACCTAAAATACTGGACCTGGGATGCGGAACCGGAAACATAACAAAAAAAGTATTGGAAAGATACCCTCAAGCAGAAATAACATGCCTAGACCTATCAGAAAACATGATAGAAATAGCTAAAGAAAAACTCTCAGAATACAAAACAATAAAATACATAGTAGGAGACTTCACAAAAACAGACATCACAGAAAAATATGATGCAATCATATCATCACTAGCACTACACCACATACCAACAGATGAAGAAAAACAAGAAATGTACAAAGCAATATACGAAGCATTAACAGATGAAGGAGTATTCTATAATGCAGATGTAATACTAGGAAACAGCACATACAACGAAAAACTAAACAATACAGTAGCTACACAAGACATGAAAAAAGTTGGAGTAACACAAGAAGAAATAAACCTACATAAACAAAAACGAGACGATAATGATATTCCAACAACCGTATACAATCATATACAAATGCTAGAAAAAGTAGGATTCAAAGAAATAGATATTATCTGGAAATACTATGCAAATGTAGTGTATGGCGGTACAAAAAAAGAATAAACTCCCCTATTACATTTTTCTTATTTTAATATATTTTATTTCAAAAAAAAGAAGTATTTGAAGAAATTATTCTTCTTCAAAAATTTGCTGAATCATCCACTCAGGTTTAAATTCCATTAAATCCTCATAAGACTGACCAGTACCAATAAATAATATAGGTTTGTGAATAACATGACCAATAGATATTGCAGCCCCACCTTTAGCATCAGCATCAGCTTTTGTTAAGATGATACCATCAACATCAATCACTTCATTAAACTTGGTTGCTTGTTCAGTAGCATCATTACCCATTAATGCATCTCCAACATATAATACAATATCTGGTTTTGAAACTCTTTTAATTTTCTTCATTTCATCCATCAAGTTTGCATTTGTCTGCATACGACCGGAAGTATCAATCAATACAACATCTTTTCCAGTAGCTCTTGCATGATCAACAGCATCAAATGCTACTGCAGCAGGATCTGAGTTTCGTTCATGTTTAATAATTTTAAGGTTCAAATTCTTTGCATGATGTTCTAATTGTTCTATTGCACCTGCCCTGAACGTATCTGATGCACCTAATACTGAGGAGTATCCATGTTGTTCAAGATATTTTGCTATTTTGGCGATTGTTGTAGTTTTTCCAGTACCGTTTATTCCTACAAACATTATTTTGTATGGTTCACCTTTTTGTTTGGATGCTTCTATATCACCTAATAAATCATAGGAACCATTATCAATAATTTCGGTTATTGCCTTTTTAAGTGCGTTTGTGGTGAATAACTCCATATCTCCTCTACGTTTAATTTTTCTACCTATCAGGTCTTCTTTAACAGATTCAACTATTCTGTCAGCTACATCAAATGCAACATCTCCTTCTATGAGTGAGAATTCAAGGTCTTCCAGTATTTCTGATATGTCTTCTTCTTTTATTGTTTTCTTGGTTATGAATGAGAAGGCTCCGCCTTTTTCTTCTTCACCTTCATAAGCTGGTTTGTCTTTTTTTGGTTCTTCTTTTTTGTCTCTTTTTAAGAATCCGAATCTGCTTTTTTTCTCTTCTTTTTCTTCTTTTTCTTGAGGTTCTTCAGCTGTTTCTTCACCTTCACTGACTTCTTCCTCTTTTTCTTCTTCAACAGGTTTTTCTTCTACTTTTTCAGGTTCGGTTTTTTCTTCTGTTTTTTCGTCTTCTTTTTTATCTTTAGGTTCTTCCTTGTTTCTTCTTAAAAATCCGAAAAATCCTTTTTTCTCTTCTTTTTCTTCAGTTTCTGATTCTTTTTCTTCAGGTTTTGATTCTTCTTCTGAGGTACTGGTTTCTTCTTCTATAGGGACTTCTTCCTCTTCTGTAGCACTAGTTTCTACAGTTTCTTCATCCGTGGTTGTTTCTTCTTCTTCTTTTTCTATATCTTCTGATGCTTTACCTTCTTGTTTTTCTTCAACACTCTCTGAAGGTTCTTCAACAGTTTCTTCAACTTCTTCTGTTTTATCTTCAGAATATTTGTCTTCTATTTCTTGAAGCCCTGATTCTAGGTTATCTAATTGGTCACTAATCTGTGATTCAGGTAATTCTTCTTCAGGTATGCTGTCAGATGCATCTTTAATTGTTTTATTTAATTTTTTTCTTAGAAAATCAAACAAGTTTTCACAATCCTTATAAATTTTAGATATTATTAAATTATAATATGTATTTTCTAAGTAAAATAACTAATTACAAATACGAAATAACTAATAATAAAATTTTCAAAAAAAAGAGTTTATGATCAAAAAAATAGTATAATAACTTATTTTTTCAATCGTTTAATCTGATATAATTTAACATCATTTAATGTTAAAGTAAACAAAAGACCCAACGCTAAAAGAGCCGAAGTAACACTCATAACTAATTTCATAGCATCAGTCAAAACAGTATTAACCAATTTCTCCTTAATACTGGTGTCTCCATGTAATTCAGTAACATTAACATGTCCCACCTTCTGAAGATATTCCTGACTTTCAGCATGGAATTGTTCATCACTAACCTGGCCAGGAGCATAAGTATTAACAGCATCATGTAATCCCCAAGTAGCACCAACAATAAGAATACAACCAATTATTGCAGTACCCATAGAAGTACCTAATGTCTGTCCTGTAGATAACAAACCTGAAGCAGAATTCTGATTTTCATCCTTAGTACCAACTAAGGAAATATCCATTCCTAATGCCAATACAAATCCTAAACCAAATCCGAAAAAGAACATTCCCGGTGCAATACTATTAAACGTTGTGTTAACTCCAAACTGGGTTGAAAGAAGTGTAGATGCAAATATTGAAATTAAAAATCCTAATGTCATAATATACTTATGATTAATCTTAACTGTAAGTTTAGGGGCAATTATTGATGATAATAACAATCCTATAGTTGCAGGCAATAAGTTCAGACCGGTTGAGAAAGCATCCAGTCGCAATACGCTCTGTAAAAATAAAGATATTGCAAACAATGAACCACCCATAGCAAGACTAGTTATTAATCGTATAATAGTTCCAACACTTAAGTTACGAACTTTAAGCATGTTAATATCAAGTAGTGGAGTTCTGTTCTGTTTTTTAATACCATACTCATATGAAGCAAACAAGTATAACACTACCAATGATATGAGTACTAATGCAATGGTTATGAATACATGCTCTTCTAACAGGAGAATACCAAGTACAAATGTAATTAAACCGAATATTAATAGTATTGAACCGGTTATATCAAAGTCTTTCATAGTTAATGAAGGTTTGAAATCCTCAATCTTACCAGAGAATAGGAATACTATTACTATGATTATTAATTCTATTATAAAACCATATCTCCACGTAAGAAATGTGGTTACTACACCACCAAATAATGGTCCTACTGCAGCAGCAATTCCGGCCATTGCACTTATTATTGCTAATGCAAGGGTACGTTTATCTTTTTTGTATGTTTGACTAGCTATTGATATAGTTGCAGGTGTCATTAATGATCCACCAATTCCCTCTAGTAATGACCATCCTATGAATAACATTAATGCATTCTGACTGATTGATGCAATTAATGCACCTATACCATATATTCCTGCACCAAGAAGGAATACTTTCTTTTTTCCTATAATATCTTGTAGTTTTGATCCAACTAACATTAATGATGCGGTAATTAATGTATAAAAACTAATAATTAATTGTATTGTGCTGACTGTTGTATTCGAATCTGATACTAACTGTGATATTGCCACGTTCATGAATGTAGAATCCAGGGTAATTATGAAGGTGGCTAGGGATATTAGTATCAGTGGAATCCAAGTAACTGTCACTATTTCATTTTCATCCATGGAAGTTATCCTCCAATCCAATTATAATTAAATGTTATTTATGGTAATATTCAATATTTATTTTTTTGGCTCTGTAGAAAACCTTGCTTTGAGAGAAATATGAGTAATAACCCAAATATAGTTTTTTTACAGAGGGAAATATTATATTTCAATAGTCTCCTTTCTTCATCATAATACAATTCTCACTCATATTGAGTAATTGTATTTTTCATTTGATTCCTGCCT
>JAFRKG010000163.1 GCA_017431845.1 Methanosphaera sp. | reverse complement strand
CTTCTTCAGATATTATATTTCCACTTTTATCATATACTGCTACAATAACCTTTGCAGGATTGTTATAAATTACATAACTAACATTTGTAACAAGATATACATTTTTTTTATGATCTATCTCAACATCAAGGGTTAAAGTATTTGAAGTATATGGGGTATTATCTATGGCATATACAGTAAAATCTCCAAAAGTATCTGGTTTAACAGTGAAACTTTTCACGTTAGATTCTGTCGTACTTAATAATTGATTGTTAACATATATTTCATAAATAAAATTTTGATTTGATAAATCAATTTTATTCATTATATCTTCATCATAGTAATCAGGATTAGTTGGAGTTCTTGTAATATTTATTGTTACTATGTCGTTCATTTGTATTGGGATTATCGTTGTATCATCTAATGTTATATTAAACGTTGTTTTTATTGTACAGTTTGTATATGTGTTGTTTTCTATGATATTATTTATACCTTTTATCTCTAATGTTTCACTTGTAGCGTTACAATTTATAAAATTGTTGTTAATAATTTTATTGTTACCTATACTGACATATATTATTGTTGAACCTGTAGATTGGTTTATTTTTGCGTTAATTAAAATTAAACTTCCAGTAGAGTAAATTAATCCACCGGTTCTTGATGATGAACTATTAGTAAAAGTATTATTTCCGAGTATAGTTACATTTTTTTTACTGTAAATTATTCCTCCACTTGTTTTTGCTGAATTATTAATAAAAGTATTTGTTCCATTAATTTGAACTATACCATTATTAATGTAAAATACTCCTCCATAACGTCCAGCATAATTATTTATGTAATTATTTGTACCGTAAATAGAAGTTATACCGTTATTTAAGTAAATTGCTCCTCCATCTTTTTTTCCTTCCGCAACATTTTCGTAAAAATTAACATTTTTCAAGGTTAAATTGGCTTCAGAATATAATGCTCCACCATTTGTAGTGGTATGTCCATTTTGGAATGTAATGTTTTCTATTGTTACGTTAATTGTTTTTTGTATATTTAAGATTTGTACAGTGTTTTGACCGTTGAGTGTTATGTTGTCTCCTTTTATTGTCAATGTCTTTATATCTGTTTTTAAATTGTTTGAATTAATTGTGATTGTGTTTGTTAGTAAATATTCTCCAGTACTTCCTTTTAGTAGAATTATTGTTCCCTCATCATCTATCCGGCTTATTGCATCATCAATTGTGGTTGGGTTATCCATGTTTCCTTGTTGTGGATTGGATACATCAGGACTACAATAAAGAAGATTAGTGTATGCTTGATTGTTTTCTACTATGTTAGGACTAGAAATTACTGAAACAGCTTCATCACCTTCTCTAGTATTAGTATGTAATTTATTATCTGTAATGTTATTATTTATCATATTGTTTAATACATAAACAGCATAATCTTCATTTGAAGCAAGTTTGTTGAATTTTATTGAATTATTTGTTCCATTTACTAAAATTTTTTTGTTTACTGAGTTATTTTCGACAATGGCATTATTACCTACTAAAATACTTGTTCCTTCGTTTTCTATGTTGATTTTGTTATTGGAAATTGTTGCTTTGTTTGCTGTTATCATTGTTCCGTTTTTTGAGTTAATTTCGTTATTTCTTATTATTAATAAACTATCCGAAACGTTTGCGTTGATTGCAAATTTAATTTTTTCTGAGGAATATAATGATACGAGTAAAGTTGAATCTATAATGTTATCAAAAACATTATTTTCTATAATTATGTTATGTGTTTTTTCAGGTATTGTATCATTTATCCAGATTCCTGTAGAGTTTATAAATTTATTTCCTATAGCATTTAAATTTCCTGCAAATCCATAAATATCTGTTTGATCATTATTAATGAATGTACAGTTATTAATATCTGTATATGTTAAGAAATAACCTGGTAAATAGAAATCTGAACCACCTGTATTATATGCGATTCCTGCACCATATTTATATAGACTTTTTCCATCATATGCTATGT
>JAFRKG010000162.1 GCA_017431845.1 Methanosphaera sp. | reverse complement strand
GAAAGTTGCCGGCCTTTAACTTTTATTTACTTGCTTGTTTTGTTTATTGTTTGTTTGGATTTATTATGTAGTTTTTCTGATTTTTGTAATGAGTTCATGCTTCTATTTTTTTTTCATTAAATTTTAATACTATTTAATTCATACTTTTTATTATGGAGGTTATTTTTTGTTATATTTTATAGGTTTAGGATTATATAGTGAAGATGATATTTCTTTTAAAGGATTCAATGCTTTGAAGAGTGTTGACTGTATTTATGCTGAGTTTTATACTGCTAAATTGATGGGGGGTAATATTGATAATTTAATTAGTAAGGTTGATGTACCCTTCGTAACATTAAAACGTGAAGATGTGGAAGATCGTAATGTGGTTATTGAGGAAGCTTTAACTAAGGACATTGCTTTTGTTGTTGCTGGTGATCCTTTGATGGCTACTACTCATACTGAATTGTATGTTGAGGCTGTTAAGAAAGGTGTTGAAACTAGAATTATTCATGGTAGCAGTATTTTTTCTGCAGCTCCTGGTTTAACTGGTCTTCAGGCTTATAAGTTTGGTAAAACTACTACTGTTCCGTTTCCGGATGAAAATTTTTTCCCTCATTCTCCATATGATGTGATTAAATCTAATAAGGAAATGGGATTACATACTCTTGTGTTATTGGATATTCAGGCTCATAAGGATCGTTTCATGACTGTTAATCAGGCTTTACGTTATTTGTCTAAAGTTGAAAGTGAACGTGGGGAAAATGTGTTTACTGAGGATACTATTGTTGTTGGTCTTGCCAGGGCTGGTAGTGATAAGCCTCTAGTTAAGGGTGGTACTGTTTCTGAGGTTATTGATTTTGATTTTGGTGGTCCTCTTCATTGTTTGATTGTTCCGGGTGATTTGCATTTTGTTGAAGCTGAGGCTTTGATTACTTTATCAAATATTTCTGAGGTATTACTCAAAGATTACTTATAAATTCGTAGCTTTTAAATACTTGTATTGATAAGTATTAATTATATAATAAAAAATTTTTTCGATGTGATATAATAATTTATGAAAATCAATAGAAGGGTTTGAATTGAATTTTACAGACAGTGATACAATAGATTTAATTAAAGGTAATCATATTTCTCATGATTTGTATAAAGATATTCAATTTGTACATGATAAGTCTACTAATTTTTATAGGGTTATCTGTACTAAACATGATAATTCGCTATGTAATGTCTATATTGGGTATGATGGTTCAGCTGCTCGTCGTACTTATAATCGTATTATAGCATCTTCTGATGGCGATTACTAAACTTTTTATTTTAAATTTTTTATTATTCTTTTTTTTCTTCTTTAAAAAAATAGTATAATGTTATTTTTTTGGAGTTTATTATTTTTTCTAGTATAGTTGTGTGTATTTTAGAAGGTATTCCTGATAGTTTTTATCCATTAGTCTGTGTAGTGTCATTAGTTCTGGATTTGTTGTTGCTCTTTGTTCTGTTAGGTTTCGTAGTGTTTTGTTTTTCATGTTTTCTCTTACTTCTTTTATTGTGAATTCAAGTTGTTTCATGTTTTCTTCTAGTATGTTTTCTGTTATATTGTATTCTTCTGTGTAAATGTTGTTGTTTGTCATTAGATGATTATTTTTTGCTTCATATATTGCCCTTGAGTTATCAAATATGTCAATTCCCAGGTATGTTAGAATAGGTATTATTTGTGTTGTTGCAAAGGGGAAGTATAATGATGTTGTTGGTTTTATATTTTCTCTTGTTTCAATTATTATTTCCAGTAAATCTTGGGGATTTCTTTGAAGTTCATCTGTATTTGCAAACATTAATGTTGTATATCCTTCTTTTTCTAGTTTTTGTGCACAGTTTACTCTTAGATCAGTATATTGTGCTCCTTGGATTACGCCTATTTTGTCTTTGTTTGTTTCTTTTTTTGCTAAGTTTATTGTTTGTTCCACATATTCTTCTGCTATTTCTTTCTGTATCTTGTAGGGTGTTGCAATATTTTCTATTTTTTTTACTTCTTTGTAATCATATAATATTGGTGTTGTTTGATCTTCTATTTTACCTAGTCTTGCAGGACCATCATGTGTATTGATTTTTATCATTTTATGAGCTCCATTTTTTTTATATTAGTTTTTTTATTGTTTTACAGAAAAATTGGCATAATCCTTTTTTTTGTTAATATTTTTAATATATTTTCTTGTATAAATAGTTTTAATCTTCCAATATATTAGATTTTATTTCTTATTTATAGTATTTTTATTTCTTATATTATTAAATACTTTCTTTTTCTAATTATAATTTTAAAGTATTACTTTTTAAGTATTTATTAAATAAAATAAATATTGTTTAATTTTTTTTCTAATAAGTGAATATTGATTTTCTATTTTATTCATCATTAAACATAGTTATTGATAAATTCCATTTTTTCATTTATTTGTAAAATTGGTTCTTTATAGTTTATAATTTCAAAAATAAGTATCATTAAGTAAATTATATAAATAAAAGGATACTACTAATTAATTAATTAAGAATTTAGTATTTGATATATTTCATTATAAATATTAAGTTTTTAATTATTAAACAAATCAATATACAGGGAGCGAAAAATTATGAATAAATGCGCAATATTTCTGTTTATAACAGTAATTCTCATAGGATTAACAGTAGTTTCTGCAGAAGAAATTGCACAAGATACTCCTGACACAACAACAGTAACAACAACACAAACTAGCACACAAACCCAGTCACTACAAACAAACACACAACAAAACATTCAAAAAGAAAACTCGTTAAAGAACATAGAAACAACGAAACAGAGTGAAGTAACAAATATTAGCCATAAACAGGAAAAGTCAATCCATAAAACACAGAAAAATATTAAATCAGCAAGCCCAAGTGAAGAATTAAGTACTATAGAATTAAGTACAAAAACAAAACTTGAAAATGCATTCGCACAAGCAAAAATAGAAATTGATAATGCTCAATCAACATATGAAAAAGAACAAATACCTGAATCAGTGAAAAAAATAGTTAAACAAATAACAGATGAAGCAGCAAGAGCAGAAACAATTTATAACGCAAGTCAGGATGAAACATTATTGCCAGTAATAACCAATATCAGAAACCATGCAGGATATGCTGATTTACTAATAAATCCTCAGAAATTAACTGATCCAGTATTGGCTGAAAAGTATAAAACACGTCCTTTAGATAGGAAAAATGGTAAATATGATCTATTAACTATTGTTGCACAGAAACTAAACAATACTCAGGAATCAGTTTATATTAACTTAACCAGTGATGAATTCCAGAATTTATACAATGATGTAGGGGAAATACATCACCCTGGTGAATATGATAGGTATGGTCATGTACAATTAGTTAATAAAACAAATTTTGTCCAGGTTACTAATGAACCTGAGAACTTTGAACTAATACCATTCCCATTAGCAAGAATTTATCTGGAAGGATTTTATAACAAAGGAGTATACTACACCTACACATTCGCAAGCAGTGCAAACGGTACAGGATGGTACCATGTAGATGGTTCTACACTTACCAAAGCAAGATATAAGAATTATACTACTAATACTATTGTTTATGGTAATTCAGGTATAGTTTTCTGGAAAATGCTAAAAACAAACAATCCAGATATGAAATATGTTTTAACTGATGAAAGATACTATCCTGATATTGATGGATATCCACCTGACAACATGCCAAAAGAAAACAATGACGACAATGGTATATACTTTGTAGGATATGTAATTAAAACAGAAACTGGTGGTATACACATAGATGGTGTAATTGTAGAATATCGTGTACCAGAACAAACATATAATGTAAACTTCACAGCTAGAAAAGTATGGAATGATTCAAACAACCAAGACGGTCTACGAACAAATACCGTTACCATACAATTATTAGCTGATGGTGAAAGATATGGGGATAACATTGTATTATATGAGGGTAATAATTGGACATATAATTATGTAAACTTACCACGATATAACAAGAATCATAAAGAAATAAATTACACAATTAATGAATTAAATATTCCAACAGGATATAAAGCATCCATTAACAATTATGTTGTAACCAACACACACATCCCAGAAACTAAGGATATAGAAGTGTTCAAAGAATGGAATGATGATAACAACCGTGATGGAATAAGACCAAAAAGTATAACAGTGGATTTATATGCAAACAATGCATTAAAACAAACTGTAGTAATAAACAATACTAACTGGAGATACACATTCAGAAACCTCCCAGTATACAATAAAGGAAATAAAATAAATTACACAGTACGTGAAAGAAACGTGAACAGATACACTACAAATATACGAAACATAAACAATGAATACATCATAACAAACACTTATATTCCAGCAACAAGAAATATCACAGTCAATAAAAACTGGAACGACAACAATAACCAGGACGGAATAAGACCTACCAGCATAACAGTACAACTACTAAAAGATGAAACAGCATACCAAAACCCAATAAGACTAACCAGGGACAACCATTGGACATACACATTCAGAAACTTACCAGTAAACGAAAACGGAAATCCAATAACATATAGGATAATAGAAACAGCCATACCAGAAGGATACACAGTAACAAACAAGGGACTAACAATCACAAACACACACATACCAGAAACAAAAGACATAGAAGTACTGAAAGAATGGGATGATGATCATAACAGGGATGGAATAAGACCCAGCCAAGTAACTGTAAACCTATTAGCTGACGGTGAAGTTATAAATACTGTTACACTAAACACTGCAAACTCATGGAGACATGAATTTGAAAACTTAGACGTTTACAGTAATGGAAGAAAAATCAATTATACCGTTCAAGAAATCAGAGTAAATAATTACACCACTACAATAACAGAAGTTAACAATGAATTTATCATACTAAACACTCACGTACCTCTCGTCAAAGAGGTTAATGTGATAAAAGTTTGGGATGATCATGACGATGAACATAAATTAAGACCAGACTCAGTGCAAGTACAATTATTTGCAGACGGAGAAAAATATGGTGAAACAACCACCCTTACCTCTAACGGAAATTGGAGACACACATTCACAAACTTACCAGTAAACTTTGACGGAAAAGAAATAATTTACGTAGTAAAAGAAGTCATACTACCAGAAGAATACTATAACACCATTAACGTAACAGGAAATACTGTAACAATAACAAACATATTCGATCCAGAACATGCACACGTAAAAGTAATAAAAGAATGGGATGATAATCACGACAGTGATAAACTCAGACCAACATCAGTACAAGTACAATTATATGCAAACGGAGAAAAACAAGGAAACCCAGTAACACTAAGCCAAGCAAACTATTGGAGACACTCATTTGATAACCTGCTCAAATATGTTAACGACGAAGAAGTAAATTATACCGTTCAGGAAGTAACACCAGTAACAGGTTATACCAGTGAATTAAAAACACTTGCAAAAAATGAATATGCAATAGTAAATAAACACAACCCAGAAACAATCAACATAACAATCAACAAAGTATGGGAAGATGACAATAACCTTGACGGAATAAGACCAAACAATATCCAAATAGTCATACTAAGTGATGGAGAAGTATATGAATCCAGAACATTATCCGAAAGAAATGGCTGGAAATACACATTCACAAACTTAAACAAAAACTTTGATGGTAAAGAAATAGTATACACAGTCGCAGAAATAGGATTAACTCCAGGATACATAACAACATACGATGGCTTCACAATCACAAACAAACACACACCAGAAACCATAGAAATAAACGTTGTAAAAGAATGGATAGCTAATTACAACCAGGATGGAATAAGACCAGAAACAATACAAGTACAACTAAACAAGAACGGAATAGCAACACAAAATGTCACATTATCCGACAATAACAACTGGACACACATATTCAAAAACCTACCAAAATATGAAAACGGAGAAGAAATCAGTTACACAATCACAGAAACACCAGTACCACAATACACAACAACAGTAACAAATGAAAACAACAAAGTAATAATACGAAACGTACACATTCCAGAAACTATTAACATAACAATTAATAAAGTCTGGAAAGACAACAACAACCAAGACGGAATAAGACCCGACAGAATACGTGTAGCATTACTAAAAAACGGTGAAGAAATTGACAGAGTAACACTATCCGAGAACAATAGCTGGAAATACACATTCAAAGACTTAGACAAAAATTATAATGGAAAACCTATAAAATACACAATAGACGAAATAGGAATACCAACAGGATACAAAGTACAATACAATGGATATACCATAACCAATATACACACACCCGAAACAATGGATGTGATCGTGATTGTTGAATGGGATGACCTAGATGATATAGATGAGATCAGACCAGAAAATGTGACAATCACACTATATAAAAATGATGAACCTATCAAGAATATAAGCATTTCACCAGATGATGATTGGAGAACAATCTTTGAAGACTTACCAATATATGAGAATGGAACACCAATCAACTATACTGCAGATGAAATATTACCAAATGGTT
>JAFRKG010000010.1 GCA_017431845.1 Methanosphaera sp. | reverse complement strand
CCACAGTATAATTTATCATCATCAAGTAATGTCATACATGCAATAATTCTATAATATGAACTTTTAAATTCATATCCTAAAGTATAACTTTTCATTGATTTTATATATTCTTCAGTTTGTGTTAAATAATTAATATTATTATTTTTCAGAGGAGACTACTGTACATAAATCTCTTAATGTTGATCCTATACTTCCGCCTATTGCTCCAAGTACTAATCCGATTATAACCGTTATTAATAGTACTATCATTATTGATGCAGCTATTGATACATCTGTTGTCCCGAATAGGTTTCCTAGTTTAGGAAGGTAGTACATAACTAGCATGATACTGAATATTAATGAGAATATCACACTTGCTGCAGTTCCTCTTAGAGTACCATGATTGTTGTTTTTCTTTTTGGATGGATTGTATAGGAATGCTGTGACGAAAGCTGATAGGACTATGGATAATATTGCTCCTGATATTGGTAATCCTATCAGTCTACTTAGTAATAGTACGAGGCTTCCTACGAATATCCCTAATATCATTGATGTTATGTAATTATAGTTTGAATTAAAAATCATTTTTATCTATTCATAGTTTTATTTTACTTAATATTAATTATTTTCTTAATTTAATATTTCATAGTATTCAAGATTTGTGTTGATTCCATTATTTTTGATAATTATTTTTTCGTAGGGTGTTATTATCATTTTTATGTTTTTTCTTGTATCTTCCACATATATTATGTTGTCTTCTAGTTTTTTTATTATGATGGTATCTTGATCTATTATTTCATGTAGGTCTCTTTGTATTGTTGTGTTGTTAAGTATTAACAGGTCTACTATGTGTTTGTAGTTTAGTTTTGTCAGACCTGGCTTTGTTGATATTGTATTTTCCAGTATGAAATAATCGTCGAATTTTTTTGTGAGTATTGTTTTGTTTTTAAAAATTGAATTGTTTAGATTTTTTAGGTCGATTGTGTCTATGTATATGTATTCACAATCGTTTATCTCGGAATATTCTTTTGGTATGTTTATTATTTTTTTTACTAGATCTGTTTTTTCGTTGATTTTTATGTCATTGTTTATTTTTTTCATTTTAGAACCTCCATCAATGTATGTATAAATCACCTTAATTATTCAATTACTGTTTAAAGTGATTCAATTAAATAATTTTTAATTTATAATATATAAAAGCTTTTATTTGTAATATAAAAGACAGAAAAATAGTTATAAGTTATTTAAAGCTTTTAAAACATATATTTCATATATTGATGAGGAAAAAAAATAAAACTAAAAAACCTTATCAATAACACTAGTAATCTTCAAAATATCATTATCAGACTTACCCAAACGCTTCATACTCTTAGCAGCCGCTTCCACAGGAGAATTCTTATTCTCCATCATAAACTGACTAATATAAGTCATAAACATCCGGAATTCCATCTTATTCTTAAAAGTCTGACGAAGAACCTTATCAACATCCTTCTCCTCCTCACCAATAGCAACATCATCAGTACTAACACCATCCAATGCAGCATTAATAGTATCCAAATCATGATACTTAAGAAGCTCATCCAAAAATGCAGCATTCATACGCTTCCTATTATCAGTATGCTTACGTAACTTCTTATCAGTCTGCATACGTTCCAAGAAAGAATCATAAAACACTTCAACCTCCGGTTCAGTTTTAAAAAGAACCTGAACAGCCTCCAACAAGTTAGTATCAACATTCAAACCAACAAATTCCTCATCCTCTTCCTTTTCCATACGTTTAACTTCTTCAGGCTTCATAAATAATCTCCTCCTAAATCCAAATAATTCCAACAACTTATCCAAAAACATTAATTATAATTATAAATATGAAATCTAACAGCACAATATTAATATATCAAATAATTATTAGTCCTGTTAATAGTTTCCTATTTTTCAAATGATTGAAAGTTAATACATTCCTTCCTACAAAAGCAATAAGTCCTTAATTATTATAATAAATATTATGTTTATATTCAAAAATAAAACTTACTACACCAGAAAAAAATATGTAAATAAAAGGAAGTTAAGTTAGTCTATACGTCCATATAAATCTATAATTTCTTCTAAGCCAACACCATCTTCCAATAATTCCAACATATGCTTTGCAGGGTTTGTATGATTATATGCTCTTTCATATAATGATTCTAGGAATTTTTCCTCACCATACCCTCTTTTTTCCAGTCCTTCCCTTGAAAGATCCAATACTTGTTCTATTAATGCATACAACTTGTCCTCATCAACAAAACTTGGAAGTTCACGGTACAAAAAGAGTTTACGTAATTCAGTAGCATTGTAACCATGATGGTATATGACTTCATCAGCTTCAAGCAGTGCCTCAAGCTTTTCAAGGTTATGTTTTAATCCTAACTGAAATGCTCCTACTGTCATAACATCACGTATTGGCTGTGTACAGGCACTACGATATTCTATTGTCCCCCTGTATGTTAAATCAAGGAATTTGAATGATCTGAGATACTTAATATCATCCAGTTCCGGTGTGAACTCTACTTCATCATATATTCCCTTGTCACAGAATTCACCATGTATCCGGTCTTGACTGAAATAGTCCATGATATTTATTGTTGGGAAGTTAATATAGTATCCTTCCCTCATTGTACAGTATATGTTTAATGATTCTATATATCTTATCAGATCATCCAGGTCTTTTAGTTCTGTTTCATACATTCCAATGTTATGTGGATTGATTCCATGAGTACTGTCCTGCCAGAAGTTATCTCTACAGCATAATAAGTTTGTATCCTCTTCGAGTAGTACAGAGTTTGAAAATATTACTGCCTTTAATGGTTCTAGTTTGCTGAATGTGTTTATTGTTTTTATAAGATTCTTTTTTTCAACATCTAATTGTATCTGGGATGCACTTGAGAACATTCCATATTCCGGGTGATCATGGAAGTATTTTGGTAATTTTGAATATTTTGAGTATGAGCATAGATGATGATATAACATTTGATATCTTTCGCTTGGTATTGGGATGTGTTTATTGTATTTCCTATAGGGGTTTATTCCTATGCCTGTTAGTGTATGGTTGTATTTTTCAAATGTTTCTTTAAAGAATTGGTAGTATGTTTTGAATCTTTCATGTACATTTATTAGGCTTGTTTCTTTGCCTATTGAAAATTCGAGGTTGTTATATGAGCAGTCATAGGATACTATGTCACCTGTCTGTTTGTCTATCAGTGAGCAGGCGTGCCCGTTATGGTCAATGACATTAAAATTGAATTGCTGAAATTTTTCAAGAAATTCTGCTGTTACTTTGTGTACTATTGTAAAGTTTACTGCTTTTTTTTCTAAGTTTACTATTGGTATTTCCACTTCTACTCCTACAAAGTCCTTGTAACCTTCTGTTGTTGGTTTTATGAATCTGTCATATAATCGTTTTTTTATAGTTTTTTCACTGATGGCTGAGTGAGTATTCTTTTGCATAGTTTAAATCACCAAATTTTTCTATTAATTTATTTTTCATTTCTTCTGACATGTGATCTACTATATAATCGAAATGTTCCCCGGTTATTATGTATTCATGGTTATGTGTTCGGCCTCTTTTGTATATTTCTCCGTTTTTTAATGAGATTACTTTGTTTATTGGAAATTCTTTCCAGTTTTCTTTGCTTAGTGGTCTGGTTGATATGAATATGCTGTCATGTGCTTGTAGGTAGTATAATGATTGTTTATAGTTTGCATGAACATACATGAATTCTCCATTGAATAGCATTAGGTTTAATTTGTTTCCTTCTGATAGGTCTCTGATTATTCCTTCGATAAAGTTAAAGCATTCTTGTTCTGTTAGTGGAGCATTTTTTGCATCTTGTGCTTCGTTTATTTTGTCTATGATGAATAGTAGTATCCTTTCTGAGTCTGTTTCTCCTAGTTGTTGGGATATGTACCTGTTTAATGGTTCGTAGTTGAATATTGTTCCGTTATGTATTAGTGTCCATGTTCTGCCTGAGTTATCAATTTTAGAAAAGGGATGACAATTGAATGAATCCATGTAGCCCATTGTTGCTAGTCGTATGTGTGCGAATGCATGTTCTACTATGATTGGTTTTTCTAGTATTTGTTGTAGTTCTTTGCTTTGAGATGCTTTTACTGGTTGTTTTTCTATTATTAACTGGTTTTGTTGCATTATTGCTAATCCCCATCCATGTGGGTGTTGTTCGCAGTGGCTATAGAATTGGTTTAGGTAGTCGTTTATTCTGATGCATCTTTTTGAAGTTATTCCGAATAATTCACACATATTGTCACCTCCATTGTTTATTTTTGTATAAATTAATAATTTGGTTTTTTTAATGCTTAAAAATGAATAAGTATATTTATGTTTGTTTTATTACTTAATTCATGGCAGTTGTTTTGTTTTTGTTTGCTTTTATTATTAATTTATATTTTTTTCTATTTTTTGATATTTTATGAAAAATTTTTTTATTAAAAATATAATATAACATTGTTAATATTATATAAATGTATTACCACCATAACATATAAACATATGCCCCAAAAAACAACCACCAAAAAAAGAAAACAAGGATTAACTTAAAAAATCCTTAACAAAATTAATAAAATCTTGAATATCCCCATCATCAGGCCTGCCAGCATTCATACCAACAAAACTACCCGGACAATGAAACTCACAATCAGACAAAGAAATACAAGTATTCTCCAAAACATCAGAAATCAGCAAATAATTAGACTCCATAATACCAGAAGTCGAAAAATTAACAAAATCCCCAACACGAACACCAATATTACTAATAAAAGATATGACACCAGGATCCAGTGAAGAACCATAAACACCAGAACCAAAGAATAACACATCAACATCCTCAGTCAAATCATGAGAAATATCAAGAGCTGGAACATTCAAATAATCCGAAAGAGCATCCGCCAAGCGTTTAGTATTACCAGACTTAGAATAATATCTTATAGCATACTTCATTATAATAACTCACGTATTTTCTCTTTAACAATACTTAAATCCTTGGTTGGTTCAAATCTTTCAACAACATTACCCTCACGGTCAACTAAAAACTTAGTGAAATTCCATTTAATATCACTATTATTCATATAATCAGGGTCAATCTTGGAAACAACATCCTCAATAACACCTGCTAACTCATGATCAGAATCAAATCCTTCAAAAGATTTCTCACTCTTCAAGTAAGTGAATAATGGATCTTCATCACTGCCATTGACATCAATCTTATCAAAGATAGGATACTCAACTAGAAACTTAAGACGACAGGCCTTCTTAATCTCCTCACCAGTACCAGGAGCCTGGTTACCAAACTGATTACAAGGAAAATCAAGAATTACAAAACCATCATTCTTAAACTCATCATAAATATCTGCTAACTCATTATACTGTGGAGTGAAACCACACTCAGTTGCAGAATTAACTATTAGTAAAACATTTCCTTCATAATCGGATAAGGAAACATCAGTACCATCAGTACCTTTTACAGTGAAATCATATATTGACATAATTCACCTTCCTATAATAATTCTTTAACTCTTGCTTCAACATCTTTTAAATCTTCTGTTGGTTCAAACCTTTGAACAACATTTCCTTCACGGTCAACTAAAAACTTAGTGAAGTTCCATTTAATATCATCCTTCTTAGCATTACGGTTCATTACTTTTAATGCAAGTTTTAGTTTAGTTGCTCCTTTACCAGTAATTTCTGTGAAAGGCTGTTCCTGTTTAAGATAAGCGTATAATGGATCTTCGTTATCTCCATTTACATCAATCTTATCAAAAATTGGATATTCTACTAAGAACTTAAGTCTGCAGGCCTCTTTTATTTCTTCACCGGAACCTGGTGCCTGGTTACCAAACTGGTTACATGGGAAGTCAAGGATGATAAAACCATCATCTTTATATTTGTTATAAATATCTGTTAATTCATTATATTGTGGTGTGAAACCACACTCAGTTGCTGAATTAACTATTAGTAAAACTTTTCCTTCATATTCTGATAATGAAACATCATTACCTTCAGTATCTTTAACTGTATAATCATAAATTGACATGTTTATTTTATTCTCCTATTGTTTATTTAATAGATTATTTATTAATCATATATAAAATGTTATGTACAAATTATATGCAAAATAAAGACTATATCAAAAAATATAATAAAAAATAAAAAAGCATAAGTATAGTCATTTTGGAAACATTTTTAATAGATGATTTACATATATTATAATATGGTAGGAAAAAGTAAAATTAATATTTTTAAGAATATGTCTGAAGAAGAATTAATTAAAGCAATTAAGAAAAATAGGTATGATGGAAGGT
>JAFRKG010000161.1 GCA_017431845.1 Methanosphaera sp. | reverse complement strand
TTAAAACAAAATCTAACATCATATTACCAGTTAAATCTACTTTTTCAATTTTTGATAATTGTAGTAAAGAAGGAGTTTTCTGTCTTGAAAGTCCAAAATCGAAAAGTTTAAGTTGTCTAGAATTCTAATAATTATTTATAGGATAGATATTTTCTGTTTGCATAATTATATCGGCACTGTCTAATATCTATGGGGATGAATGTTTCTTGTTTTGTAGAATAAGTTATTTTAATAAATTGTTTTTATTTTTTGTTGATGAGATAGTGGTTATTGTTTTATTAAAATGAGTTTTGTTTTGTTATATTCATTTTATTAATGAATTAAGTTTATTATTTTAAATACTCTATAGGACTCTTTGTTTTATTTGTATGCTGATATTTATCGAGTTGTTTATATGTATGGCTTTTGTTTAGTTTTGTATTGTTAATTTAGAGTTCTTAGAAGTTTATAAATATTGGTAGGAGTAATATATATTATTATGTGCAAAAATAAAACTCCTACCAATAATATATTGGATTTAACTTGTCTTAAATCTATCGTTTCTCATGATGTTGATGAAATTATTTTACCTGATTGTTTGAGTCCTGATTTTTTATTAATCTTTAAAATGTTGGGTTTATATGATTTTAAGGTTACTTATGTTCGGACTGATGATGTTTGCCCGTTTTGTGGTGGTAGATTACATTCTAAAAGTTATCCTAGTCGTAAACCTAATGGTTTGGAAAATGTTTGTATTAAAGATTATGAGTGTTCTGTTTGCCATAAACGTGTCCATGCTAGTTTTGATGATTTTATTGAATCTTCTTCTAATTATACTCGTGCTGTGAAGCATTGGGGTGTGAAATTATCTGAAATTGGTGAAGAATCTTACGAAAAGAAATCTGAATTATTTGAAGCAATATTTGGTATAAAATTACCAAAGTCAACAGTATTTGATCATCAGAATAAAGTATCAGATGATTATTTGGAAAATAAAGAAGCATTAGTCGAAGAAGATGTTGAATCGAAAGGATTAAAGGATAATGGAGTGTATCATTATGACGAACAGTTTCCCTGTGCTGATGGAGATGCTATGTCTCGTTTAATGATGTTGGATTCAAAAACTATGTATCCTTACAATGATTTTTTAGAAAATGCCAAAGTATTTGATGTGGAAATAATAGAAAAATATTTCCATATTGTTTTAGATGAGATTCCTCATGAAGTCATGGTTACTGATGGATATAGTGCATATCCAGCAATAATTGAAAGTTTTGACATGCTACAACAAAGATGTGTATTTCACATGATGTATAATGTGGGACAAGAAGTATATCCCGTAATTAACAGGATAACAAGAACAAATAAAGGCAAATACACAAAACTGGATAAAATAAATGAAAAATTGAAGAAAACATTAGATAAGTACGAACCAAGCATTGGGCCTATATGTGATAAAAAGCAGAAAAAATTACATGATACTATCAAAGAACTAGAAAATGAAATTAGAAAAGTAAAAAAGTCAATTAAACATAATGAAAATAAGATTAAAGAATTAAATAACTTTTTAGAAAGAATTTCCAACATTTTCAAAGCTGAAAACTTATCCTTAGCTAAAGGACGTTTATCACGATTAACCAATAATATAAATTTTTTACCAGATTGTATAGCTAATAGTGCAAATAGAATTAAAAAGAACTTTAAAGAACTAACTGCATTCATGGAAAATGATTTAATACCAAAAACTAACAACTTAATAGAATTATACTTCAAAACAACATTACCAGGACATTTAAAACGAAGATATAGAACAATTACAGGATTATTAAGAAGATTGAAAAGTGCGAGAATACGATGGATCCAGAGAAATGTGCTTAAAGATAAATCACCAATCAACAACTTCTTCAATTATGACTACATAAACAGATTATCCCCATAAATTTCGGATAGTGCCTTATATCTATTCTATTTCTATTATAAATACTTATTTTATCTTGTATTACTTTTTAGTTAATTATTATTCTGTAAAAATTAATTTACACTTGCAATAATTGTAATAATCTATTTTTATCAAAGTATTACTTGAATTTTTAGAAAATAATCGATTAAAAATAGAAATTTTTTTGCGAAATATGATAAAAATATAGGTTTTCTACAAAGCCTAAAACAAAATAAATTTTTTACAAAAATAATTAAAAAAAAAAGTAAAATTAGGAAATTTGAATTGTAGTAGTATAACGAACGGACTTATAATACTTAGTTTCTCCAACAATCAGAACAAAACTATAAGAACCTTCATCATAATCTGAAACATCCACCTTCTCATAAATAAAACCATCACTAACAACAGCCTTATTAACCAGTGTGTTTCCACCTATTTTTACAGACACCTTAAAATCATCAACAACACTAGAATCGTTCTCATCAACAATTTCTGCCACGACGAACACATTATCTCCAATATTATCTATACTAATGTTAGTTAAATGAATAGGTGATTGAACTATTTCTGGACGAACAAAATTGAATGTCCGAGTTATTCGTGAGGATTTGTATAATCCGTTTTCTCCGGCAATAATTTGAATAGTGTGATTTCCATTTTTATAGAGAGATAAGTCAAAAGTCTTGTTTAATAGTCCATTACTAACTTTAACCTGTCTGATTATTGTTTTTCCATCAACTTTAACGGAAATCTTTGTGTCTCTTTCCACAACATCCCCATTTTCATCAACTATTCTTGCTACTAGTCTTCCTGTTTCACCATTTTGACTAAATTTTAGTCCACTGATTTTTGTAGCTAGTTTCTGAATTGTTAAAGTTGCATGATCTTCCAGACGGGTTGTATCATTACCGAATACTGCTGTTAACTTGTATGTTTTTGCACTGTAATTTGGAATTGTGAATTTTAGTTTAGCTACACCATCCACAACATTTACCTTAAGTGGTGTGCCATTACGTTTTAATGTATTGCCATTAAGTTTAAAGACAACTTTACCATTGTCAACAGCTTTTCCATTATCATCTGTTACATGTGCAGTGAATGTTACAACATCATCCTTTTTAGCAACAACATTAACTACCAGTACTGATTCAAAACCATTAACTTTTGTAGTATTGGAATATTTTTTCCCAACAATATCAGTGTTAAAAGTTAATTTAGCCTTAGCCAAAGAAGTATTTGATGAATCAAAATACTTAGAGGTTAAAGTAACAGTGCCAGTAACATATGCAGGTAAAGTATAATTAACGCAGACAACACCATCCTTCACAAGACCACTCTTAAGAACACTAGAACCAAGGTATAATCCTATTTTTCCAGTATTTAATCCTGTGACATCAGAACTGATTCTGAGCACTGTCTTGTTAGTGGTTTTTGGAACACTAGATGGTGTGTTGGCAACAACTTTAACCTTATTATCATACCCATTATTACAATACTCACTATTGGCAGGTACAGTGTACTTACCACCCATATTATAATAATAGAATTTGGCATTAGTCTTGTTAGATGATGTTAAATCCCAGCATGGCATCACAGACATGAAACCCTTATCTTTTAATCCACGATCAGTATTCATCATCTGAGTCCATGTAGCCCATTGAACAGCATTAATATTATGACTAGGACCACTAGGATTTAAACATAAAAACTTATCAGTTACCTTATTATAACCAACCACACACATATAATGGCCACGAATATGCCAGAAAACCATTTTACCACCAGTTAATGCAGTTTTCACTGCACTTTTACTGTCAGTTATGTCAGTTAATTTCATGTGTGCCGTCGGCGAATTTCGTATAATACTAGATTCATCGGTCCCATCACTAGCAGTTGTTCCATAAAGACCTGCCAGACGTCTTTCACTAGCATAACAGTTCAATGCCTGACTTATCATACTCATAGCAGTAGGCCCACAAGTATACTGATGACCATTAATCCATTCCTGAGCATCATAATAAACATTATAATAACGTGACTTACCGGAAAGGTTAACCGTCACGGAATAAGGCGTGTTAACAGCAGCATATCCCTGATTTACATGGTAACCATTAAGTGATCTTGCAATCACGTTCCATTTTTCACGACTTATAACATACTTAACATTGCTTCCAACAGACCTGAAAAAAGTATACTTTGGCACATAACCATAAATCTGCTGACAAAGGCTGTCCAATCGCATCACACGACGAATCTCACTGCCCTCAATGGTATAAGTACCATCTTCATCAGCATAAGCATAATCAATGCCTAACTTTATAACATTTGGAACACCATCGACTGTTGTTATGTTTTTTGTAATAGCTGATTCACTTCCTGCATCAGAAACCAGGTCAACAGTCTTGTTAACTACTGAAACATTTAATGTTAATTCTTTCTGATTCGTGGAGGATGTTCCTGTTTTTACATTGTTTTCATACTTTTTATTAACATCAGCAGAATCTGTTTTTGATGTTATGCTTTCATTGTTTAATTTATTATCATTATTTACTACAATTTGTTGATTATTATCAACATTTACGTTTTTGTATGTGTCTTGGGTAATATTGTCCGTTGCAGATACTGTGCCTGCGGCTAGGACAAATAATAGGGTGACACATATAATTAAATAAATTTTTTTATTAATCATGAATAACATTAATAACTTATATTAAAACAAACTAATAATATTTTTCCAAAAAAAATGGGGGTGAATAAAAAATGTTTAATGAGGACATGAAAAATTAGGGTTAATATGATAATTCCCTATTTCTCTCCAAACCCAAGAGTAATGATTCATAAACAGTCTTTCCACTGTTAAATCCGTTAAGTATTGCTTGTGTAACTCCACCAGGTGTTACGAATTTACTGATAAATTCTTCACTCTTATCTTCGGGGACGAGTTTTTCACATTTACGTGCAAGCTCCTGGAATAATGGAAATTCCTGGGATATTTTGTTTATAGCATCCTTTGTTTCAGGTGATTCTGGGCTTGCCCTGCAGTATACTACGGGGAGACATCCTGCTATTGCCACGTAATCCATATCATCCTCATTATCCACTCTCACATAGTCAATGTCAAGCAGGTCAAATAATGCATCGGAGGTGCTGTTTTCTCCATAAACTCCTGCCACTGCATTTGAATCATGTATCGTGTCAGGACCTGTTGGTATTATTCGTACCACATTGTTGGATCCTGTTTGTTTCTTAATATCTTCACTACTTATTCCTGCCATGAATGATATTACCAGTGTGTCTTCGGAGAGGTTAAAGTCACCAATAGCCTTGAAGGATTGTGGTGGTACTGATAATATGAGTATATCTGAGGTTTTCACTATCTCCGTATTAGATGATATCATATCTACCAGGTTATTGTCATATATATTGTTGAATGTGTATATTGAACCGTTATATGTTAATTTTATGTTATCAGGTGGATAGTTTTTTTCGAGCAGTTTAAGTATTAATGCTAATCCAATCTTTCCGGCACCAATTATCCCTACCTTGTTTTTGAATAAATCTTCCTGTTTCATAATTATATATTATATATGGAATAGTATAAGAACAATTAGTATAATTCTAATTTAAAAAAAATATGATTTAAAAGGGGGGTTTAGATGTGTTTTACTTTAGAAACTAGTGTTGCTTTGGTGTATGCTAAGCGGTTTCCACTGGTTAATGTTACTTTATTGACTGTTTTGAATGTGTTTGGAACTTTGATGTTTAAGTTTATTTTTCCTGATTTTATTGTGTAGTTTACTGTTTTGCCTGCCTGTGTTATTGATTTTCCATCAATTTTTATGTTTATCTTGGTGTTTCCTGCAACGTTACTGTTCATATAATCCTTGATGTTTCCCTTGATTGTGAGTGTTCTTGTTTTATTTGTGTATTGTAATGTTGTTATGTTGAATTTTGTTGATGATCTTTTTACTTGGAATTTTGTTGTATTTTTTGTACTTGAATAAATAGGATTAGAGAATACTGCTGTTAATACATGATTTTTTACTTTGAAGTCTGTGGTTAGTCCACTGGTTCCTTTCGGTACTTTGTATTTGTATGTTGCTGTCTGGTTCTTTACTTGTACTTTGATTGTTTTTGATTTTGAGTCTTTTAATGTTTTTCCGTTGATTTTGAATATGACGTAACTGTTTTTGTCGGCTATTTTTTTATTTGCTTCGTCTTTGATGTTTACTTTGAATGTGATTATTTTATGTTGTTGCTGTATTTTTGGTGTGGCAGTTACTGTTATCTGTGCTTTTCTTAATTGTATCTGTGGTTTTATTGCCTTTGATACGTTGTAATGGTATTTGCTTGTTCCACCATATGTTGCTGTCAGGTTTTTAGCGTTTCTTATTGTTTTTGTTGCTGTGAGTGTTACTGTTGCTTTACCGTTTTTTACTAGTAGTTTTTTGGCTGCTTTTTTGCTTCCGAAGATGTTGTCTGTTTTTAATGTTTTACCGTTTAGTTTTAGTATTACGTTTCCATTGTTTATATTGTTTCCGTTAATGTCTTTAACGTTAACTGTTATTCTTATTTTATCGCCGAGTGTTCCTTTCACACTGTTTATTGTTACTTTTGTTGCTGTTTTAGGGTCTGTTATTGTTATGTTTGTTGGTTTTACACTTGATGCTGAGTATACACTGTTACCTGCATATCTTAGGGAGATTTCTGCTTTTCCTGCTGGTAGTTTTATGTCCTCCGATACTTTTCCGTTTTTGTCTGTTGTTAGTGTTACATTTGTTTTTGGGTGTTTCAGGACTAGTTTTGCGTTTGGTATTGTTTTATTGTTTATTGCATCCTTGAGTGTTAGGCTTATTCCCAGTGATGTTCCCATGTGGATGGATGAGTCTATCGTGGATGGTCTTTTATCTATTTTTATGTCTACTGTGGTTGTCCTGTTTGCGTACTTGCTGTTTCCCTTATAGGATATTGTTGCCTTGTTTGTTCCTACTTTAAGGCTTTTTGTTACTGTTATTTCTCCCTGTTTGTTTGTTTTAGCTGTTACTGTTTTTAATGGTAGTTTTATTGTTAGTTGTGCGTTTGGTATTGCTTTTTTTGTTTTTGTGTCAATTAGTTTGAATATTACTATGTCGTCCTGGTAGATCTTGTTTGTTACTGTTACATTATATGTTACTGGGATTTTTTCTGCTTCTTTGCTTACTGTTAGTGTTTTTGTTATGCTTGTTTGGTTGGTGTTTCCATTGTATGTTGCCCTGTATTTCTTGTTGCCTTCCGCTACTGTTATTGGGTATGTTATTTGTCCTTTCGTGTTTGTGTTTCTTGTTATTTTTTGTCCGTCGGGTAGTGTGATTGTTACTGGTGCATTGTTTATTGTTTTGTTAAGCACTATGTCTTTGAGTGTTATGCTTAGTTTTGGGTTGGTTGGGCTTGTTAGTGTGAAGTTCATGTCACTTACTCTTTTTGTGACTGTGAAGTTGATTGTTGCTGTTCTGTTATTGTATTTGCTGTTTCCGTTGTAGGTTAGGTCCATATAGTTTTTTCCTACTGGTGCTTCTACTTTTGTTGTGAATACTCCTTTGTTGTTTGTTTTTCCAGTGTATGTTTTTCCGCCGTGTATTTTTAGTTGTATCTGCGTGTTTGGCAGTGTTTTTCTTGTAACGTAATCTTTTAGTGTTACTGATAGTGATGTTTGTCCTACGTATAGGTTGTTTAGTTCTACATCATAGTCTACATTGTTTTTGATTTTTCCCATGTCTACTGTTAGGTTTGTTTTAACGTTGCTGTATATTGTGTTTCCAGGGTATGTTAGGTTCATATAGTTTTTTCCACTGTTTAGTTTAAAATCAAATTTTGCTACTGCGTTGTTGTTTGTTGTTTCTGTGAATGTTCTTCCATCTGATGTTTTTAGTGTTAGTTTTGCATTTTTTATGTTGTTGCCTGTTATGGAGTCTGTTAGTTTTACTGTTATGTTAACGTCACCGGTATCGTTTGTTTTTTCTATGTTTATGTTCATGTTGGAGTTTCTTTTGAATACTTCCATTTTCAGGTCATCGTTGTTTGCGTAGTATTTGTCTGTTCCGGGGTAGTCTATGTGTATTGTTTTGTTACCAGATGCTAGTTTCATTGTTACGGTTCCCCACCCGTTTTTTTGTGTTTTTGTGTTTATTTTTGTTTTATCTGGTAATGTTAGTTCTAGTTTACTGTTTGGTATTAGTTTATTATCAACGTCTCTTACTCCTATTTCTATTTTTGCATCGTTGGCTATGTTGTTTGTGATTTTTATGTCGAAGTATGTTGCTTTTTTGCTTGCTGTTTTTATATTATTTTTGTCTGTTTTTGTTATGTTCTTTTCTTGTATCTTTGTTTTTGTTATTGGTTTAGTCTCTTCTTTTATAACTTGTGAAGTTGTTGTTTGTTCTTCTTTTATTATTGTGTGTGTATCATTGTTTTCTTGTGCTGATACTATGCTTAAACACAATAATAATACTGTTATAAATAGGAATAGATGACTTATTTTATTAATATACCTCATTCTACACCTCGTAAAAATCTTTCATCATATTTTATTATTAAAGATTTAATAGTAATAATTATATTCAATAAAGTATATAATTTCTTACTTAATAATAAGTAACAAGTAAAGGTTGAAGTGTCCCATGTATGCTTCGAGTAACATAGTTCCAATTAATATTGGACCATTCTTCGTCGAGTTTGTCTAATTATCGTGGACTGACACAAACCAGTAAGGTTTGTACAGTTTTCTTCAACTGAAATTTGACTTATAATATCATCACACATCCTCTGACTACAAATCCGTTTTAATAATCATGTTATACACCTGTTGAAGTCAGCATATCCATCAAGCAGTTACAATTTTGTTAAATTCCTGCCGTCTTAACGACACACAATGGCATTAGCTTTCTCAACATCCCTTACCCAAAAAAAGTCTTAAAATTTCCTCACAGAAACCCCTACCAATAATAGTTATTGGACTTTACTGGGCTTACCGAGTTTATCTTCTGTTAGACACTCGACATAACTTAGGCTCTCTCAATACACCGACAGACATACGGGTTGTAATCAATAGACGTCCTTTTACACTTCATCTTACCTGCCTGCAACCTTCAACACATCCTTTAATCATCCTAACGTGTTGGTTCCTTTCACGGTGCTTATAAGAGTTCATTTAGCATTAGCCAAATTATTGGTCTTTCTCTCGCCCTCCATTCCATGGATGCTAGGAATAAGATTAGGCTTTACCTATCATGCAACCTACCCCACCGTTACCAGTAACGCAGTTTCAAGGGAGAATAACCCATACAACAAGGTTAAAAGTATCCGTTCAAATAAATACTATACTAACAC
>JAFRKG010000160.1 GCA_017431845.1 Methanosphaera sp. | reverse complement strand
CTTGTTATTAGTGTAGTGAAATCAAACTTAGTTGTATATGTATCATCTGTATACCAATCATCAAACACGTATCCATCTTTTGTTGGATTCAATAATGGTTTTATAGCTAATCCACCATAGTTAACTATTTGATCTGATACTATTGAACCTCCATCAGTATTAAATTTTACTGTAAATTCTGATATAGTTCCAATTCTAAATGCAGGTGAAACTCCGTAAACATGTTCAGCACTAGGCTGACTGAATCCTCCAGTATCATAAATAACAAGGAAATTACTAGGAAGAGCACTATACGCTGTACGAAGCCACCATGTTCCTGCCACACCTGATAAATCTTTTTTAATTCTCCTTGAATCTGCTAAATCAACATCAGTTACTACAGGATCAACATAGTAATCAAGTGTTCTTGTATCTGTTAATACATTTCTCTTATTATCATATGAAAGATCAAGTCCAACTTCTCTTAATGAAAGTAAATATATCTTATTCTTAGTTTTATCATCAGCTGTTATATTTGGGGAAACTCCGCCTGATCCACTACCGGATACTATTGGATATGTTCTAATTATTACATTTTGCAAATCACTTGGTAACTTATTATAGAATGTACTATTTAAATAAATCACCATGTTTGTTGAAGCCCAACCACCAGCATTTGAATTTTTAGAATTCATGGAACCGGATCCAACAATATCGGAAAATTCTATTACAATACCACAACCAGTTTGTGAATATCCTTCTACTTCACATACTTCTGGAGTACTAGTATTAGCTAATCTTACAGTATACGATTCATCAGTACCGTCATTATCCATATCCATTGGAACTTCCTTAGTACAACCAACTGCATAATATTCTGAATTATTTTCTAGATTTGTTTTAATTGTTGACCAAGAATCTGTACTAAATCCTTTACATAAATCTATAAACTTAGCATAAATAATTGTATCACTTGTTATTGGTGTAGTGAAATCAAACTTAGTTGTATATGTATCATCTGTATACCAATCATCAAATTTATATAGTTCTTTAATTGGATTCGTTGCTGGTCTTGTTGCAGTACTACCATAATTAATTGTTTGAGAAGGTACTTCAGATCCTCCATCTATATCAAATGAAACTGTTACTTTCTTTATATATCTAGCATAAATATTTATATTATCCTGTGGAACATACTCTTCAGTTATCTCTATGCCATCTACATTTGAAGAATACCAACCTACAAAATCATATCCTTCTTTTGTTACTACTGGCAATGAGCCAACTCGATTTCCTTTAGTAATATATCTCTTAAATAATATTTTATTATTGTCTTTAAATGTAATTTCGAATTTTGAAGAAATATCTGTAGCCGTAAAGTAACCCGGATATAATTCTCCACCATCATAATGAGCATATTCTTTATCTATATGGTTGGCGTCATATGTTGTACCTAAACCTCCAACAACACTTTCACATCCAAGGAACATATCTCCTGAAGAAGTTACTTGATTTACTACAAAATCATCGCTGACATATACTGTTGTCAATCCTGAACAATTTTTAAACATATTTGACATATTTTCTACATTTCTTGTATCAAAATCAGATAAGTCTAGTTCCGTTAAATTAGGACTATTTTCAAATAATGAAATCATACTAGTAACGCTTGAAGTATCAACATTTTTTAATGAAATTGTTTCAACACTTCCTGCGTCTGAAAAATATGCTATCATATTCTTTCCAAAAACAGAATTATCAAATATTATTGTTTTTAGTGAAGGAGTTGTAGAGATTCCTAAGTTAGAAAATAAACCTGAAGGAAGATTATTAGTAAAATTAAAATTACTCATATTTAATGTTTCTAACGATGTACATCCTGAAATAAAACCTCCAAAACCAATTACATTACGTGTATCAAACATGCTTAAATCTAATTCCGTTAACGAACTACAATCACCGAACATATAATACAAGTTAGTCACATTGCTAGTATTAAATGAACTTAAATCTAGTGACTTTAAATTTGTACATCCTTGGAACATCCAATTCATACTTGTAGTTAGACTCGTATCAACATTTTTCAATGAAATAGTTTCAATTGTTGAATAATTATGAAATGTATTAAACATATCTTTTCCAAAAATTGCATTATCTAATATTACTGTTTTCAAAGATGCATCAGTTGGTACACCCATGCTAGCCAATAAAGGTAATGAGGTATTTTTTCTCAAATCAAAATTACTCATATTTAATGTTTCTAATGATGTACATCCAGAAAGAAATCCTCCAAAAGAAGTTACATTGCTTGTATTAAAACTACTTAAATCTAGTTCTGTTAGACTACTACATCCTGAAAACATAACGACCATATTCGTAACATTTTCTGTATCTAAATCACTTAAATCTAATGTTGTTAAACTAGGGCAATCTTTAAACATACCATACATATCAGTTATAGTACTTGTGTTTACATTATCAAGTATTATTTCTTCTAATTGTGGTAATCCATGACTAAAGAAACCAGACAATGATGTCATTCCACTAAAATCCCAATTACTCATATCTATTGTTTTTAAATTAGAATTACCTGCAAACAAACTATTCATATTTGTTACATTATGTGTATCTAAATCACTTAAATCTATTGATTCAAGATTAATACATCCTGCAAACATTTGTGCAATATTTGTTAAATTTTCTGTATCTAAATCACTTAAATCTATTGATTTAAGATTACTACCTACAAATAAATTCGACATATTTGTTACATTATGTGTATCAAATTTACTTAAATCTAATTCAGTAAAGGCAGCACT
>JAFRKG010000159.1 GCA_017431845.1 Methanosphaera sp. | reverse complement strand
TGTTGATAAAACATTCAAAGTTTAACTCAAAAAATGTCTGGTAATTCTCCAAAAAATACAGTAATCGTTAGTTGAAAGTATGAAAATTATGATTTTCAGAGAACATTGTTACTTGTTACAGATATGTATTAGTGGAATTGAATATGATGTTCAGGAAACATTGATACTACTGACAAAGTAGTAACTGTAAGAAAAAATATTTGGAGGAAAAAATTTTATGCCAAGAATGACATTTTATTTAGATGAAAAAAATGCAGAAAGTTTAAAAGAATTAGAAAATAAGAGCAGAATCGTGAATGAAGCATTAAGAATGTATTTTCTTAACAAGGAGGTCCTTGTGAAAAAACAAGTGAAAATAGAAAATAACATTAGGGAACTTGAGGCCCAGTTGGAGAATGAAAGGGCAGTTTTAGCTAATGTTATGGATGAAATCATGAATATTGAAAACAATGATAACATTCGTCCAGAAAATTATATGAAAACTGTCAACATATTAAGGACTTTACCGGATGTTCAGGAGGAAGACCTGATCTTCCAGGCTGAACGCTTAAATGTCAGTGTCATCCAACTAAAAAGGTGGTTATGCCTGGATGGATTTATGGAGGATATTCTCGAAGATTGTGTGGAATAATTTTTTTCCTAGTATTGGGGAGTTTTTTTCCTAGCTCCTCTTTCCTAGTAAAAAATTTTTTTGTTATTACAGTCATACAATTTCTGTGACATATGATGGAGATATAATTGAAAGAGTTAATACAGGAGTAAATATGGAATTAATATGATTATTAGTGGGGTGAATATGATGAGAAAATTTTCAGGTAATGATAGAATCATTCAAAATACGTTAATAGAAACTAGGTATGAGAATCATAACATTTGCGTGATGTATGATGATAGAATGATAAAGCATAAAATGGGTAATACAATACAATACTTGTATTAATACTAAGGTGGTGGGAGTATAATATTAATATATATAATAATGATTAAAACCAATAAAAAACCATGTACAACTAATAAATGTATTATTATTATAATATAAGTATAATAAACCACTCATATATCTATTAAATATATAATATACCGTATTATTAAAATATAAGCTATTAAATTAAAATAATTATAATGACATACATCATAAAAATAGGTTACACATTATACCAAAAAAAAAATTATTAAAGGAATGAATAAAAAATGATAGACATAGACTATGAAAGAATAGATAAAATACTAAACAAATATTATAAAAAAGAATTACTCTCAAAAGATGAAACAATAAACCTAGACTACACGCTAATAGACACTTACTACCCAGAACTAACAGAAAACCTCGAAGACAACTATAAAATGATAATAAAAACATTACAACGATACCTAAAAAAGATCAGAATACAACACACAGACACAACAATAAAATTCATCAACGTAAAACCACAAATAAAACTAGAACACATCCACCAACGATACAATAACAAATGGATAAGCTTCGAAGGCATAGTAAAAAAAAGAAGCATAGTATACAACCAGATAACACGAGCACACTGGACATGCACATACTGCGGAGTAGACAACATATACCCAGTAGAAGACAATGAAAAACTAAAAATGCCCAAAGAAAACTGTAAAAACTGTGGAAGAAGAAAAGGATACACATTAAACAAACAAGACAGCCAATACGAGGACAAACAACTATTCATACTAGAAGAAGACCAGAACAATACAGACACAATATTCCAGCCAACACAAGTAAGATGCTACCTCAAAGATGAAATGATAAACACCATCAAACCAGGAGACAAAATAACAGTAAACGGCATAGTAAAACTAGAAAACAACAACGACAACAACCACTTCAACGAATACGTAACAATAACAGCAATAGAAAAAAGCGATAAAAACTATGAAGACCTAAACATAACAGAACAAGAAAAAAAGCAGATAAAAAAACTAGCAAAACAATCAGACATATACACCAGGATAACAAGCAGCATAATACCAAGTATGTACGGATACAAACAACTCAAACTAGCACTAGCACTACACCTCTTCAGCAGCCCCAACCACCAAACACACGATGGCAGCTACAAAAGAGGAGACATACACATACTACTAATAGGAGACCCCAGCGTCGGAAAAAGTCAGATACTAAAATATGTGAGCAAAATATCACCACACGGAATATACACCAGCGGAAAAGGAAGTAGTGGAGCAGGACTAACAGCAACCACAGTAAAAGACGAACAAGGAAACTGGAGCCTAGAAGCAGGAGCAATGGTACTGGCAAACCAGGGAAACATATGCATCGACGAATTCGATAAAATGAAAGAAGACGACCGCAGCGCAATACACGAAGCACTAGAACAACAAACAATAAGCATATCCAAGGCAGGAATAAACACAACACTAAACAGCAGGTGCAGCGTACTCGCCGCAGCCAACCCCAAGTATGGAAGATTTGACACATACAAAAACCTCACAGAACAACTAAACCTAAGCCCGCCCATCCTCTCAAGATTCGACCTAATATTCATACTAATCGACAACATAAACCATGAAACAGACGAACAAATAGCCATGAAAATACTAAACACACAAGAAAACCCAGACATAACAGAACAAATACCAGCAGACCTCCTAAAAAAGTATATAAGCCTGGCAAGAACAATAAACCCAGAACTAGACGAAGAAGTGAAAAAACACATAGCAGAATTCTTCTGTAAAACAAGACAACTAGCACAAGAAAACAATCATCCCATACCAATAACCACAAGACAACTAGAAGCAATAATAAGATTAAGCAAAGCATCAGCACGTATAAGACTCTCAAACAAAGTAACAGTCAAAGATGCACAAAGAGCAATGAAACTACAAGAATACTGTATGAAACACATAGGATTCGACTCAGAAACCAGCACACTAGAAGCAGATAAAATAATGGGAAACACCACCATGAACGATCGTCGAGAACTAAACACGATACAGGAACAAATACGACAATTATCCCTGGACTGGGGAGAAATACCAGAACACATACTGTATAACCATCTTAAACTAAACGGTCATTCAATAGAAAAAATCAGGAAAACACTAGAAAACCAGAACATATACCATAACACAACCAACAACACATACACGGTGAAAACATGAACTACAAGAAAATAGAAGAAACAGCAGAAATAGTTGACGTAACCACTGAAAAGGATTACCCCTACACCGGATGGGAAGTAACACCAGAAGAGAAGTTCATAGAGGAAGTTAAGAAGGCAGGATACACGATTGATGACTTATACTATATGGACCTGGACAGTGAAGGAGGCATACTTGTAGACTATGATCTAAACCCCCATGAAATAATATGGTGGGATAAAAAGGAGAAGGTTATGAAACTTAAAATGAAATATCCTACCATAAGAAAATTTCTCTTAGCACTACGTGACCTGGGAATAAATTATGATAAAAGTTACTGGGAGAAAAAAATTTGAACAATAAACTAATCCGGCGGGGTAAATAATATAATTATACATTGGTCAAGGATTCTCATGAAAGTACCTGTTTTTTCATGTATTCCTTTCTTATAATCTTTTTCCACACAACTTTTATATAAAATACTATGTGATTTGTGCCACGTAATATTATCCGTGCCACAATATCTAAAAAAATAACGTGCTACAAAAAACTACTGTGCTACATTAACATACAATAAACTACTGTGCCACCAAACTACTCTGTGCCACAAAAAAATTCAATAAAAAAAAATTTATTCACATAAGATTAGAGACATAACATATTAAACATTCCACATCTTCCTTTATTTTTCATATAATAATACACTTTCTCTTCGTATTTTATCTAAAAATTCCTTATTGTTTATTCCAGTTGAAACCAAATCTACTGAACAATCAAATGCTTCTTCTAATTTGTTTATTAACGATGAATACTGTAGTATACTTTTTACTTCGCCCTCATCAAAGAAAAAATCAATATCACTGTCTTCATTAGCTTCACCTCTAGCATATGATCCAAAAAGACTTAAACTATTCACACCACACTCTTTTGCTATTGATACTGAGATCATTTTAATTTCATCAATTGTATATACCATAATAACACCTTCACTACTTAATCATTCAATGTTTAAAATTAAAGAAATAATACTCCCATATTCTTTTATTATGCAAAATATCTTATAAACACTAATTTTAAATATCATATATTACTATAGTATAGCATGCTTAGTTATACTAATCTTTTTGCTTCATCTATGTATATACGTGCTTCGTTGATTTTGTCTAAAGCTATTTTACTTGTTATATTATCTATTGGCTCGTAATCAGATTGGTTTCTTAAAGGTTGTGTTTTTGTTAAATATTTGTATATTTCATCTTTAAATAATCCTGTTTTCACATATTTTCGACCAAATTCTTTTATTATTCCATGATGTTTATTGGTGGTTATTCCTATTTTAATTAGTAATGCCTTTGAAGATAAAAGCATAGCATAATAAGATAAGGATAATGAATTCGCATAATCTCCAGAATCATATAATATTTTACTTGAAGTTAAATTTCTTTCTGCTTTGTTAAAAAATTCTTCTAGTTCATCCAATAGTTACACCTTCTTTTAAAACATTTGTGAGAAAAGAAAAATTTTTTGTTTTTTCGAAATGTTCTACTGTCATTATCTGAGTTGAAATGTATTCATCATCATCAAATATTACTTTAACAACTTCATCCGCAATTTTATCTTCAAGATTATCATAATAATCCGTTATTATCAGAATATCGATATCAGAATCTTCTTTATCTTCTCCACGAGCAACAGATCCATATAGAATTATTTCTTTAATATATTCTGATTTTATAGCTTTAGCAAATTTTTCAGCTATTTTTTTTCTATTATGCATATTATCACACCAAATATATTTTTTGAATTAATTGTTCTCATTTCAGAATATTCATTTTTTTTCATATCTCAAAGATCTCTCATTATCTTATCTATGAAGTTTAGAATACCTATAGATTAACGTGTATTACATTTATTTACTTATGGTTGTTTTAATCTCCTATGATATCCGCTCCTCCTTTTATTGAGGGAAGTTATATCGTGATAGCATATGTTATATTTTTTTCTTAGTTTTTAGTTATTTTTTCTATTGTTGTCTGTTATATTACTTCTTGTCATGTTGTTGTATATGCTGGTTGATTGGATTTTTAAATCTTTTGTTTAAATCTATTTTTACTTTAATGTTATGGGTCATGGTTTCTATTATTATGTCTATGTTGCATAACTTTTATCATTTTTGATTTTGTAATTGGTTATAATATTACTTTTTACTATACTTAAATATTGATGTAATCATGGGAATTATATTTTCTCGATACAATACGGAATATCTTATAATGGTAACTTTTCTAAATAACCTTTTTTAACGTTTATTTCACAGTTTTAAGCATGTAAGTAAGCACTTGCACTCGAAAACCTTTATATAAGAACCAATACAGACTAATAAGTAGAGATGGGAAAGAAAAACACCCCATCAAACACATGATTTTTAGTGGTGAATAAAAAATGAACAAAAGTATATTAATGCTCGGAATACTTTTATTAGCTGCAGGCACACTCGCAACAGCAGTCGATGCAGTCGAAAATGTAAATATCAATGGTGAAAACCTGAAAGTATTGACGGATTCAAAGCATATGAAAGTGATGTAGACACAACACACATGGACGATGACGGCCTAGACGTAGAAGACATAGATGGAACAAGAGTGGACAACAAAGTAACACGCGAATACATAAACGGTAACGGTGACAAACTCGAACTAACAGTAGGAGTACTCAGCAACGGCAAAGCAGTACAAGCACTTAATGCTTACGGTTATTCCAAAAAAGTAATTAATGGTAAAGATGGTTACTTCAAAACTGAGATGGATGACGGCAGACAACAATACAAATTCCAGTACATTAAAGACGGAAAACTAGTTAAAATTGAAGCACCATGTGAAGACAGTATTGGTAAAGTAATGACATAAAAAAAGTGGATTTGTTATTTCTTTTCTCCACCTTTTTCCTCCTATTTTTTCCATTTTTGACTTGGTAATGTTAATAAGTATATGATTTACTGATTATTCTTATATTATTTTATTCTTGAATTAAATATAATTGTTCGAAACATGTCAAACTTTCATTTATTTTCTTGAGTGGTGTTTTTTCTGTTGTTTTCTTTGTTTTATAGTTATTTATTTTTGTGGTTGTGTTGTTTTGTTGTTGTTTTATGGTGTGTGTTTTTGTTTTGGTTAATCATGTCAATGTATGTCAAAGTATCATTCATTTTTGATACCAGATTATTTTTACAGTCAATAATTAAATTATGCTAATTGATAAAGGTAATGAATTCATATTTCTTTTATTAATTCAAAATAAACTTTCAAATTTATCTTAGTTTTAATCATTATTTTATTTTTAACTAACGTATTCAAATCTCGAGCTGCGGTAGAATGAGAAACCTCAAATTTTTTCTCATAATCATCATAAGTAATTTTTTCATTTTCACTTAAATCAATTAATAACTGTTTTTGTCGATTATTGAGTTTAATGTTGTCTAAGATACTAGTTTTATGTTGGTTATTTCTATGTTTATTATTTGGATTACTATTTGTTGAATTGTATAATGTTACTTTGAAGAAGTTATTATTTTCTTCAAAAATAGGGGACGGTAAAGCATATTCTAACATTGAAGTTTTCATCCTAGTAATTCCTCTTCCTACATGTTCCATATATTCTGTTTTACTCAATATGTTCGTAATATTATAATGATTAGAACCATCTTTTTTATTTTCTAATAAGGGGCCACTATCTGAGAAATTACCCTGTTTTTAAAATTTAGTAAAAAAAAACGGCCTCGCGCCGACAATTTATAACATGGGCCTACTCCTACATTTAATAGAAAACTATCCAAATGGTGTTTATAACTAGATTAGTCTAACAGTACTGTCAACAATTTCACCATTTACAATCTCAACTTTCCATAACAAATACGTGGATTTTCTAATATCGAACACCTTTTTAGATAAATTAAAATAACAGTCCACCTTTTTATAGATCTTGTTTCTTTGAATCTTACATTTGTGTACGGTGTCATCTTTTCTTTCTAATGTGATATGGGATATCTTCTTCTTTCTTACTGAAATATAGTTTTTGTTTATTCTTTAGAAGAGGGTGCAGGTCTGATGGTATTCTTATCTTATAACGCTCATAAACTTTGCCTGTTTGTTTATTGATGTATCTTGTCTTTGTTATTTTTTATCTTGTATGTTAAGATGATGTTATGTTCGTATGTTATCTCTTTGTTAGCAATTTCTATACTTTGCATTTTACCCGTATACTCCCAATGTGTTGTTGTATAATGGTATGTTATAAGAAAGAAAGAGGGGGGAAATGTATGATTAATGCATTATGTTATTTATGATGATTTATGTTTTTTTATTATGATTTTTTTTATTATTTTCATTTTTAATCTTTGATATGTTTATATCTAATCCATAATTTTAGATAAAGTTAAATACCCTCCTCCCACATATAGAGTATCATAGTATATTTTAATTATTGGAGAATGGTCTAATATGATAAAAATAGAAAAAACACTACTGTTTATCATAGTATTAGTACTACTTGTGGGGGCTGTCAGTGCAACAGAAACTCTACGGGAAGACCAAGCAAGTACAATTGATGAAGCAGTAGCAAGTGATATAAGCACAGTATCACAGGATAATAAAATAATAAATAATGAAGAAAAGAAGGTATTGGATGAAAATCCACAAAAAAATGTAGAATATACTACACATAACATAGAAAAGAAATCGGAAAATAACCTCAAGAAAGAGGGTATAGTAGAAGTACATAACTACACAGAACTACAGAATGCCGTAAATAATACAAGTAGTACAGGAGTTGATACAACTATTCGCCTACTGCAAGGTTCATACAACAACACAGAAACAATCACATGGAATACGGGTGGTATGGTCCTTACAATTGATGGTAATGGACAAACAATAAACGGCCAACAGCAACAAGTATTCTATATTGATGGTGCTTCAATGATTCTTAAGAACATCATCATAACAAACGCCACATCTTCTGATGGTGGAGCAATCCATAACTTTCAGGGTACATTGACTGTTAGTAATTCCACATTCAACAACAACCAAGCAAC
>JAFRKG010000158.1 GCA_017431845.1 Methanosphaera sp. | reverse complement strand
ATGGCAAGAATTACAAGAGGCAGTAAATGCTGCAAACACTCAGACAGAGGCTACAACTCTCTATTTGATGAAAGTAAACTATACAAATACGGGTACAATCAAGTGGATTAATCCCGATATAACACTTACGATAGACGGTAATGGACAGACAATCGATTGAAATCAGCTGCAAGTATTCAATATTAACGGTCGTTCTTCCATGCTTCTTAAGAACATCACGATAGTAAACGCTAAATCGATGATTGGTGGAGCAATAAATAATGAGGGAAGACTGACTGTTATACAATCCACATTTAAAATCAATAGTGGTGAGTATGGTGGAGCAATAGAAAACCTAGGAAAACTAACAATCAAGCAATCCACACTAAGTTCCAACACTGCAGAACTGGGAGGAGCAATAAACAATTATGGGCCATTTACAATAACAGAATCTGTACTGGCAGACAACACGGCATCTGACTTTGGGGGAGCAATAAGAAACTACCAAACCCTCATTAATATTAGTAAATCAAATTTCACAGGAAATAAAGCAGGTAATAATGGTGGTGCAATATTCTCCTACGGAAATGCAAATCTTACAGACAATATCTTTACCAGGAATACTGCCAAATTCAATGATACAATTGACCTAGACAATCGAAAAGGATATGCTGAGGGTAATGTATATGAATCTACCGATATTAGACTTAAACCCTTAGAATTAAGTATTAAAGATGATCAGACCAGATTCACTCCATTTGATGAAGTGGTATTAAACTTCACTATTAGTTTAAGATACCCACGACATTATGACAGTGACATCCTGGAAAGACTTGATGACATAACAATCTACATCAATGGCATAGAATACGATACAACCAATTACAAAAACTACACATTAACAAATCTAAAACCGGGAGATTACACAGTTTACATTACAACATGTAACCAAAAATCAAAAAATGTAACATTCAAAATCATTGAAATAAATGACATAAACCTGACAACATGGGACGTTGAAATGGTACAAGGAAGATCAGTAACATTTAGTGCCCTAATAGACTATAAAAACAGCATAATCAACCAAGGACAAGTATACTTCGAAATAGACGGTAAAACATTATTGGATGAAAACGGATCCATATTATATGCTCCGGTAGAATATAACAAGGCAGACCTGCCATACGACATGCCAACAGATATCTCACTAGGAGAGCATACGCTAACTGCAGTATACCTCTACGATGACAATATTCTAGCAAAAGACGAAAAGACATTAACAATAATCGAAAACATACCCGAAGGAGCAGGCGAAAAAGATATTCCATCTGAAGATGAAAAACAGGAAACATACATCAAGGACACAAGACCACAGAAAACATTAGCAAAATACACGAAAACAACATACTCAACCATTGTTACAAAGCATAAAATAATCACTGATCAGAACACCATACCAGTCAGCAATACAATAACACTCGCCACATTAAACGAAATATTCAACCAGACATTCACCAACGGACAATTACTACTATATGTAGACGGAAAACTAGTCTTCAACGGCACAACAGGTGATGACTTAACAACAGTCATAATGGAGATCCTAGAAAAATTCCAAGGAAAACACGAAATAAAAGTAGAATTCACCGACAACAATAATGAAACCAAAACATACACAGAAAACATTTCAATAACCTAATCTCCAACTCATTTTTTTTAAGTTAAAAATTAATTGACAAAATTATTATTTTGAATCTCCTTCAATTGTCGTTAGCATTATTTGATCTTACACTTTGTACCATCACTTGCCAAAATTTTTCTTTTTATGAGTCTGATAAAAAAATCTTGTTCAAATATTTGAACAAAAATATAATGTTTATATTCAAAAAAATGAACAAGTTTTTATTAATAAAAAGACATCCCTATAAGAATATTATTAATATTTTTTTTGGGAATAAAAATATGATGTAATAATAGTTTCAAATAATACTAATAAAATAGAAAAAAGGAATGATATTATTTATGTTCGAGATAAAACATTCTCGTTGCTATAATCATATCATCATTTAATTAAATAGAATTATTCATTTTAATTACATTAATCATTAGCGATTGAAAAAAATAGATAGGAAGAAATAAATAATATTAGTTCAAAGAGTAGGGGTAGAAAAATGTCAAAAATGTCAAAAATTGTAGAATATGCTTTGGACAAAAAGCACCGTGAATATGTTGATGATGCAAATAAAGCTGATGAACATATGCAGGAACGTTCCCTAGAAGAAGATGAATATTATAAAATACCAAAAAAGATATATAAAACTAGTTGAAAGTAAAGACCTGTTCAATTGTCAAATGCTAACTTTTAACGATAATGAAGAAACTGAAAGAGTAGTTATATACCTTCATGGAGGAATAT
>JAFRKG010000009.1 GCA_017431845.1 Methanosphaera sp. | reverse complement strand
TGTAGTTGTGTGTTTTGGTTGTTTAAGTTTTGGTTTTCTGTTGTTAATGTTTGTATGGTGTTGTTTTGTTGATTTATGGTGTTGTTTTGTTCGTTTACAGTATTGTTGAGTTGTGTTATGTTCTCTTCTAGTTCTCTTATTTTGGCGTCCTTGTCTATTTCTACTTTGAAGTCTATTGTCGTGGTGGATGATTTGTACTCGTCTGTTTCTGCAAATTCTACTTGGATAGTGTAATCTCCAGGTGTTAGTGTGGTTTCAGTGATTATTTCGCTTGTTGTGGTTTTTGTTATGTCGCCGGTTATGATTATATTGGCATCTGTTATTGGGGTGTTGTCAATTGTGTTGGTTACGGTTATGTTTAATTGTGTGTTTGTTTGTGTGTTGTTTATGATGTTGTAGGTTATTTTTGTATCCTTCTTGTTTACTGTTATTGATTTTGAAGCTGTGTTTCCAGTGTAGTTTTCGTTGTCATTGTATGTTGCGGTGACTTGTATTGTGTTGGTGTTTTTCGGGGTTATGTTTACTTGATAGTTTCCGTATTCATCTGTTGTCGTTGTGATACTTTCTTCTCCTGTATCTATTATGATTTCCTGGTTTGCCAGGAGTTTGCCTGTTTTATCAAGTAGTTGTCCGTATATTGTGACTGTTTTGTTTACTATTGCATTTGGAGTATTTTTGATTGTAATGGTGGTGTCTTGTTTAGAGATGACAATGGTGGTTGAGTTTGTACTTTGATTGTATTGGCTGTTTCCTTCATATGTTACTGTTATTGTATGTGTTCCCATCCTGTTTGGTGTGTATTCTGTTGTTATTAATCCGTTATTGTCTGTTCGCAGAGTTTCTGTGTTTCCATTAATGTTTACTGTCACATCCCTATTTGATAGTTTATTTTCGTTTTCATCGGTTAATACCGTATTTATGGTTATTGGTGTGTTTATTTTTGGTGTTGTATCATTTAGTGTTAAGTTGAGTTTGGTATTAAGTGTTTTGACGTTTATGGTGGTTGAGTTTGTACTTTGATTGTATTGGCTGTTTCCATCGTATGTGGCTGTGATTGTATGTGTTCCTGTCCATCTAGGTGTGTAGTCTTTAATTATTCTACCTTCATTGTCTGTGCGTAGGTTTTCGAGTATTCCATTGATGTTTAGGGTTAAATTCTGATTGTTAAGTTTATTGTCATTGTCATCGGTCAGTTGTAGGTTTATTAGTACCATTGTATTGTTTAATGGTGTTGTATTTGTTACTGTTAAATTTATTTTTGCATTAATATATTCAACGTTGATATCTGTTGATGTGCTGCAGTTATTGTATGTTTCATTTCCATCATATGTAACTGTAACAGTATGTATTCCTCCATGATTTGCTATGTATTCAATGCTTAACTCTCCATCTTCGTTTGTCATCATATTTTGTTTATTCTCATCAATGGTTATGTTTAATGGTTGATTGGATAATCTGAGTCCGTATTGATCTTTTAATATGAAGTTTATATTGATCTTATCATTTACAACAGGTTTAGTGTTATTTATAGTTATTGTGATTGTTGTATTGATTTTGTCATAGAACTTGTTATGTTTTATTGTAACTGTTTTAGTTGAGTTTGTGTATATTGTTCCATGATACAGGGTAGTTGTATCTCCTTCATTGTCATCTATTAATGCTGTTCCATCATTTATTATAGCATTTCCAGACATTTGTGAAGGATTAGCTATGAAGTAATTGAATTCTATAACCACATCCCCGGCATTGTTGTATATTGCACCTCCATGTGTTGCGTTGTTGTATTCAAGTATTGAATTGTTAATACTTAAATTACCATAGTTGTTGTGTATTGCACCTCCATATCCACCTTGTCCTTGTCCTGTTGCCTTGTTTTGTGTGAGGTTGGATTGTGTTATGTTAAGAGTACCAGTGTTGTATATTGCACCTCCAACTCCATTCTCTTGTCCTGTTGCTGTGTTGTGTGTGAGGTTGGATTGTGTTATGTTAATATTACCATTGTTGTATATTGCACCTCCAAGTCCATTTCCATTTTGTCCTGTTGCGTTGTTGTGTGTGATGTTGGATTGTGTTATGGTAAGAGTACCACCGTTGTATATTGCACCTCCAAATCCATCTTGTCCTTGTCCTGTTGCTTTGTTTTGTGTGAGGTTGGATTGTGTTATGTTAAGATTACCACTACGTGTGTTGTATATTGCACCTCCATATCCATCATATTGTTGTCCTGTTGCGGTGTTTTGTGTGAGGTTGGATTGTGTTATGGTAAGAGTACCACCGTTGTATATTGCACCTCCATATCCATTTCCATTTTGTCCTGTTGCTGTGTTGTTTTTGAGTGTGCTGTTTATTATGGTTAAGTTTCCACTGTTGTATATTGAACCACCATTTCCACCTGTGTTTTCGGCATTTTTTATTGTGATGTTTTTAAGAATTACTGAAGAGCCACTATTAATATAAAATACTTGTGTTTGGTTTCCGTCTATGCTTTGTCCGTTACCGTCAATTGTAATTGTAATTGGTTTATTAAAGTCAATTCTACCTGTTACGGTATATGTTCCTTCATCTAATGTTATGTTTGTATCTTGTGTTGCAGAATTTATTTCACTTTCAAGATCCTCCCATGAGCTTACTGTTGTATCTTTTTTTAGGTTATTCATATTTTTTATCAGATTGGTATCCGATTCTTGTTTTTTATTTATTTTTTCTACTGTATTTGTATCTTCTATGGATACACTTTGTTTTTCTTGTACTGCTACTTCATTAACTATTGGTGCATCTGTGCTTATACTGTCAGGTATATCAGCGTTGATGCCATCATTATTTATGTCTGCTGCATTTACTGCTCCTACCACCAGTATTAATAATGTTACCAGTAGCAGGATTATTGATTTTCCTTTCATGTTAAATCATTCCATGTATTTTTTTTAGTTTTCATGCATTACTATTTGATATTTTGCATATCTTTGCATGAATATTAAACAAAATTTTTTTATATGATATAGATATTGTTTTTATTCATATTATAGTTTATATGGGGTTTTGATGTAGACATCTGTATGGGTTAGTTCTTAATGGATGCGTATGTTATTTTCATTATTTGTTTATTCATCAATTATGTTTCGTCCCATTATAATTTCGTCTTCTAATATTTTTTTTTATATGCTTATTTATAATAAGGCGTAATTTATGAGATTCCGGTTTGATTTTCTTTTTATTGGTTTTGTTTTTGTTTATCAGGGTATGATCTGTTACAAATTTCACATTATTTTTTCATTCTGGCAAATAATTAAATACATAAATATAACCTCAAACATAACATTAATTGTTAAGTGTAAGACATGAATAGTGGTGATTTAATTCATTTACTATTCATCTCTTATAAATCCCTTTCAACTAAATAACTATTTTTTTAAGATTGTTTTTCCATTTTAACTGTTTATCCACTAGCACAAATCCCCTATTTGAGGATATTCATTTATTGTCATATAATTTCTATACTTATTTTAGTATAGAATAGTATATTTTATAAGTAAGGATAAACAAATATACCACCAGGAAAGAATACAATTCCGAAAGAATAATTATAGGATGGGATGAAAAAGGGACATGTACACAATATTGCGATTAAAACAAGATAATTTCCTAACATACATGATGATCTTAACAGACAATACCTGTAGCATCTATGACTTTCTAACATATGACAATCAAAGCTCATCATTTGTAGATGAAAACTTCAGTAAGGATAGTTTCATAACAAAAAATGAAAATCCACGAAAAATTAGCAAGATGATTGAAAAAATAGGGGATATGATAAACAGTATGGGATTAAAATCATTAATGTATGATAACCTACAAGAATATAAGGGAATCAAAATCGAATCAATACATGTACCAGAAGAATATACATTTAAATTCAACAACATATTCTAAAATAATAATAGAATAAAATACCATAGTTATTTAAAGTATATATAATTAATTACCCATACATATAATTATAAAACAATAGGAGATTAATATTATGACAGAATTACCACTCGCACCTGTAAAAAGAATAATTCAAAAAGCAGGCGGAAGAAGAATCAGCGATGAAGCAGTAGTTGAACTTGCAAACGTAATGGAAGAATACGGAGAAGAAGTAGCAGAAGTTGCAACAAAATTTGCAAACCATGCCGGACGTAAAACAGTAACCGGTGCTGACATAAAACTGGCAGTAGAATAATCATCCTGGATATATGTTAAAAAACATTAACATATATCAACCTCTTTTTTTAAAAATAAAACATCTTTCCCTTAAATTCACTATTTTAACCAGTTTAGCCCCCAGTTATTATAATAATATTAACTTTAGACTCTGATTATGTCATGTTGTATGTATAATGGAGTACTATTTCCAATGTGTATATATCGTATTCAATGGAAATATTGTAGACATTAAACACACTTTACAAAGTATAATTATATTGAAATTACCTATGATAATTCAGATAGATAATTAGAACACATGGATAATTATGATAGGGATAATTCATTATATCAGATGCATTGTATTAATTTAATATTTTGAAATTGTTACTCGTATATGAAATATCATAATTCTTATAAGTTTTTATGTTTTAAGCTTTTTTGTGGGAACATTATAGGATTGTGTACACATTAATGTAAACGATAATCAAATATAATTCCATAACAGGACAATATGGAGACAACAATTATCTTGTGGGAACATTTCTTTATTAGAGGTACAATACTTATGGTGTAACATATTAAATGTGGGAACACTTTTTCTTGTGGGTACAATATCAGAGTATGTGATATTATATGTGGGAACATGAAATAAATGGGTACACATATAGGGAATTGTTTCATCAATATTATCCCAGGATACAAGCAGTATAGTATTGTGGGAACAATTATTGTTTAGGGGTACAGTATAAGATATTAGTTAATGATGCTTAACATACTTTTGATTAGTATAGTATCTAAAATGTGGTGTTACTTGATTAAGGCGAAATTTATACTTGGAACCTATAGCATTAAGTTTTTTTTCTCTGATACTCTTGGAACAAAACCGCCATCTTCTCGTTTATCTTCATTTTTCTGAAGTAAATCTCGGACTTCACTTACAGCATTTAATTCTTCTATGATGTTAAAGGTTACATCTGACTCTTTCAGCTATATTTGTATCAATAAGCACCCATGGATTAATGTAATTTTAGCATATTAATGCGATTAATTCACAAGCCAATCATGTTCACTTTTGAAAAAAGTGGGTGTACGTACATACATACAAAATAACAAAAATATGGTACAATCGCTTTTTGACGTACGCCTTAAAAATTTTTGTACGTATAAAATTAATTTTTATTCGTTTTATGAAATTGTATGTACATTTTTAAATATGTTCTTCTATGCTTTTTATTTCAGGATCAGGCTCTTTAATCTTCTTTTTTAATTGTATGTATAAAAAAGTAAATTATCAAAAATTATCTTTCGTATGTACACTTTCCACAAATATCTTAAAAACAATCTCTTTTTCAGTTCCGGTTACTGCTTAAAATATTGAAACGACAAGTGCATGTACAAAATTGAAAAATACAAATATTTCAAAAATGTATGTACATGTGTTTTTAATAAAATCCAGATCATGTGTACGTATAAAATCAGATAAATTAAAAAATAATATTCTGTATGTACACAACTATTTTTTTTGATGAAAATTTTCCTTTTATGTATGTACAAAAGTAGGAAATAGAAAAATCATGTTTTGTATATACACTGTATATCTGTAAGACATCCTGTAAAAATTTTACTTTAAATAAATTGTATGTACAATATCCTTGTATCACAGTGTTCTTTCTTCTGAATCTATGTCACAATATAATTGCATCTGTAATTATCTACAATACGAAAATGTAAATATTATTAAACATGTATCGTCTGTTATGGCTAAATTTGTATGAAACAACATCCTCTTTCATTTAATTCGTATTTAAAACAAGATGGTTTTTAGTTTATAGGAGCTAAACACTGCTGAGTTGTTGTTTGAATAATTGGATAAATATTGGAAATAATTTTACGCTAAAATTAGAGCATTTACCATGCAGATGTGTAATTACATTCAATCTGATTTCATGCAAAACAAGTTTTGTATTTACAATTGGTCTGTAAATACATTTTTATAATAATGATATGATAAGTATCATCGTATTTACATAATTAGGTTGTTATGATATTGTGGGTTGTTGAGGGAAGATGAGATTATATTGGCTTGGACTGAACAGTAAAGTATAAAAAATAATGAAATTTAAGGAGTTTATAAATGCGATAAATTCTTAGATATACTTTTGGTATCCTTCCATACAATCCAGATACTTTGGATCAATACCCGGAAGTACTTCAGATACTCTTACCTTGTACTCTTGACAGATGCGTTTAATTTCAGACTCTTTTACACGAGCTCTTGGACCATGCTGTCGTAACTCATGGTTATGTCTTAATGTCTCTTCAACTTTTACAACGGCATCCTGAATACCATAGGAAATATTAGTTTCATAATCCTGTATTACCTGTTCAAGATTCTCAATATTTTGTTTAACAATTGATAAACGTGTTTTCTTCTTTGAAAGGGATTTATCTAAACGTTTATTATCGTTTTCAAGCTTTTTAAGTTCATCCTTTAAATCTTGAATTTTGGAGTCGTTTTGTTTCTTGAAATATAATAAATCACTGATGTCCTCTTCAAGTTCTTTTATTTCCTTTTGTGAACGAACATCAAATTCCTCATTATTTGTATTGATAGAAGAATATGCCATGTTTTCAAGTATTTCTCTATAACTTTGACTGCTACGGTTGATAATATCCTTAGCTGTTATATCAATACGAGTAGTAATTGTAGTGGATTCATCGGTTTTAGATCTTTTTTTAGCCATTTATAATACATCCTTATTTGAATTATATCGATGTTACATGCCTAAAAGAATACTATAATTAAAGATTAATAAAAAAAGGTATTTATATAAGTAAGTATAAAATACTTATTATACAATAATTATATTATTTTTAACATTCAGAGAATTAACGACCAAATAAAATTCTCTTATGTTAACTTTTTCTATTAATAAATTAATTGTCATTATCCTTTTTTAGTAATGTAAACAATGAAATTCATCGTCCTTAAAGGTAATATTCCAATCATGTCTCAGTAGGCATTGAATTCATGATAATTTAACATATATTGAAAATTCATTATTATCATCAGTACTTTGAAGTAAATAATGTATCTGCAATAGTTATAAACCTACTTAGAAAGTCATATTACTATTAAAACATGACTATATCAATGTCACAAATCATATTCAATATATTAATTTTTACTTATATTATTTTACTATATAAAACATTATATATAAAAGTTATTAATAGAAAACAGATAATGTAAGATTGATTTTTACAGGCTTCTGTGTCAGGTGTAAATACAAAAATGAAATTTTTGTAAAATAGCATAAACGTATATATTTACAACATTTTTCTCACAGATAAGTCCATGTCACATTTTTTAACGAAAAAATTTCATTTTTGGAAAAAAAAATTGAAAAAATATAACATAAAATATATATATAATAAAAAACAAAATAAAGTTCATATGAGGTTGACTTGTCATTTTATTTTTAATGAGTTGACTTGCTTTCATGTTCACATGTGCATAAACCTCTGTAAATATTTACAGATGACATGTTTTAACTGTTTTTTTTAAAACGTATTTACACAAATGACTTTTTCCTTGTTTTCGATATCAAATATCTCTCATGTATTTAATTTAAAATCTGCCTGTTATCCTCGATTTTTAAAATGGCTAATTATGTAAATACATTACTTGTTTTCTATTCGATATTATGGAAGTGTATTTACAGTTATCTTGATTTCTGTAAATACAAATTTTATATATACTTATTAATTTTATTTTTGTATTTACGTTTTCATGTAAAAAACGTATTTACAAAATTCTTTTTAAGTGTAAATACACCTGTATTGTATTTACGTTTTGGTAAAAAAAGGATAAAATGTATTTACATTTAATTGTAAATACATTTGCCTAATTCACTTTCAAATATTAAAATGTATATACACCTGATCCATGCTGATGTACATGTATCACCTCCAATAATACATTTTAAAAAAGTAGTTTCTTCATGACCTGGAATTAATAATTTGAAGTATCAAATGATTCAAAAAATATACCTTCAATATTACTTGTTTCCTGTCGTCATTACACGTTTACACAGTTGAATCTATTTATCATAACTGATTGTTGGATCTAAAAATAGCTATGGGATAATACTCATCGTATATCCTCTTGTGATAACTTAACTTATAGTACACTCCAATGGAAATATATTTTATACTCTTTTATGTATTTACAAAACTCTATGAAGTGTCTAATTGTTAAACTGTATTTACAATTGAATTTATTTACAAATTCTTAAATATCTAAAAATAGCGTTGGTGTATTTATCGTATAATATATTTACAGATCAACTGTTGCTCTTAATTATCCATTCGATATTTACTTTTCATGTAATTTACAATCCATCATGTCATGGATAATTCTATTATTGTATTTATATTCTACTGTATGTACTATTTGAGATTTAATGCAAAATACTTATTTCGTAATTGTTTACCATTGTATTTACACCTGGGAGTAATTTTATATAGTTCAATATGGTATTTACTCTTTCATGTATTTACAGATTAATAAATTACCTTTTTTATTAATTTGGTATTTACACAAACCTTGTATTTACATAACTATGATATTTTTCATATCTGGGATATTGTATTTACATATCTCTTATTTATCAGCATAACCACAGTCAATCATTACCATTTCTCATTAACTGTAGCCATGGTTTGATGAATTTTCTGATGTTTAACCATTATTGTATTTACATAAACTATAAATTACATGATGGTTTATATTGTATTTACATGCTTAAGTATTTACATAACTGATTTGTACTTATAAATAGCATGTTGTATTTACCATGCATATGTATTTACACATTATATGAATTTGATAAACATCAGATATGTAAATATATTTGTTATCCATACATAGGAAATAATTTCATACATCTGATCTATATATCATACCTGATAGTTCCATGCATTTATATTTTATTCAAATATTCCCTTTATGTGGAAATATTCCACTTCAAATATTACCTTTAAATCAACATGTAATATTCTATATTAAATGCATAAAAACACTTTATATATTGAATTAAATGATTATTAACTGTTTTAATAATAATATTTCTGAACAGAATATTACCTTAAATATTCCATTTATTCCTAGAATATTCCACTTTTGTGGAAATATTCCACTTCAAATATTACACTTTTAATAGAAATATTCCCTTTTCAAAATGAAATATTCCATTTTTATTTTAAATGCATGATATTGGTCGATATATCCATTAGATATACTATCATCTATTTTTCAAAATATTCCATTTTCTTACTTGAAATATTCCACTTTAACAAATAGTGTAATATTCTACATAAAGTATATATTTTTTGAAGTATATAAATATTACTATAAAATTAAGAATATTACCTCATGTAATATTGTACCGAAAAACTGTAATATTCAGTGGAATATTTTAGAGACAAAAAAACATCTGATATGTTCAATTAGCTAAAATAAGCCAAATAGATGGAAATTATAAATTGTAATATTTGATGTAAAAAGGTAATATTTACTGGAAATACACCAGGAAATATTACTTGAAATATTACACTTCAAAAGACAATATTCCTTTTCATATTGAAAAAATTTTTAAATGGAATATTTTGAATAAAGCAGTTTAATACTATCAAATACGATAACTACAAGCTCATAAAAAATTTTATAAATTTACTTGGTCAATCAGAAGTAATATTTCAAAAAATAGAATATTCCCATGTAATATTTTATATTATTTTTTGGGTGAAATATTCTACTTTGATTATCAGAATATTACCCTTCTGAAAAATGAAATATTCCACTTAAAATGAAAATACCGATATGACTTCAAAAAACACGAAAACAAGCTATTGAAAAAATGATAGAATATTACCATTAAGTGGAATAATCTTAAATATAATATAATCAGATAAATTATAACAGAATGTAATGGATGTAATTTATATGTCATCAAGAAAAGTAACAATATCTATTGATGGAGAAATCTGGGATAAATACACGGAAAAAGTAGAGCAAATGGAAGGTACGACCTATGGAAAATTAGGGAAGATACTTGCAACGTTAATCGAAGATTACTACCTTAATGAAAATCCACAGACGGGAATGGACACTAAATTAAATCAGGATTATGAAAAACTGCGTGAAGATTTTGAAAGAATCCGAGAAGAAAAAATTAATTTGGAATCCGAATACAATAAGCTACAACAACAAAGTTTAGACATTGACTATTCACAAGTAACGGATCTTGAAGAAAAGATAGAAAGACTCACATTGGAAAATGATAAGAAGGATAAACAGTACAATGATCTCCATCAGGAATATGAAAATAAACAGGAAGAATACCTCAAGTTAAAGAAACAAAATGATGAATTATCAATCGAAAAATCAAACATAATCAACACATATGATGAAACTGAAGAAAAACTAAATGCCGATATAGATTTACTAAAATCAAATAATGAAAAAACAATAAAAGAGAATACTGAGCTTCAGCAAAGAATAGATAATCTTAACGAAAAAATCATTACATCCCAGGAAAAATATGACAAAACAACACAGAAGCTTGAAGATGATATAACACAACTGGAAGATGAAAATAAAAAAAGCAGAGAAGTAATAAGTCAACTGTCTCATAAAAATAATGACCTGGAAATTGAACAGGAAAAAGTTCAGGGAAGAAATGATATCCTGCAGGAAAAACTTGATGATATAAAACAGCAGAATGAATCAATGAAGGAAAGTGTGGACAAACACAGAAAAGAAATTGAAGGACTGGAACAACGTCACAATGACTTAAAAAAAGAAAACGATAATTTAACATTCGATATCAACAGCATCACAAATGAATATAAAAAAGAACAGGATGAAAATAAATCATTAACAGAAGAAAACAAGCAACTGCAAGAGGAAAATAAGCAATTGCAAGAAGAAACACTGCGATTAAAGGATGTTGAAATAGAACGGGACAAACTTCAGGGTGAAAAAGACATACTGAATATGAGAATAGCAACCCTAGAAGAAACCAAAGACAACCTAAACGAAACCATCAGAAGTCAAAAAGATGACCTCAGACTAAAAACTGAAGACACGGATAAACTACGAAAAGACTATGATAATATACGCGAAGAATTAGAAACAAAAAGAAAAGAATATACGCGGGTCAGCAATGAGAAAAACCATTCAGATGAAAGACAAAGACAACTACAAGAAGAAGTAAATGCACTTGAAGTAAAAGAAAATAATTATAAAAACGTAATCAGACAACTGGACCGTATGAGTTTCATGGATAGGATACTGGGAAGATACCCTGAAGATATTAAAGAACTTAAAGGATGAAATCTCATCAGTATCTTCATCCTGCTTATTTTTCAAAGAAATATTTTTAAATGCAACATTTTTTTTAAATATTCTGTTATTATGTTTTATTTTTTCATTTATTCGTTTTAATTAATTATAAAAAGATTTTATGCCGTATTTGTAGGGGATAAATATGTGTATTTGGGACTTGAATAAATATCGGTCTGGAAAATACCTTAATCGACAAATGCTACAGAATCTTCCTTAAAGAATATGAAAATACCGAATAATAATATTGTATGTTGTAATAATAAACTGTTAAATAATTAACCAAAACACAATCCTAATAAGTACACCTCACCCAATCAAAGAAAAACCACGAGGTGATATAGATTCAATAAAAAAATTTAACAATAAAAATAAAATATTAAAGAAAAGATTACTTATATTAAATCTTTACAATTATTGGATAATGCTTCAAATACCTTTTTAAATCCATTTTAATGTTATTGATGGTATATTCTTAAACTCATCAGATTCGATAATCCAATGTATTTCATCACCTTCAGATATTTCGGCCACACACTGAATTATATCTGGTATTGGAATCATGTACTTTGAGTTAATCTTCTCTATATTTAATTTATAATTTAATTTTACATCATCATTCATTTTACTCATACTCCACTATAATATCTTTCATATATTCAATATCATCTTGTGAGACGTATTCTCCATCAATAATATCTCCGGATTTTATGTTTTTATCTATGAATCTCAATAATGATTCCTTAAAGTATTTTCTACTTTTGAAATTTCCATGATATTCATAGTATTCCAGGTTTATTTCGATATTTTCATCATGTCTGCTCTTTATGATAATAATCACCACTTTTTTTATTATTTCAAATTCTTTTTTCTTATTTTTATCTGATATTTTATTTTCAGTTTCAAATAGTTGTTTTATTCTATGATATTCTTTGGTGCTTTCATCCAGTTTGGATTGAATCTCATGTTTAGTTTTTTTTATATCTTCTTTTTCATTTTCCAGTATGCTTAGATATTCATCGATATCTTGTATGTTTTTGATATATGTTGTTATCATTAGTTTTTTTATTTCAAGTTCAGGGGGATATGCTTGTTTAGCTATGTTAATCTTTGATTCTATGGCATCTCTTATGAATATGCTTCTTTTTCCTTTATCGATATTTTTCAGTAAATTTTTTGGATCTCGGAAGTTGTATATTTTTTCCATTTAATCACCAATTTCATCATTTGCATATATGTTACTTCTATGCTACTCCTAATGCTACTTTATACTACTTTGATGCTACTTTATATTACACTAATAATAATATAATAAATAATATAATAATATTAATAATAATATAAAAATATAATAATTATTTTATAGAGTATCTACGTATTATAGGCGTTTTTCAATGCAATACATCTTTACATTTTTTGCAATTATTAATTTTTTCCAAGTGATTGGGTTGTTATATTCTGACATTTTCTCGTTCAAACGTGTATTCATGTTCTTTAATTTCATCACGATATTTTCTGATAAAATCATCAAATTGCCTCTTAGTGGTAGCAGTCTCATCTTTCAATTTGGATTGAGTGTGTGGGGGGATGATATTGTGGATATTTAGCATTTTTGACAGCAATGGTATGTATCTTTCAAAGCGTGGATATAATGGATCATCACACATTTGTTTTGCATTTTCTTCATAATCGCAAGTGTCTTCCTCTTCAAATTGTATTGCATCTTGCGATACATTTTCGGATTCTGTGTAATTTTTGTTTGCGTTATCGTCTTTATGGTATTGCATTTTTTCATCTTTTTTATTTGCATTTTCCGGAATATTGTAATAATTGGTGCTGGTATATATCTTCTGGCTGTCCTTCTGTTTATAGTCTTCCAGGAGGTTTATACATTCTTGTATGCAGTTTAATCTCATATATATCTGGGCGTTCTGTTTTCGCATGTCATAAAAATCAATACTGTTTCTGATATATTCTGAAAAACTCAGGCCGCTATGTTTGATTTTCTGTCTTTGTTCTTCTCTTATTCTTATACAAACCGTATGCATCATCTTTTCCTATCTCCTCTGATTTTATTTTATTAAATTTGTATGGAAATAACAACATATATTCTATCTGTGGAATGCTTTTTATTTCCATAATGTTATATATGTACGATACTAGCAAGTGTGTCGGAAGTATACTAAAAAATAAAAGTCAATTCATTAACTTGAATAAGTCAATTAAGTATTTTTAAAAGAGAAGTATGAAAAATTAATGATTAATTTGAACTATTGGTTCTATTGGAGCTAAAATTATAATTATTAAATAAAATAAATTCAAATATGGACTGAATTAATTTGTTTATTGGATGGTCATAAAAAAAGTTATTTATAGTATATTACCAAACTAAAATGATAGATTTATATACTTCTTTTAACATATAATTATATATGGCAGGAAAAACTAAAATCAATGTATTAAACGTTACAAAAAAAAATGAGCTTGAAGAAGCTATTAGCGAGTATGTTA
>JAFRKG010000157.1 GCA_017431845.1 Methanosphaera sp. | reverse complement strand
ATACGGAACAACACAAGCATTCGAAGCAACACTACTCAACGGACAAGGAAACCCAAAAACAAACGAAAAAATAACATTCAACATCAACGGAGTATTCTACACAAGAACCACAAACACAGACGGAATTGCAAAACTAAACATCAACCTAATGCCTGGAAAATACATAATAACCACCACCTTCAACGGACTAAATATAGCAAACAATGTCCAAGTCAAGGAATAAACACTAAACAGCCATCACCATCAACTTTTAATTTTCAGAACCATAATAAATTATTTAAACTATATTTGATATAAATTAAAACAATTAAGAAAAAGGATTTGAGTTGAAAAAATGATTTTAAGAAAAAAAACAATGTTTATATTAATTATTGCTCTGACATTGATGATATTTTTATCACCATCATATGCGAGTGAAATAAACACCGACACAAGTATTGATAATTCTGATTTTCTACTAGAAATTACCAATACTGAAGATATTCAATATGAAATTATTGGCGACTACCCTTCTGGTACTGGAAACAGTTATTTTGAGGGTGATTACGAATATAATGAATATAATGATAGTTACTATGATTATACTAAAGATCCCTCCATAAACTATCCTATTACCGGAGTATATCATGGGCCCCATCACGAACCAGTACTAGTAATAAAAGAATTTAATATTAGTGCAGAAGATATTGATTCAAACAATTACGTGACAATTAATGTAGAATTTAATGGAACAATCTGCAGTAATATTTTTACTTTAGAAAGATACCCTATAAGAGTACAGGCAAATGATAAAATTATTGGAATAATACCAGAAAACTCCGTTTCAAATACGGATTATCCTATAAGCCCCGAAGATTCTTCATGGGCTAACTTAAAACCAAACTATGCATTTACAACCTCATTTAAATACAAATTACAAGACAACACTACAGAATTAAGATTAATATTATGTAGTTTTTCATCAAATACTCTTGTATTCCACGGATTGACAAAAATTCCAATAACTAATTTAAATGAAAACTCCATTAGAATTTTAAATAATAATAAAATATATACTTCCAATTCCTCATGGTTAAACAATGCCGAATCTTTGAATAAGGCACTTGAATTAGTAGAAGAAAATGGAACAATCATTTTAAATAACACTAACTTTTATATTAACTCAAAAATAAATATCACTAAAAACATTTCAATAATTGGAAATAATGTAACAATCGATGCTTTGGAAAATTCAGAAATATTTGAAATCGCATCCAATGTAAAATTAACCAATATTACTTTTAAAAATGCTTCAGATTACATGTTAAATATTAAAAATGTAAATTGCATATTAGAAAACTGTATTTTCACACAAACCAATGGAAAAATTATTAATAACACTGGAAATCTTAAAATAATCAACTCAACATTTAAGGACATTGATGGAATAAAAACATTCAACAAAATGAATATGAATGACAATACATTTACTTTAATTTATAATCAGAATACAATTGAACTTGAAAACACAACATATGAAAATATAAAATTGCCAAGATATATTGAATTAGACAATCAAACGGTAAATTCAAGTTATTTAATTTATAATTTAAAAAATTCATTTTTAAAAATGAAAAATAATATTTTTAATAACGTATCCACAAAAATAATCCACAATAATGGAAATATAACTCTTAAAAATACAAATATCACAAATACAAATATTGAATTACCTATACTGAAAACAACATCTTATCCTAAAAAACTCAACAACACTGAATTGATTTCATCATACATCAAAACCTTTGATCCCACTACCCTTACAGGATTAATAGATAATTTAGGTGAAATGAATATCTTAAATTGCCATATTGAAAACATTACATGGGTCGGAAAAAAAGGAATAGGTTCACCTCTTTCAGCTTCAAACTACATATTATTTTATATTTATAATCCATATGAAGCATACGGAGTACATGGTGTACCAGCAACAAGCTTTTTAACAAAAGCCAGTGCAATTAACAATGAAGGAACATTGCATATTGAAGAAAGTTCATTTAAAGGATTAAGTGCCACATCTGCTGGAGCGATATATAATTCAGGCAATGCAACACTCAATAAAATAATCACAAATAATATAAAAACAAATGAAATTGGAGGAGCAATAGTAAACGAAGGCGAAATGAGCATTAACAATTCTTACTTTAACAATACTTCCCTTAGTGTATCTTATACCTATAACATCTATGGAGGAGTAATTTACAATTCTGGTAAGTTAAATATAGAAAATACAAGAATTAACAAAACATCTGCTGATCGAGCAATAGGAGGATCAATATACAACAAAGGTGAGTTAAACATTTCCCAATCATCAATAAGCAATAGTAATTCCAATGAAGGAGGAGCTATATTAAACGAAGGAACTTTAAACATTAATTCAATACTTTTCGAGAAATGTTCTAGTTCATTCGGAATAATAAATAATAAAGAAGATGGAAATGCAATAATATACAATTCTTCCTTTATAGACACAAGTATTGGATTAGGAGGAAGTTATCCTAGATCATATTTCGGAACAATAGCAAACGAAGGAACTATGTTGATTGAAAGAAATATCCTCGACTTTAAAAATTATGTTGCAGATAGCGGATCAGGAACCTATGGTATCTACAACAATGGAGAAATAAAAATAACCCATAACTTATTCATAAACACAAACACAACAACAAAAATAAATAGGTGGGGAGAAGAAACAAGAAATATCATCATATTCATAATGAATGAGGAAGGAAAAACAGAAATCAGCAACAACTATTTTGATACGAACAAAGATCCATGCAACAATTTCTCAACAGCTAATGTAGGACATTACTTCATATTTGATTTTGAAGAAGAATACATACCACTCCAAATCGGAGAAAAAACAAATATCACAACAACACTAAAACTAGACAACGGAAAATACTACGAACACTACGAATTACTCCCAAACATAACAGTAGAATACACAATTACCGGAAACAATGAAAAACAAACAATATACACCCCAATGATAAACGGAAAAGCAACAATAGAATTCAACAAAACAAACACCAAAGGATCATACGAAATCACCGCAAGAATAGGATACTGCATCCAACAAATCACAGTAGACATAGGTAAAAATTACTCACAAATGAATGTAAAAGCAGAAGAAATAACCTACCCAGATAATGCAACATTCTACATGACCATAACCGGAAACTTAACACACCAACCAACTGGAAAAGTCTCAGTAATAATAGATGAAAAGAAATACACCACAAATATCAAAGATACAAAAGCCGAAATAACAATACCAGAACTAATACCAAAAACATACGACCTAATAATCAAATATGAAGGAGACGAAGACTACTTTAAATCATACTACCACCACAATTACACAGTCCACAAACAACCAACAAAAATGAACATCACAATAAACGAAATCAACTACGGAGAAATTGGACTATTAAAAGTCACATTATCACCAGAAAAAGTCTCAACACAAGCATACCTCTACATTACTGACGAAAACAACCAAACAACAAGAAAAACAGTATATGTAAGAAACGGAACAGAACTAAAACTAAAAAACTATGCAGCAGGCCAATACAACCTAACCCTAGAACTATGGGAAAATAGATACTACGAATCATCAAGCGCAAACGCCATATTCAAAGTAAATAAATTCCAAACAAACCTAACAATTAATGCAACAGACATCAACGCAGGCGAAACAGAAATACTAAACATAACACTATCACCAAAAGGAGAAGTAGCAGGAGAAGCGATACTCCAAATAAACAACTACACAGACATAATATATCTCAAAAATGGAGAAAATACCATT
>JAFRKG010000156.1 GCA_017431845.1 Methanosphaera sp. | reverse complement strand
TATTTTAATTTTATTTATTTTTTTGATTATATTCTAAGGTATTAAAAAGACAATATTTATTTTTTTCCTACAAAAACGGGAGAATAATTATATTCATATAAAAAGTATTGATTTCTACAATACATAGGATAGATATTGTATTTTACAATACATATGATAGTTATTGTATTTTACAATAACTTTTGATTCAATTATTTTTTCCTGAATTTTATAATAATTTCACCATCATCATTTTCATCCCATATAACAAAATCTTCTTCATTTAAATCGTATTTTTTCAAGTATTTTCGGGGGATTAATGTTTTATCATCGTATATTCTGGTTTCTATCATCCTTTTAACCTCTTAATCATGTGGATTATAAAAAATGTTGTGGTGAATAATAAATATTGATTAAATGTTTTCTTCAATAATTTCTATTTCATCATCAGTTAAATCATACAACTCATAAACTATTTCATTAATCTTTTTATCTGTAATATCTATCTGTTTTTGTAATATTTTACGTTCATTTGGTGTGTTTGAAGTTGAAAGATTATGTTTGAGTGAAATTAATTTATCTATTAATTCTATTAATTCATTATCTTCATTATTTTTAGGAATATATACTGGTAATTGTTCAACAAAGGCTTTGTTCACATCAAATCGGTCACCAAGTAAAGGACTACCTATGGACATAAATATAAAATTAATCAAATTTGATGATAAAACCGCTTTTAAATATTTTAAATTTATTTTATCTGATGTTAATATGAAACATTTTTGATTGGTATAATATTTCTCATTATCATAAACTGGATTAAGTTTAGGTGCTATATTTGGATAGATTAATTTTTCTTTATCAAAATCATCATAATAAGAACACGACCTTAAATTTGTCCAATGTTCTCCCTGATCTGATCTTTTCTTTAAATTAAGACTAAACTGATTCAAATGTTCAAATATTATGGGGTACTCTTTTTTAACATTAATCCCATTTTTAGTAGAAATTAAATACTGATTTCCAAATGTTATTTCTCCATTTTGAACATCTTTTCCACGAAGTAGTGGTTTTATTATTTCTTTATTTTTAGGATCTTTTTGTATTAATTCGTTTTTTGTTTTTTCATTTATGACAAATGCTTTATTATAACCTGTTAAGATGCCTCTATTAATTCGTATGCTTTTTATGTTTTTTATAGGTGTTCCTTTTTCATGTATTTTCTGTTTTAATTTAATAACTTCTGGTGAATCGAAAGACCATGAATTATTATCCAAATCTTTTTGTTTCATCGTAAAAGATTTATCTACTTCAATGGTATTGTTTTCATTGAATGATTTGTTAAGTATTATTACAGAAGGTAATACTGCTGCTCCTTTGAATACATTATCCTTAGAGTAATCAACATATTTCTCTATATTATAAGAAGTAAGTAACGTTCGTAATTTTTTCCCATATTTTGCTTTAGAGTATTTATTTGAACAGATTAATCCTATTTCACCTTTTTCTTTGAGAATATTAATTTCTTTTTCAAAGAAATATACATATAAATCTGCAGTACCTACATACGTTTCGTAATGTTCCTTATAATATGGTTTTTGTTCTTTTATGGATTCTTGTCTTACGTAAGGTGGGTTTCCTATTACTACGTCGAATCCTCCTTGTTCGAATATTTCTGCGTATTCTTCTTCATAGTTGAATGGTTTGATTTCTTTTATTTCTTCTATTGTTAGTTCTTGCTGTTCAAGTATATCATTATTAATTAAACTGTTTCCATTTTTTATGTTTGAACTTAAGTTAGGTAGAGCTCTTTCGTGGAATAGTTTTGTTTGTTGTTCTAGTTGGTCTTTGTTTTGGTCTTCTAATACTTTTAATAGTAGTGATAGTTTTGTTACTTCTACTGCTAGTGTGTCTAGGTCTACTCCGTAGATGTTGTTTTTAAGTATTCTTTTCTTTTCTTGTATTGTTAGTCTTGTGAGGCCATCTTTTCCTGTATATATCACGTCTTTTGGTGGTTTTTCTAGTTTACTGTAGTAATCTATGTGGTAGTCTAGTAGGTATTGGTATGCTCTTATTAGGAAGCTTCCACTTCCACATGCTGGGTCTATTACTCGTATTTTGCTTATCTGTTTTGGTGTTTTGTTTTTGATTTTTTTTCCTAATGTGTTTTCTACTATGTAGTCTACTATGTATTGTGGTGTGTAGTATACTCCTCCTGCTTTTTTTACTTCGGGTTTGTCTTCTACTTTGGCTTGGTGTCCTGGTGTTAGTCTTATTACTTTTCCGAGGAATTGTTCGTATATTTTTCCTAGTATTTCTGTGCTTATGAGGCTGAATTCGTATGGGCTGTTGGGGTAGTATAGGTTTTTGAATATTTCCTTGAATACTGTGTTATCTATGTTCAATTTTAGTGTGTATGTGTCTGTGGTGAAGTCTTCTTTGTCGTATGGGTTGAAGTGGAATAGTCCACTGTTATATTTTTCATCTGCTTTTTTGCATATTTTTGCAAATTCTTGGTATATGTTTTCTTTTGTTTGTAGTTTTTCTAGTTGTCCGTATCGTTCGATTCCTCTGTCTTCTGCTATTCTGAGGAATATTATTCTGTCTATTGTTAGTTGTACTGCAAGGTTAAGTTCTTCTATTGATAGTTCTGGGTTTCTTAGTGCTATGTTTCTTGCCAGTAGTAATCTCCATTCTTCGATTTCTTTTAGGAATTCGTCGTCTATTTCTGTTGTTCCTTTTTTGTCATGTTTTACATTGTTGGCGTAGTTGTCAAATTTTCCGCTTAGTACTGCTTCTTTGCTGAATATGTTGTATATTTCATCCCATTTGTCTATGTATTCTGTGTATTTGTAGTATTTTATTCTTCCTATGCTGGCGTTTTGGTTTTTGTCGGGTTTTATTGTTGTATCGTATATTGCTAGTTCTTCAAAGTCTGTTAGTATGCATAATGGTAGTTTTGCACTCCATCCATATCTTCGTACTTGGAATGCATGTTCTTTGTCATTTGCTATGTCTCTGCTTGGTTTTTTTGCTTCTACAAAGAATATTCTTTCTCCACCTAGACGGAATGAATAATCGGGTGCTTTTGTCTTTTTTCCTACTTTTATGCTGTCTTCGAATACTACTTCTCTGAATCTTGCACTTAGGCCTTCGTTTCTCACATTCCATCCTAGTTCTTCAAAGAATGGGTTTAGAAATTTTACTTTTGTGTTTTCTTCATCAAATATGTCTGGGTTGGTGTATTCGTGTTTGTTTTGTTTAAAATCTTCTACTAGTTCTATTATTTTTTGTGGAGCATTCATGTTGGTTCCCTTCTTTGTTTTCGGGTTGTTGTTTTATGTTTTGTGTAATATATCAAATAAACTTGTTTGGTATTTGGTTATTTATTGTAATTTGTAGGGGGTTATTAATATTTAATTAAATGTTATGATTATAAATTATTTGTATATCAGATTACAAATATTATTTCATCAATAAATATAAATTAAGTCTATGTGATTATATGAATATACAGCCTACTTATTCTTCATTGGATTATCCTGGTAAAATGGCCCTGGTCCTGTTTACTCCAGGGTGTGACCTCCGCTGTAAGTATTGTCATAATCCTCAGCTACTGAAAAATCAGCAATTAACCCGGTGGGATATTGAGGAGATAGAGGCTGAAGTTGAAAGTAATATGGATTTCATAGATGCAATCGTCTTAAGTGGTGGCGAACCATTACTGCATGTTGAAGATATAAAAAACTTCATAAAACAGGCAAAGGATTCTGACTTGCTCGTGAAACTGGACACTAACGGTTTGCACCCCGACGAGACAAGGGAAATAATAAAAGATTTGGATTATGTTGCAATGGATATTAAAGCTCCACTGGACAAGTATTATAAAATCACAGACGTATACCCAAAGGATACGGAAGAATTAATAAGAAAAACAATTAACATAATCAATGACAATAATGTCTTCCTGGAATGCAGAACAACTTATGTTCCACAATTATTAGAACCATCTGATATACAGGAACTAACAGCGAATTTGGACTGTGACAGGTACACCTTGCAACAGTTTCGTAATAGAGTTACATTAGATGCTAATCTATCAAATTATGAAGAACCAAACCCTGAATTTTTAAGGGAAATATTAGAAAAACTTGAAACAAACATACCAGAAATACGTCTAAAATCAAGACAATTTGGTAACCAATTAATAAAGGGATAATTAACATGCCAATCTTACTGTTAAGAAATAAAGATATTGACTTAATCTCTGGAAAGAGAAATATTACTATAAGAAGGTTATGGAAACAACCATTATATGTTGGTGATAGATTATATTGTTACTGGAATATCTTATCGAAGGAGCGGGAAAAACTATTCGAAGCCGAAGTAACACACGTGGACATACTAACATTTGATGAAATAATACATGACCCTGGATTACCTGCAAAACTGGGATATAAGAATTCAAGGGAATTGGAGAAGGATCTTAGGAAAACATATCCTAACAACACCACGCCTAATGATGAGTTCCAGGTATTTGAATTTCGTAAGTTACATGTAACACAGTGGGAAGGCTCTGCGATAAATCAGAAGAACACTATTATTAAGAAGGCTGATGTTCTCTTTGAGATGGGAGAATATGAACAGTCCTCCCTATGTTATCAGGCAGCACTTGAATATGATCAAGAGGATTCTCACCTGTTAAACAGGATAGGTGATAATCTAACACGTCTTGGCCAATTCGGGGACGCTATAAAGAATTATAGGAAGGCTATAAAGATAGAACCGGATAATGAATACTTGTATAATAACATGGCAATAGCTTATCTTAACAAGGGAGACCCAGAAAAGGCACTTAAGATGAGTACTGAAGCTCTTAAAATTAATTCAAGGAATACTACAATACTTTATTGGCGTGGACTTATCTACGAGATGCTTAACGACTTTGAAAAAGCGCTTAAATTCTTTGATTATGTGTTGAAGATTGATGATACTGATCCTGATGTTTGGAATGAACGTGGAACAATTCTTAACATGTTGGGCAAAAGTGAAGAAGCACTTAAATCATATGATAAATCATTAGAGTTGTGTTTGGATGATAAAAAGGATTCTAATACTTGGGCCAGTAAGGCAAATACTCTGCTTGGCTTGGAACGTTATGCTGAAGCAATAGAATGTTATGATAATGCATTGAAGATTGATGATTCCAATCCAATAATACTTAATAACAAGGGAGTTGCATATATGGAGTTGGATGATTTTGAAAGTGCAATAGAATGCTTCACGAAGGTGCTTGTAATGTATCCTAACAATCCTGATGCACAGGTGCTCCAGGAAGTATGTCTTGAAAACTTATAAGTGATGTGTTATGGATAAGAGAACATTAAATAGTATAATAGTCTCGGCGATTATAATAGTTATAATAATGATTATTGGCTCATTCTTTAAGTAAGAACCAGGGGTCATGTTTTAAAAATAGTATAGTAAAAATAAAATTAAAGGGAAGTTACTCTTTTTTCCATCTTTTTAGTTGTGGCATTACCTTGTTTAGCATTATTGTCACGGATTGTTCGTCCATGTCAGAGTTTGCCACAGTTAATGGGATGCAGAATTCTATCATTTCCTCCATGGTGAAATCTTCCTGGAATTCACCATTTTTGTAACAGAATTTACAGTAATCTTCGCTAATGCTTCCATCTTTGTTAGTGCCACGAATATCATCCGTTAATGGCATAGCACATGATTGACAAAATTTTTCTTCCATCTTTTTTCACCTTTCTTCACTTGTTTTTTCTTTTGTTATGTAATAATATGTTTTTTAAATATATATCTTTTAATGCCGATTGTTGAATTGTAAGTATAATGTTGAATGTTATCCTTTTTATTCTATGTTGACTATTTGTGGAATTTTACCAATTTTTGCAAGGTATTCTCCTTTTATGACAATAACTCCATCATAATATTCTTCATATTGTTCTGCCTTTTCCAGTGAGTTTTCCACTATTTCTTCGTCAGTTTCTCCTTGTCCATAATTTGCTATTTGTGTTGCCAGGCTGTCTGATATGCTTGCATTTTTGCTGAATACTATCGTGGCATCTGTTTTTCCGAAACTTTCTGATGGTCCTACTGTCCCTGAAGAGGTGCATATGCCATATCCTTGTTTATATTTTCCTAGTTTTAATCCTATGTTGTTTGTGAATATGCTTTCTCCTGCGTAGACTCCTAATGTTATTTTCTTGTCTGTTTTTAATGCTATGTCTCCACCATTTTCTATTATTGTGAATTTGGTGTCATGTTTCATTAATTCTTCCAGACATACTTGGCTGATGCTCCCTGCTACTGCGGCCATTGGTCCTGTTTCTGCTATTTGGCCTGCACGGGTCATTAATTCCAGTATTCTGTGGTTTTTAATTATTTCTGTTGGCTTGTATCCCTTGAATTTGGGGTTTTTGTTTATTGTGTCCTGTATTATTTGTCTTTGTTGCAGTATTATGTTTTCGATATCGTGTTGTGTGTCCGTTTTTAGCATGATGTGTGTTGAGCCAATGCTTATTTCTTTTTGATATATCTTATTTCTCATATGTTCCTCACCCTCCTATTTTCCCGTATAATAGTTCTATTAAATATAATTATATTATTTATAAGTTACAAATATATTTAACATATTTAGATTAGTAGGAGATATTATGTTATGATGCCTAAACCAAACCAGAATACGCATAAAATTAACATTAATCGGGACGATTTTCAGGGAATATCATCAGAAAAAGTGTTACTTGACACCAAACCAAATTTCTGGTTATACTCTGAAAACTTCATATTAAAAATAGTAGTGTTACTATTATTGGTTTTAATGTTTGCACCTATAATGACACTTGTCTACTCAATAAACAATCAATTAATTAACACATTTCGCATATCTATAGATAATGCAATGTTTTATGCAGAATTAATTCTCATACTGTTAATAGTAGTAGTTATTATCAAATTGGCATTGGATGTTCTTGACTGGAATTATACCAACTATATTTTAACGGATGCACGGATAATAATTGAAAGAGGATTTATTCATAAAGAAAAACTAATCATATCCTATAACAAAATACAGGACATTGAAATAAGACAATCCATTCTGGAAAGAATAATAAATGTGGGCGATATCATAATATACGGTGCAAATGAAATGTCTGATACAATTCTTGACGACATACCTGCACCTAAAAAGGTTGAAGAAATAATAGTAACAAACGTGAATAAGAATTCTTTTACTAATCAAAACGTTTACCCAAACAATCAAACATACTACAATAACCCATACCCAAATCAGCAAGCAAACATGCCATACAATAACCAGCAAATGCCTGGTCCATACCCAAACCAGCAACAAAATCCACAATACAATAACCAACAACAAAATCCACAAAACAACTACAACAACCAAAACACACAAGAAAACTACCAATACATACAACCAGACCATGACAACAAGGAAAAGCATCATTACCTAAAACATGACGAAGACGACGAAGTAATCATACCAGACAAACAAACAAGAAAACAAATGTATGAAAACAGGGAAAAATATTCAACACAAAAAATAAACAAGGAAGAAGTATTTAGAAAACACGACGAAATGTTCAGAAGACATAAAAAATAGTGGGATTTAAATGACAGATTACGATATAATTGTAGTTGGAGCCGGACCCATAGGTTCAACATACGCCTACAAAATGGCAAAAAAGGGCTATGATGTAGCACTATTTGATATGAAAAACAGGATAGGACAACCATTACAATGTGCAGGCCTAGTATCAACAAACATCTGCGAAACAAAAAACCTACCCGAAGAATACATAGACAACAAGATAAAAGGAGCAAACCTATACTCACCAGACAACACACAAATCACCGTAGAAAAAGACAAAACAGTAGCCTACGTACTAGACAGGGTAATGTATGACAAATACCTCTTCGAAAGAGCCATAGGAGAGGGAGTAACACCACACCTCGGAGAAAGAGTAATAGACGTTGACATAGAAAACACAACAATAAAAACACAACAACAAAAATACACATCAAGACTAATAGCAGTATCAAATGGGCCAACATCACAAACATCCAAGAAAATGAACCCAAACATCAAAGAAGAACAATTCCTTGGACTACAATACACAGTAAAAACAGAAAAACAGGACACATGCTACGTGAATCTAAGCATAAAACAAGCATTACTACCAGGATTCCTATGGGAAATACCAACCTCACCATACACAAAAAGAGTAGGACTATTCACGGACGGATCATACAACGAAGCAGAACAATTACTAAAAAACAAACTAAAAGCAACAGATGAAATAATAGAAAAACACAATGGAATGATACCACGATTCAACCCAAACAAGAAAATAACACAAAACAACACAATACTACTAGGCGACGCAGCAGGACAAGTTAAGCCAACAACAGGGGGCGGACTAATCTCAGGATTCAACTGTGCAGAAATAGCCAGCAAAAACACCAACAAAATGCTCGAAGAAGAAAACAACAAATACATTGAAAATTATGAAAAAGAATACCATAAACGATACAACGCAGAATTCAAAGCACAACAAAACGTACAAAACATAATCAAGGAAATGACAGAAGACGACTTCAACTACATGTTCCAACAACTAAAAAAACACAACGTGGACCAAATAATATCAGAACATGGAGACATGGACAACCAAACACCATTACTAAAAGAATTAGTAAAAAGAGGAGTAATATTTAAATTAGTACCAAAAATAGGAGTAAGGAGGCTTAAAAACATATGGAAATCACGGTAATATTATCCCAAGAAAACGAAACACTACCCCGAGCAGAACTACTAGCCAGACTAGAAACACTAGAAATACCATATGAAATACAAAACGAATACCCAGGAGTAATAGAACTAGAAGTAGATGCAGACAAACAAAAAATAACAGAACTAGGAGCACACCTAGGATACACACACGAAATACTAACCACAATAGACAAAACAACACCAGAAAAACTAACTGAAACAATAGAAAACATCCCCTGGGACCAGATAATTAAAGACTCATTCAAAGTAAGAGTAAAAAGGATGGGAAACGGGGAAGTAGACAAGGACAAAATAGAACGAAACATAGGAGGATACATACAAGACAAATGCCAAATGCCCGTATCACTCGACAACCCCGTACACACAATAAAACTAGTATACACAAACCCAAAAACAAAAACCAACCAATACAAGGAAGAAAAAGTAATAGGATACAATAAAATAATAATAACCGAACTACTAATACAACAAGACAAGAAACACTTCTTCGACAACAAACCACACAAAAGACCATACTTCCACCCAGGATCAATGAGCCCAAAACTAGCATTATGCATGGTAAACCTCGCACACACAAGAAAAGGCGACACAGTACTCGACCCATTCTGTGGAACAGGAGGAATACTCATAGAAGCAGGAGACCTAGACACAACACTAATAGCATCCGACCTAGAACGATGCATGTACGAAGGAACAAAACTAAACCTCGCCCACGAAGGATTCAAAAACTACAAAGTATACTGGGAAGACGTAAGAAAACTAGAAATAGAAGAAACAGTAGATGCAGTAGCAATGGACCCACCATACGGAATATCAACAACACTAGGCGGAGAAGACACCAAAAAACTATACACAGAAGCATTAAACGCAATAGAAAAACACCTTAAACAAGACGGATACATATGCATGGCAAGCCCACACTACATAAACATGAAAGAAGTAGTGGAAAACACACCCCTAACCATAAAAGAACAACACTCCATAAGGATGCATAAAAGCCTAACAAGAATAATAACCGTACTAACCAAGAAATAGGTGAAAAAGAAATGTTTGAAAAACTAAAAATATTAGACACCACACTAAGAGATGGAGAACAAACACCCGGCGTACTAATAACATCAGACGAAAAACTCAAAATAGCACTAAAACTTGACGAACTAGGAGTAGACGTCATAGAAGCAGGATCAGCAATAACATCCAAGGACGAACAAAAAAGCATAAAAACAATCACAGAAAACAACCTAAACGCCGAAATATGCAGCTTCGCAAGACCAGTAAAAATAGACATAGACACAGCAATAGACTGTGACGTAGACAGCATACACCTAGTAATACCCTCAAGCGACCTGCACATAGAACAAAAACTAAGAAAAACCAGGGAACAAGTAGAAGAAATGGCCGTGAACGCAACAGAATACGCAAAAAGTCACGGACTAATCGTTGAACTATCAACAGAGGACGCAACAAGAACAAGCACAGACGACCTGAAACAATTATACAACAAATGCATAACAGCAGGAGCAGACAGAATCTGTGCATGCGACACAATAGGACTACTAACACCCGAAAAATCATACGAATTCTACAAGCAACTAGCAACACTAAACATGCCACTAAGCGTACACTGCCACAACGACTTCGGACTAGCAGTAGCAAACACACTAGCAGCACTACGAGCCGGAGCAACACAAGCACACGTAACAATAAACGGACTAGGAGAAAGAGCAGGAAACGCATCATGTGAAGAACTAATAATGGCAATAGAATCATTATACAACACCAAAACACACATCAACACACAACTATTCTATGAAACATCACAACTAGTAGAAAGAATATCAGGAGTAACACTACAAACAAACAAGGCAATAGTCGGAGCAAACGCATTCGCACACGAATCAGGAATACACGCCGACGGAATACTTAAAAACTCAGACACATACGAACCAATCAAGCCAGAAGTAGTAGGACACAGGAGAAGATTCGTCCTAGGAAAACACGTTGGAAAACACGTGATAAGCGAGAAAATCAAGGAAACCCAAACAACAGTAACAGACGAAGAACTAAACAGAATATTCGAAAGAGTCAAAAAACTATCAGACATGGGAAAAACAGTAACCGATGTAGACCTACAGGCAATAACAGATGACATACTAAGCATAAACCCAGAAGACTCACTAGTACTCGAAGAATACACAACAGTATCAGGAAACAAAGTAACACCAACAGCATCAGTAAAAGTAAACATAAACAACAGAGAAAAAATAGAAGCAGGAGTAGGAGTAGGACCAGTAGATGCAGCAATAGAAGCCATAAGAAAAAGCATAGAAGACACAGCAGACATAACCCTCGAAGAATACCATGTAGATGCAATAACAGGTGGAACAGACGCACTAATTGATGTACTGGTAAAACTTAAACACGAGGACAAAATCATAACCTCCAGGAGCACAGAACCCGACATTATAATGGCAAGTGTAGAAGCATACCTGAAAGGAGTAAACAAGATACTAACAGACAAAAAAAGAAGGTAAAATGGAATGCAAGACTTACAAAAAAAATTACTACAAGAACATAACATCACAGTACACACCTATGAAAACGTAACAGTAGAAGACATACCAGCTCTACTAAAAAAAATAGATAAAATAACAGCAACACAAAAAGATTCAATAATACAATTACTCCATACTGATAATATATGTGGACAGAAACACTTAAACCAGGCAATAGCACAAGCATACAAGGCATTCAGTGAACAACAAAACTTTGCCAATGATAGGGGACTGGAAATATGTGTCAGATTATCCGCTCAAAAACAGATAAGTCAAGCACTTAAAATGCTCGGGATACAAAAACAAGGAAACATTACAGTAGTCTATATTGACACGACAAGTGAACAAATACAGAAAACAGAAGAACTCTTGGGAACAAGAAATGATGAACTTCTAGAACAATACAACTCAGAAAAAATATGTGAAACATATGGTATAAACAGTGATGTGGACATTACATGTAGTATTAATGAGAAAATAGCATTACTTGCTCTTAAAAATTAATTAGTGGTTAATTCCACTATTTCCTTATATTTTTAGAATCGATATGGGTATACTTCATTATTTTCATATTCTATTTTTAACCATCTTTTAAGCAGATCTTCTTTTACGGAATAAATTCCATTATTGTTTGAGATTAATTCTAATTGTATTAGGTTTTTAAAGTATTTACTTAATGTTCCTGATTTAACTTCCAGTTTTTTTGCTATTTCTTTTCTTTGTAATGGTTGTTCTAGTATTTCAATTATTATGTCTTTTTCCATGTTTGACAGGTTTATCCACGTGTTTATAATGTGTTTGATCATTGAAAAAAGGTTGTTGTTGAATGTGTCTATTATGTCTTCGGATGTTAGTGTAATGTTTTGTGGTAAATGGTTTGCTAATGTATTGATGTAAGATGGTATTCCTTTTGTGCATTTGTAGAATCTTTCGAATGAATCTTCTGTAAACTGGTATTGGGGTGCTTTTTCTTGAAGGTATTTTCTTGTTGTTTCTTGACTAAAAGGGTATAGGTAATGTGTGAGCATTCTTCCACCAAATACTCCTTTTTGTCCTGCCACTTTCTCGATTAAAGAATCATTTAAACTCATGGAAGCACTTAAAATGTAAGCTACATTATTATGGTTTTGTATATGTCCTCTAAATATCCATAAAAATGATGTTAAATAGTCTTTTATTTCTTTAACTATTTGGAATTCGTCAATTATGATAATTACTCCTTTGATTTTGTCTTTATTGTCTTCATATATTTTTTGTGGTAAGTTTAGAACGAATTTTGTTAAATGATTTAGGTCGTCTTCACTTTCTATTATGGGTACTGATATTTTGTAAGTATTTTCTGTGGATTGAGTAACTATTTCATCATAGTAATGTTGTATGATTCCTTTTATTGATAAGTTTCCTCTTTGATATGCTGGGGCTGTTGAAAAATCTATTATTATAACTAGGTATTCTTCTTGTGTTAAATCTTTTCTGATTTTATTCAGAAGAACTGTTTTTCATACACCTCTTAATCCTATTAACATCATTTCGGGCGGGTTTCCATCTTCTGTTGAGTATAATTGACTTTTTATAGTGTTTAGTTCGATTTTTCTGTTGTAAAATTCATCATCTGTTAATTTTTGTCTTGTTCCCCAAGGTAAATGTTTCATTATAATCATTCCGCTTGTTATTATATATTGTATGTTTTTTCATTCAATAAAATTATATTCTTTTTTGGATTATATGAGCCTAATTTGGTTACATAATATTATATGACCAAGAAAGGATTATGTGAGCCAAATTGGATTACTTAATATTATATGAGCCAAATTGGATTACATTTCTATCAAACTATAAAATGGAACAGGTATATTATTTTGATTCATGAAATTTTAATGTGCTTTCTGTAATATTATTATTGTTTTAAATAGGGTACTCGATTTTAACTGAATGCAAGTAGTGTTGTTTGGTGTTCTTTTGTGAAGTCGTCTGGTGTTGTTTGGTTGTTTTTGTAGGGTACACGTGGATTTTTGGTTTCATGATAGTATATATTACTCCACATCCTATATATACTATTTTATGAGCTTATTTTAAGAAATAATAAAATAATCAGGAGTATATTATATAATAAAGATGGTATATCTTGGATTATTAAAATTTAAGGTTAAAACATTCTTTTTACATCAATTAAACATTTATAGAACCTATTTAATTAAAAGTATCTTAAAACTATTAATTTAATTAATCAAGCTTGTATTTTAATTAATTTTAGAAAAAAGAAGTTTATCATTTTTTTATATATTAAATAAAAACTAAATAATTATTTAATTTAAATTTAAGAATATTTAAATTGTTGTTTTAAAAAAGTATCAACCGGATTCTGAACAACCACGAATATTTGAAGATTTTGCTCCAAAGCATGTGAAAAAATGTTATAAAACTATAAAAGAATTTTTTATCAAGTTTTAATTTAAAATTAAAGCGATGGTATGAGAGGAATGCGATTTTACTGAAATGGTGTGAAAATAACCACTCTTGACAACACCCTTGCACCACCACCATAATTTATATAATTTAAATTACATAACTACCTGTTAATATAAATTTTCTCAATAAGAGGTAATGCAAATGAAATGGAGTACACTTCAATCTAAAGCTTATGGATTAAATATTAATGATTTTATAAGTGAAAAATTTCTTGATAAACTTAGAAATGAGTTTAAAGATAAAGATGTTGATGTGATTACATTACAAATTACAGTTAGAGATAAAATAAGAGATCCTAAAAATGATGATGCCAAAGTAGAAATTATTTCATTATCTAATAGCACTATTGAAGATACATTACTGCATAACACTATTGTGGATGTTACATCTGATGAAAATTTTGAAAAAATAAAAAAAGTTATTGATAATTTTAAAATTAACTAAAATGAGGATGTTGAAGTTTATGTATTCTAATGAAAATGTTTATATAATAACTAATCATTATCTTTCTAAATCAGGCAATATTTATGATTCATTTATTAATGCTATTAAAGAATTGAAAGAAATAATTTATTCAAATGTTGAAAATATCATTGCACAAGATAATAAACCTTCCTTAGATGAGTTAATTGAAAATATAAAAGATTCATTTGTTAACACAGAAAATATTTTATCCCAACTTAATTTTTTTGAAGAAGAATATTATGATTTCTCATCTATTAAAGACATGGCATTCTATATTTTAGATAATAACTTATTAAATCAAATTCCAATCATTAGAAGTTTATTAAAGTCTTTCTATAATCTTGTTCAATTTAAAAAAGATGCTTCCGATGAAGAATACAAACAAAAATATGAAGAATTTTCTTCTGAATTAATTAATACAGAACAATTATTTTATACTAAAATATATGAACCTACTGAAAACTACAATGAAGAAGTATTGTTAGAAATATCCAATTCATTAATAGAATAATAACAGGAGATATGTTTATGAAATCATTTGTAGACACTAATGTCTCTATTGCATATATGTTTTCTATTGATCCTCTGAATAATAAATCAATGTCTGTTTTTAAAGAATACGAACGTATTTTTTGGTCAAAAATGGTTAAAAATGAATGTAAACAAGTATTTGAAAATAAAAGGAAAATTTTAGTTAAGTTTTATAAAGACTTAGTTAATTATTTAAAACCTGAAAATTTCCATAATTATTCATTCAATGAATTAAAAAGATACGTTTTTAGAAATTATTCTAGAAGTAAAAAACGTGAACAAATTTTAAGTTCTTTAGACAAATTTTGGAATAATTATGTTAATGAAAGATTTCCAACATACACTTCTTTTGTTCAAGCAATAAACAATTGTTTAAAAGACTTGAAACATTTACTTTATTGCAGAAAAGAAGAATGGGAAAAAAATACTTTTTTAACAGAAAAACGAACTGAAAAATATCTTGATTGAAAAATAAATTAAAATCTTTGAATGTTCATTCCCCTGATGATGAAATTGTTCTTGATGCTCATGACTTTAATTTAAGGAATAATATTCATTTAGATTTTATTACATTTGATAAAGATTGCTATGAAGGAGTATCTAAAATCAAAGAGTTTCAATTTAACAAAGTAAAAGGAAAAGATGACTATCTATAACTTGCTAATTATTAACTTGCATGAAATCTAAATTTAATATATCATGAGTACACAAAATACTTCTCTTTTAATAAACATAGCCCAATTGTTCTTCTTGTCTGTTTAAAAAATCGTCACCATATATTGATTCGAAATAGTATGCTGTTTGCCGTGACATTTCTACACTATTTTTAAAACGTATCATTTCAGCCTTATTTTCATAGGATAAATAACTAATGTATTCATAATTCAAACATTTTTCACATATGTCCAATGAATAATTAGATTATTCCTTGATAAAAAGTTCTAATGAAGTTACTCGTGTTTTACCACATTTAGAACAAATATATTGTTCTTTACGAATACATTCTAATTATTAAGTTTAAACACCCGTGACCATTATTATCCATTTTACAACCACATTCAGCACATACAGGTTGTTTATCTTCATATAAACTATTTCAGCATAATAATCTGAGAAAAAGAACTGGAAAAAATCAATGTATTTAATATCTACAAAAGTACATGAAATTAAGATATCCCATCAAGAAATTCAAGACATTATAGTAGATCATCACATTCATTTTAATCCAAATATTAAAGAATATTCAGGATATTATGCATTTGATGCTTATGAATAAAAATAAAAGAAATCAGTGACAAATACGTGTTTTATTAGCATTAGTGGATGTATCTCATGATACTATTGTAGCTTATAAAGTTGTTGAACATGAAACAGAAGAAGAAGTACTAAAATTTCTCAAAGAAGCCACATCAAATCAAGAACGAAAAGCCATTACAACAGACTTAAAACCTGAATACATGTCTCCCATCAATGCTTTAGGATTTAAACATCAATTTTGTAAATTCCATTTTAAACAAAATAACAATAAAATTATCAGAAAATATGTTAAAGATAACAATCTACCCGAGGAAAAAATAAAAGAATATAAAAAGTTTTTACCAGAATTATATGAAATATATGGAGTAGAAACTCAAACAGAAGTAGCAAAAATCGTAGAAAACTTGAAAAAGAAAATAAATGACTTTCCCGAAGTTATTCAATACATAATTAATGAAAAATTAGCATCGTATTTTAAAAACTTAACGTATTTCCTTGAAAATGCAAAAAATCGAAAGCACATGCAATATCATAGAAAGAATATTTGAAGTTCTTGCTCCAAAGTATGTGAAAAAAATGTTATAAAACTATAAAAGGATTTTTTATCAAGTTTTAATTTAAAATTAAAGCGATGGGATGAGAGGGATGCGATTTTACTGAAAATGGTGTTAAAATACCCACACATTCTGACACTGCCAAATATGACATATATAATACTGATAATCTACAGAAAAATAAAACAAAGAAAAAAATCAAAGAAGGGAAAAAATGCAGATAACACCAGAAGAAATGAAAAAAAGCATACAAAAACTATACGATGTCCTTGATAAAGTATCACCCTTGGACTATGATTGTGGCAAGTTATGTGGGGAAGTATGTTGCCTCTACGATGAAGATGACTGTCCCAACAAAGATCTAGTATTATACCTGCTTCCAGGTGAAGAACTAATGTATGATGACAGTGAATACTTTGAAGTATACTATATAGATCCAAGAGAATTAGATTATCCTCGCTCATGGAAGGATGATGTATTCATAGTAGAATGTAATAATCCACCACACTGTGATAGGAATCTGCGCCCAATCCAATGCAGAACATTTCCCCTAGTACCACACATAACAGGGGATGGAAAGTTTCATCTCATACTGGATGAACATGAATTTCCATATGAATGTCCAATAATACGTGATAACCTGGAATTAAACAAGGATTTCATAGAAACAACATATAAAGTCTGGAACGTACTAATATCAAATCCTAATGTTCATTCATTAATATTGTATGATTCAAGAAGAAGGGATAATAAAAGAAAAGGATACAAAATAATTAAATAATGTTTTAGGGGGGGTTATTCTTTTAATTCATCAATGATAATCTCACACAGGCAGGCAATATCAGATGCTGTGACCGTGTCCATGTTTAAATTTTTCACTTCAATGTTGATACTTGCCTTTTTTATCCGATTATAGTTGGGCCCGGTTGTTATAATATTTCCATCCATATTTAACCGTTTTCTCATATTATATGCCAATGTTTTTGCCCGTTTTTTACTACTTACAGGAATTATAGTATTTAAGCCATTGTATTCTGGGTGTATGACTGGTATTTCATTTTCTAGTAGTGTTTTTTTTACTTGCCTGTTGACTTGTATGCTTTTTTCAAGTATTTCGGGTGCTTTTCTTATTTCATTGGCTATTCCCGCACAGGTAACATTATCTGCTTTCAGGCTTTTAAGCAAATGTTTATTAAACACTATTTTATCTGTCATGTTGCATATGAATCCCCCGTTTTCTATGTTAACTATTTTGGGGCTTCCAGTGGATGCTACTTGTATGTCTCCGAGTTCACGGTTTTTCTCATCTCCAAGTGTCCCAGAAACATCAATGATAAGCACCACATCATGTACATCACATAACTCCTGTATCTTCTCCAGTGGCTGTTGTGCAGTATAACCTGCAAGGCTTGTAATATACAATGATTTAATGTCATGTTCTTCAAGATAATTACCTAGTACTTCAATATTTATCAGACCATAATCAGTTTCAAGATATTCTACTTTTTTATCAAATAATTCACAAGACCTGATAAAACCATTCCAACCACCCATATCACAAACAAGAACAGGACCACCCACGGCCTCTGCAACACACAAAAGACAACTATTAGCACTATTCAAGATATGAACATCAGACGAAGCAATCAAATCACCAATCCTCTCCCTAGCAATCATATAATAATCTTCACCAGAACACAAAGCATCCCTCATAACACCTAACGTATCACAACTAATCTTCTTAAACTCCAACAATCTACCAACTCCCTAGGAAAAATATGCATCAAGAGTAGTTTGTCTCTCCTTCAACACCTCATCAAGCAACTGACTAGCACGCCTAAAATCATCAACACTTAACTTAAGCTTACCCTCAATATAATCAAGTGACTGCTTCATGGTTTCAAACTCACGAGGCTTCTCCTTCATAGCATGACGAATGTTCTCACGCACATTAAACACACCCAGAGGAATATAATCCTCATTAGCCTCACGGAACACAATACAACCAGCCTGCAACTTATCAGCCTCCAATTGTTCCAAAATAGCCATCTTAGCAGTATAATAACAACCACCAACACGACTATACTCCTTCTTACCCTTATTATGCTCACAATCAGTGAAAATCATAGTACCCTTCCCCTTAACATCAAGAAAAGCCTCCATCCACTCATACTGCCACTGAGTAGGCATCTCCAAAATAGCATAATAATTATTCAAACTCTCAAACTCATAAACCCTGAAAATATCAAGAATATCATAATGACGAACATTACCTAGAAGCCTATCCGCGATAGTACTATCCACAGCAGTAATACTCCACCTGGTAGGAACAAGCTTCCTGTTCTTCTTCTCACCCATAGTACCAACACTAAAAGCCTTCTGAATCTGAGAAAAAGGAACATTCTTATCATGCAGTATCTCCACAGCATCAGCAGCCCTAAGATCAGTATCATAATAAGTTTTCTCTAACTGATGATCCCACCTGACATTATCAATATCAAACTTCTTCAACTCAGCACTAGGACCATGAGGAGCATTCTCAGCACTGAACGTCATACCAACAGGCTTCTTATTAAACTCAGCTTCACTGGCAATAGACTTCGAAGCCATAGAAATCTCCTGCAACTTCTCAATATAATTATTCTCCAAATCCCTGATACCAATAGTCTGCTTACCACGCACAAGATTCAAACGGTAACCAATAATATCCTGTTGTGAAGCATTACTAGCAATCCATTCCTCCGGCCTGTCCATGATGGCAGAATCATCAAAACTAGGAGCAAGAAGAGGACCAGCAAACACTTTAGGATAATTATAACTTCCAATAAAAACAGAAGGAGGCGTAGTACCATCAACTTCCTTACCAATATCCTTCGTCCGCATATTATATAACTGCTTCGTAATAGTCTTCAAATACTGATACTTACTATCAATCATATAATTCCCACCATTCCATCAATCATTATAATAATAACTCTATTCCTCTACCAATATTATAATTTATCATTTTCTCCGGATTTGCTATAAATTAGTTTAAATAGAAAAACGTATTACTCTAAAATTATTAACCTTTTTTTAAGGGGTTTGTCAATAAATCCTTAATTTGATAATTTTACTTATTTTTTCTATTTGACTATTAAATTAGCCTCTATTTTCTTTTTATTCCTTTTAAAATTCTCATTTTTAATTTTTTCAAAAATTTTTATTTTGGCATTTTTTGATTTTTTTATTCTGAAAAAGATCTTTTCAATCTTCTTAAATTAGATTAATTTTTTTCTATTAAAATCTTTTAAATTTAAAACAACTTATGCATATTATTTTAATTACTTTTATTTAGTTTAATATTACTTTAAATTTAATATAAATAATTATAAATATTTTAAATTATATATTATTATATAAGAATTATTTATTAAATTTTTAAAATAAAATTTATGCGTTTAATTTAATTTTCATTGAATTTCCATTGATTTTTTGGGAATTTTCATTGAAAATTAAAACCTCTGAATAATTCTTTAAACTGAATAATACTTTGATTTTTAATGCCAGTTATGGAATTGAAAGAGTATAAAGATAGCAATATTTTAAATAAACTTAAACTGGAGGAGGATTGTCCTAAAATGTTGTTAACAATCGCTAATTTTGCATTCAGTAAAATGGTTCAAAATTTAATGCAACAATTGGATTCAGAATTTGAATCCAAACGTGGACGTCCTGAATATCCTCGAACACTACTTTTAATAGTAGTATTATACTGTTTTAGCATAGGTATTGCCAATTATACTAAAATGGAAGAAGAATGCAAGAAAAACAAATTTATTCTAATCGTTACTTGTGGATTAAAGCCATCACGCAATTCATTCGCCAATTTTTTAAATAAAAGCGATTAAAAGTAATAAAAAAACTTTTCATCGCCACATTAGTTTTATTAAACGATTTGCACTTCTTAGATTTTGTAAAATTATTTGTTGATGGAACTGACGCAATCGTCAGAGCATCCCGAAACAACAAAATCACACCAAAAGATGTAGAAAAACTAAAACTAATGAACAAATGGAATTTATTGCATAATAATACACCAAAATCCATTAATCGCACAATAAAAGGATTAGAAGAGAAATTTGAATTTTATAAAAATGATGAAGAAATGTGTAAAACAATTAATTCAATCTTAAAAAGAATTAATCTCTACAATACCAACATATTCAGCAAATTAGACATTTATACTAAGATTTTAAATGAAAGAGAGATAGGAAGTGTTTCTATTTCATTTCCTGAGGCTTGTTGGATGAAAACAAAAAAAGGAATTTATGATTTCGCTTTTAATCTGCAGGAAATCATGACAGAAAACCACATAATATTGACTGGAATGTTGTTAACCCAATCAAATGATTGGAAAACAATAAAAGATGTATTAAAAAACATTTATGAAACAATTGACCTTTTTATTGAAATGCAAAGAGAATTTGGAGAAAGAGGAAATTACAGTGAAATACGGAAAAGAATTCGTGAACACATTTTAATCGCAGATTCAGGTTATTTCTCCACAGAAAACCTCTATTATTTATTCATTAATAAAATAAATGCATTAGTAATGCCTAAAAAATTATCTGAAGATCATAATAATAGTTTAAGGCGTGAAAATGGATATGAAGAAAAAAGAAAAAAGTCAACAAAAAAAGATTTCATAAGAGTTAAAAATGGTTATATCTGTCCTTTTGGACGTTTTATGAGATTAGTAGAGGTAAAAAAGGTTAAACGTTGGAAACCTCATAAGGAAGATGCTCTTCCAGACATTTGCAAGACAAAAAAGTACATTTTTAAAACCCATTCTTGCAAAGGATGCCCCATATGTCGAAAACTGCAAACATCAACGATTAGTAATCCATATTTCAGAGCTTATTTACGAAATGACTGAAAAATTCTTGAATAAAAGATATAAAATTCATTATAAAGTTCGTTTTTCAAGAAGTGAAGGCATTAACGGCTTTTTGAAAGGTGATAATGGAGTTTTGAAATTAATCGGTACTACTCAAAATGCAGTAAACAACGAGATCCAACTAAGAAACACCATTTACAACCTTACAAGATTAATTAATCTGAAAGACACAGCATATTGAGCGAAGAATGCAATAAGTAACTCAATAATCCATCATAAAGATAGACTGTACGCCGTATCCAAAACAACAAGTTTTTCATAAAATTACATAAAAATACGAAAAACCTGTGTTCAAATTAATTTTTACTATTCAAATTAAATAAAAATTACGATTTCACATTCAAAAGAACAAGAAAAACCTACCCAAAAAACAACCATTTACTAGTTTTAAATCAAAAATAAAGACAATTTTACCATGATAATAATAAAAATAAGAAAAACTATCAATAATCTAAATTATTGACAAAGTCCTTTAAATCCAAAAACAAGAGATTTTGGGTGATTGGTCCAAAATCTATGCGCCAAGTATCCATTTGGAAAAAGGCACTGAGAAATATGCTTCGATTGGAGCTGCAATCAGCATCAGAATTGTTGCAAAGATTAAAAGCACCAGGCTTTGAATCAACACCTTCTTGTTCTTTTCAAATGATTCATTGACTGATAACCTTGTTCCATTGTCTCCTCGGATAATGTTTTTAAGGAATCTCCAGACGAACTGGAACAATACTATTCCTGCGGTTGACTGGATGACAGTTCCGGTCAGTTCAAATATTCCATGCGGAATCAGGTAAATGATGTATTGAAGTCCTCCGTGAGCCATGTATGTGCCCAATACGGGTCCCAATGCGCCTAGGTTGAAACCATTATACAATATGGTGGCAACTGCAAAGATTCCAAAGAATATTGAAGCTAGATAGGTTATGATTCCTCCGCCTGCATTATTGATGAACAAATCCAAAGGATTGTCGCCTAATGTGTTAACAGGTGAGGGGGAGGTTGTTTTGGCACCTTGTATGTTTTGCATTATTTCACCGGTGCTGCCTGAAACATATATCCATGCAATGATGAAAGTAATTATGAGCAATGCATACAGGATAATAATCAGATTCTTATGTTCCTTTAAAGATTCAACTAATATGTCTTTAAATGTTGTTATAAAGTTCATGGTTAATGGTATATTATTTTTAGATATATAATTGTTTGTATTAATGTGTGGCATGATTTGGTTATTTTTTTTCAATGGGGATGGATTTCAAGAAGAAATTGCTCAATTCTTTGACGTCATGCCTTAAAGTCAATTGGGGTCAAATCACCCGATACTCCATCCATTTGTTTGAGAAGTACCTGTAAACAAACAATCCTGATCTCACATACCAGTCGATGAATGTGGCTATCCAAGTTCCAAACACTTCAATTCCCATGCAATCGGCAATTATATAGGCCAAACCTATCCTGCATGTGAACATCACTATTGCACTGATGTACATTACGGTTTTCGAATCCCCTGCTCCTCTGAATGTTGCAGGCAATGTGAATGCCAGCGGCCAGATTATGATGGCGAAAATTCCCTGCCAGATGACCATTTGACTTGCAAGGGCGGCAGTTTCAGGGGATAGGTTGTAAATGGCAAGGACATGTGGGAGCAAGGCGAAAATCACTGCATTTATGATGGTGTGTGATATGACAACCAGCATCATGCATTTCTTGTTGTAGTATTTTGCCTGCTCGAAATCATCCGCTCCAACGCACTGGGACACTACTGCGGTTAATCCTAGATTTATTGACAAACCCCTTAAAAATAATCTAATCTTATGCCATATGTTCTCTAAATTTGCAAAAAGATAAAATTAAAAATAAGATTGATGAAAAAAATATCATATTTCTAATTTAATTTCATCATAATTTAAAATGGGAATTTTACTATTTTTATTTCCATCGATTAATTGGATAAAACCGTTTTCATATAATTTATGAACTTTGGGTTGAATAGTTTTAACATCTTTATGCATTTTATCGGCTAAATCCCTAATGGAAGTTATTTCATTGTATTTAATTGCAGATAGAACTTCGAAATCTAGTTGGGATAAATTAATTTTATCAGTTACTAAAGCTTCTCCTTTTTCAATAGTTTCATTAGGATTTTCTAAGAAAAAATTCCAATTTTCTAAGTCAATTAACATTTCCATATTATTTGTTTGATTAAATAAACGTTCTAATTCCTTTTTAGAACCATATTTTTGAGTTAAATCTTTAATGACATCCGTACCTTTCAGTCTTTTGATTAATGTAATCATCATTTCAATAATTCCTCCCTTAATAATTCCAATTCAATTTTCTTATATTTTTCAATATGGGATTTTACAATAAATAATGTTTCATACAATGTTTTAGTCTTTATTTTAGCTCTATCTGGATGGATGTGTGGAAAACCATGTTCATAATTGTCTATTAAAATATTATCTGGCATTATTATTATTGACCATCCGCGAATAGTTTCCTGAAAAATAATTCTTTTTTCATATAAATAAATGTCCTGGTTAGTGTTTCTTTTCATATAATAATATAAATGTCAAAATATATATAAATTTGTTGGTATTATACCATCATTAAAAAATGTGACATTTAAATCTATTGTTTATGAACATATTTGGATGAATGTTGATATTAGTGTTACTAATGAAAGAAATGATCATCCTGAAGACATTGATAATTTATCTGCTACGAATTACTAAATAATTAGGTCCCTCTTATAAAATAACGGTAAATTTTTAGATAATAATCTATTAATATTTAATGGTCTACTTTTCTATAGGAGTAATTATCTGAGTTCTATATTTTTATCAAAAATATTAAGAATTAGAATTATTAGATAAATATAAACATATTTAATTTTAGAATTAATAAAAAATATTAAAACTTACAAAGCTCCGAGACACATTACTACCAATGTTGGTGTCTAGTGAGATTGATGTTTCTAGTATAAAATTTTGATTAAATATAAATAATATAATAATTATATCTATGTTTAACGATTAATATTAATATACGGGAGTGGTTTTCAATGGTTATGAAAACAATACGAGTATCAGAAGAAATTCATACTAAACTTTCCCATTTAGGTTTAAAATCTGAAACATATAATGATATCATTGGAAGACTAATATCAGCATACGAAGAAGAATATTTGGATGATTTTACAGATGAACAGGCCGCATATTATAATGAAAGAATTAGACAGTTTGAGAATGGAAATTATGAAGGAACTGTCGAAGTTGATCTTGAGGCTTTAAGAAAAAAATACGAATGATAATATGAGTTATAGAGTTTTTATAGATAAGACTGTGGAAAAATTTTTTGATAAACATTCTGATGATGTGGAATTAATTGAACGAATAGAGAAAAAAATATTAAAATTATCTGAAAATCCATATTTATGTGCGGAAAAATCTTTTAGAAGTCGAAAATGTCCAAAATGTAAAAAAACTAGAATTGGTGATTATCGTGTTATTTATTATATCTCAGATAATGCAGGATTTGTAGAACTAATTGATATTGGTCTTCGGAAGCATATTTATAAAAAGTGGGATTAATCTCTTTACTATATTATTATTTTAAAATTTTTCTTCTTCACTATACTCAAACTTTACGAATTTTTTTTTATACTTTTTTCCTTCGCTATACTCTGATATTGTGAATTAATAATATACAAAAGTCTTTAATAAATAATTATTATTAAATAATATACTAATTTTTATCTATTTTAATAAAATATTTATAATAAAAGTTATATATTACTAAACATAGTATAAAATTATAGGATCTAGTTGGGCTAATTAATTACTAAAAAAAATCGATAAATTCCATAATAACTTACTTCAAAAACTCATTGAAGGAGTTAATGTAATAAAAATATCTGGAAAAATCTACTATAAAAATATAGACATATATGCTACAACTTACATTTACCCACATTACACATGTCCTAAAATATAATTACTTTTATATAATTTTTAGGACAAATTTAATTAATACAATGTTGGTCAATGGGATGATAATATGAAAATTTCATATGAAAAATTGAAAAAATTAAGGGAAGATAACAATTTTACTCAAAAACAAGTTGCTGAATATTTGGGAATAGATCAAAGTTATTTTTCTAAAATGGAAAAAGGTCAAAGGAACATTAATTATGTCATTTTAGATAAAATATGTTTGTTATATAATTGTTCATCCGATTATATTTTAGGAAAATCTGATGAGTATGAAAAACCAAAAATAGCATTCAGATCTGATGAAAAAGTAGATTTATTTGCAATATCAAAAATGAACCAAATAATTAAATATTTAAAATTTTTAAGAGAAATCGAAGAGGATATAAATCATGAATAATTATGAAATAAACCTTAAAGCAGAAGAATTAAGACGATTGTGGGGTGTTGATAATTATTGTCCATTAGATATAATTACAATGGCAATGAAACATGTGAAAAATTTAACGATTGTTTGGTTTCCTATGGCTAAAGAAATAAGTGGATGTTGTGCTAAAACAGATAAAGATAACCTTATTTGTCTTAATTCTAAACATTCAAAAGGAAGACAAAATTTTACTATAGCGCATGAATTATACCATTTATACTTTGACAATAGTAAAAATTCTTTTGTATCTAAAATTAATTCTGATGATGAAAACGAAAAAATTGCTGATAAATTTGCATCTTATCTATTAATACCTACTTGTGCATTGGATGAATATATTAAAAAGAATAATATTATTCATTGGAAAATGTCTGATGTTATTGAATGTGAACAATATTTTCAGATTAGTCATTTGGCAATGTTATGTAAACTAAGACGTGAGAATATTATAACTTCTTCTAAATTTAAGAATTATAAATATAATATTAAAAAAGAAGCAAGAAAGTTAGGTTTTGATACAAGTTTATATGAAAGTACCACAGAATATTATTCCTTAGGAAAAATTATTCCCTTATCTGAATTAGCTTATAATGAAAATAGAATTACTGGTGGAAAATATGATGAAATTTTACTAAACGTATATCGGGGGGATATAGTTTACAACCTAAATGAGGAGGAAGATATTCTTGAATAGAACTGTTTTTTTATGATAGTGATTGTTTGGTTTGTTTTTTAATTATTAATCAATGCGATATCTTACAGGAATTATTTTCTAAAGTTATTGTTCCTTTAAATGTAAAGGATGAGATAATGAATCCCAGTACTCCAAAAATAATTAAAACTAATTTCAATAAATTAATCAAAATAGGTTTTGTTGAAGTTAGGGCGATTGGTATAGAATCTGAAGAATATGTGTTTTATGATAGAATCAAGAACAGCCATTTAAAAAACAATAAACCTATTATTGGGGATGGTGAAGCTGCAGTTATAACCTTAAGCCATATGAATAATGGTGGTGTTGCCAGCAACAATCTTTCTGATGTGTATGATTATGTGAAAGAATATAACTTGAATTTAATTACAACAGCATTTATACTGGCAATGGCTTATAATGAAAAGATTAAAACAAAAAAAGAATTAAATGATATCTGGATTAAAATGCAAAAAAATGGAAGAAAAAAATCATTACCTAAATCTAAATCATTTACAGAGTATTACTCAAAAATCTACCCAAGAGATTCAAAATTTATGGGCATACCATAATAAAATATAATCTATACAATTATTTTCTAAATAAACCTATTTTTCGGTTGGATAATTCAAAGAGATTATTTTCTCTTTCTATCACAATATTCGTGCATGTTCTATCAAGATAACCGCTCAAATGTATTTTATCTCAAAATTAATGTTAAATCTATTTTATTATGTGTAAAAAGAACAACAACAATTCCGTTTCAGGGTCTTTTGATATAATTTTATTAATATAATATTTAGGAGTCTAGATAATTTGTTCTAATTTAACCACCAATACAACCTTATTTTTTATTATAACATACCTAATTAAACAAATTAAAAGTAATACAATTGAATTTTTGTTGAATTTTGATTTAAATTTTTTTCATTCGCTATACTATAATATTACGAAAAAACAATCCACAAAAAATCACATACAAAAAAAATAATAAAATATTTTTCATAAAACATTCATATTCAACCATAAAATCATATTTCAACAAAATAAACAATACTTACACATGAAAACCATTCATATACAAATCATCACACTAATAAGTAAAGGATGAGAAAAAAACTCCTCAGAAAACATTATCCTATAATGATGAATCACATTCCACATATAAAAACATACTAATTCTTACATAAATCTTATTGATGGTATGTAGTGTTATAATTATCTGTGTCCATCTCCAATTGACCAAAGATTTTAAGCACCTAAACACCATTTCTATATGATAATCTTGATTTATCAATAATTATTATATTTATCAACAACATATCTATACCCACTTGCTATAATATATTAAACATAAGGAGGATAATTAATGATCGAAACAAAATTATATCGTGGTTCACAGACTGTAGTACCAGAAGCTATTAAAAAAGCGTTAAATGTGGATAATGATTGTATAATTCAATGGAAACTCAACAAGGAAAAACAGATTGCTGAAGTTTCATTTAGAAAAAAAGATCCCTATCTGAAATCATTGCCATAGTTAAAGATGATGGAAAAGATAGTGTTAACATAAAAAAGAAAATATCAGAAGGAAAAAAAATATAACATGATTTATAATTGATAGTACTTATTATATTGCATTAATGAATGAAAAAGATACCAAAAAGCATAAACGAACAAAAGAATTATTTCCACAAGTGGATAAAGAAGATAAAAATACCCCCTCCATTTTCATGTTATCTGAAACAATTACTCTTCTTAACTCAAGAATTGATACAAAAAATGTGCATGATTTCTATGAAATCATAATAGACACGGTTCAAATTTATTATCATAATCCATTAGAAGTAGATGAAAAATATGGAAAGCATTACTAAATATAATGGTTCTGCATATTTTCGCTGATTTTTTGCCATATACATTACGAACAAACTAGACATTACTGAAATATAATTCTTTAGACTCCGATTTTAACAATAAATAGTGTTAATGATGATGACAATACAAATAATTACAATTAACTTCATTTAATCCTTTTATTGGATACTACTCGGACCATATTAAATATTATAAACAATTATCAAGAAAAAAAATATTTTAAACTATAATAAAATCCCAAGAAATAAAAGACTATAAAAAGAAAAGAAAATACCCAAAAATCAAATCCCATAAAAAAATAGAAAGTGGAAATTGAAGTTATACTTATTAACTTCAATCATATTACTTATTTAAGCTGTTTTAACAGTACTAGTTTTACTATAAGCATTATAACGAGCATTACCAGGATAAGCAAGAGTTACCTTATAAGTACCCTTGTTTGCTTTGGTAGTATAGGTGAATGTTCCAGTTTTATCTGTTTTTGCTGTTCCTTGTTTACCGTTTAATGTTATTCTTGCTAGACTGTTCATAAGAGCATGTCTATTACGATCAGTGAAAGTACCACTAATAGTAACTTTACCATTACTATATTTTACAGTATTGAATGTTATAACTATGTCCTGTTTAGCTACAGTGCATGTTGTCTGAGCAGGTGCCTTATTGTACTTAGTGTTGCCAGCGTATGTTACTGTTAGGTTGTTTTTGTCCATAGTTGTTGCTCGTGTTGTTACTTTATAGTAACAGTTCT
>JAFRKG010000008.1 GCA_017431845.1 Methanosphaera sp. | reverse complement strand
TAATACTATTATTTATTGATAACACTATTAATAAACCTAATGGTTGAACAATCAAAAATACCTCTAAGTTACGTCCTAAAAAAATGTAATTGCAAAAAGTAAAGAAAAAATAAAAGGAAATTTAAAAATTTTATCAGATATTAGGAAAGGAATATAATATTCAAATATCCTAAAAAAATTGCTTTGAAAAAAACAAAGCAAATAAATGTAATACTTTTTTAATTTTAAGTAATATTAATATTTATAAAAATCCTATAATTTACATGGTGAGACAAATGAACTCTATAAAAAAATTTATCAACGAAGAATCTGGACAAGGTGCAGCAGAATACATATTATTATTTGGAGGAGTTATTGTAATTGCTCTTTTAGCATTAACAATATACCGATCATATATGGAAACAAGTGATAGAAGTTTAAAAGCTAAAGACGATATAATTGATGTTAGAAACACAATATTGGATAACAGAACGCATGTTTAGAAAAATAGACGATAAAGGACAAAGTAGTGCAGAAATAATCTTAATTATTGGCGGGTTATTAGTTATTGTATTATTTGTAGCATCCTACATTACAAATATTATAAACACTACACAAAATTCTTTTGATGGATTAATAAAACAAGAAAGAGATTTTTTAATAAATAAAATATAGGGGGAGTGGATTCTCTCCTAATTAATTTAAAATTTTGTTTAAATATTCGTTCCAAGATTCAGAATTAATATTAGTTAATTTCATTGAAGTTCTTGTTAATTCCCTAATATGCTGAGGACATGCGCTAATACATGCACCACATAAATTACAGAAGTCCAAATTAGTTTCAGCCTTACCGTCAACTATTTCAACTGCATTACATGGGCAAACATCTTGACATGCATGACAAGAATCGCCTTTACAAATAGCTTCTCCCGTTTCAACAACTTCTAATTTACCATCAAATGGTTTAGTAATATTTATAACATCAACAGGACAAATTTCGGCACACCATGAACAGTTGACACAATCATCTTCAACAATGATTGTAGTTCCAGTAATTTCAGGCACTTCAATTTGATCTTGTAACATACATGTTGAACAAATTTCAGTAATTGCATCTTGAGGACATACTCTTTTACAAATTCCACAATAGACACATTGAGAAACATCAACTTCAATACTATTATTTACAAATTCTACACTAGATGCAGGAACATTATTTATTTTAATAGCTCCAGGAGGACATAAATCCGCACAGAAACCGCAGAAAATACATTTTTCGTCATCTATATTGATTTCTCCACGAACTAATTCTTCTCTTTTAGGAAGTTTTCTTTCAAATAGTATAGCATCTCTTGGACAGGCAATAGGACATCTTCCACAGTAAAGACAATCTTTTTCATTAACTTCTGATTCTACGTCCCATGTTGGATAATTATCCCTCTCTTTAATGGGAGTATCATCTATAGTTAATGATAGTGCATCAAATGGACATGCAACAGAACATAATCCGCATAATACGCAAGAATCCGCATTTACAGAAAGTAAGTCCATTTCTATTAATCCACGTGCTATCGGTACTGTAGGTCCTAATCTTAGTGAAGTTGTAGGACAAACTTCAGTACAAATTCCACAACCTAAACATTTAGTGTCATTGTAGTTTAATTTACGAACTTCGGAACCAGTTCTTTCTACATTAAACATATAT
>JAFRKG010000155.1 GCA_017431845.1 Methanosphaera sp. | reverse complement strand
ACTAACCAGATGGCTAAGACTACAAAGAATCAGATGGATAAGACGAAACGTATTGCACAAACATAATCTTGAAAACATACCTCTAATGCATCAACAACAAAACATAATTAATCTAAAAACATGACAATATTAGACAGTGACGTTTTATGCTGTAGTTTATGTCTATACTTTTGGGATTGCTTTGATTATTGTGGATAGTTAGTTTTATTTCATTAAGTGCAACATCTGTTGATTCATAGGTATTGTCCTTAAAGATTCCATTCCAATAACCAAATAGTTCTATTGTTTCTTTAATTTTTGTTGCAGTATTTTCTTTGAAAGTGTTGTTTGTTAGATTTACCCATCCGCGTGCTTGTATTGCTGCACCTTGATTTGCTGTGTTGTTTATGAAATATGATGATATTATGTTGGTCCAGTTGTCGTCTGTTTTATCGATGATTGCTCCTCCTGTTTTTGCGGTGTTGTTTGTGAATATGGAGTTTATTATATTTAGAATACCTTCATTTCTAATTCCTCCTCCCTCGCTTGCATTGTTGTTTGTGAATGTGCTGTCTGTTATATTTAAATTACCAAAATTATTTATTGCTCCTCCTTGTTCTCCTGTTGCGTTTGTTATTGTGATGTTTTTAAGATTCATGGTGGTGTTGGCACTTATAAGGAATACTTGTTGTTGGTGTCCGTTTATTGTTTGTCCATTTCCATCTATGGTGAGTGTATTGTTGTTTGTCCACCAGCTGATAGTTCCTGTGTTGTTGTATGATCCTCCTAGTAGTCGGAGGGTTGTGTTAGTTCTTGAATTTCCTGTGTTGCTTGCATTATTTACTGCTGTTTGTAGTTCTGTGTAGTTGTGTACTTCGATTATGTTTTCTTTTTTGAGGTTGGTGTTTGTTTTCTTTTTTATGTTGTGTGTAGTTTTGTTTATTGTTTTTTGTGGATTTTTATTTATTAGCGTGTTTTTTTCATTATTTATTATTTTATTGTGTTGTGATATTGTGTTTGTATTAGTTGTGGCTGTTTCATCAGTAATTGTTTGGTCTTTTTGTATGTTTTCGGTTGCGTTGACAACTCCTACCAAAAATATTAGTACTATGATAAACAGTGATATTTTTTTTATTTTTTTCATATCAGGTTCTTTCCCATTAATTATAATTTTTATATGATACTTTATATGTTGGAAGATATTATTTAAATTTTTTTTAGAATTTTAAGAAGAAAATAAGTTTATACAAGTTTTGTGCTGATTAATGACTTTATATTAGTAAAATATTAAGTATGTGGGAAGTTATTCTTTTGTGATTCTCGTATTTTTCTCATACACATTTTGTTGGCTGTATAATATATTTTTTTTTGGGTTCCAATTAGGGGGAAAAATAGTTCGAATGTATCCTTATCAGATAATAAAATAAATCCCGAGTAAAATAATCTTAATTTACTTAAAATACTAATTATGATTTAAAAAAAGAAGGGGAAAACTGGGGGAAAAATAAGTTATTTAATATTCAGTATATTACATATCCTGTCCATAATATTGTAATAGGATCTATGATTTGAAATAGTTTAATGAACACATGGCTTCATTAATTTTAATCAGATAAAAAACTTTTTCCATCATTTCATCCATTCATATAATAATTTTCAGTACTTGTATTTTTTAATAAATAATACTGTTGTAATTACTGTTGCAATAACTGAAATAATATTCGCAGTCATTGAAGGCAAACTTAAACCTTCAGGAGCTTGAAGAATATAAGCAAATGCAATTAAAGTACATACAACTGCCGGAAGCAGTGTGAGGATGTACGGTTTTTCTTTCTTAATTAAATATACTGTTGCTGCAAACAGTACAATTGTTGCTACTATTAACTGGAACCATGCAAAGTATCTCCATATTAAACTAAAATCAACATATGTTAATCCATAAGCTACTATAAACAATGGAATTGCTAGTTTAAGTCTGGATGATAATTTTTCCTGATTAAGATTTAGCTCATCAGCAATAGTTATTCTTGAACTTCTAAGGGAAGTATCTCCCGTTGTAATAGGACAAACAACAACTCCAATAATTGTTAATATTAAACCTATAGGCCCAACAAGTGCCATGGCCATTTCATTAACAGCTACTGATGGTGTTGCACCATATATTACTGCAAGCTGTGGCTGACCATTAAAGAATGCCATAGCAATAGCTGCCCAACAAAGAGCAACAAGTCCTTCCAGGACCATTGCACCATAAAATACTGGTCTTGCATCCTTCTCATTTTCCATACATCTTGCTACAATAGGTGACTGTGAGGCATGAAATCCACTAATTGCTCCACATGCAATTGTAACAAACAGGTATGGGAAAATACTTTTATCTGTCAGATATAATCCACTTGTTGTAAATTCAGGAATACTATATGCAGGATTTAATAATAATGCACCAGTCATTAACACTACCATAATTATAAGCAAAGCACCAAAAATTGGATATGCCTTTCCCATGATCTTATCAATCGGAAATACGGTTGCTATTAGGAAGTATACAAATATTATTGTAATCCATATAATTATTGAAACATTTGTTAAGCTACTTAAAAGGTCTGCCGCTCCTTTTGCAAATGTAGCAGCTACCAGAACACCCGTAATTACAATAAGTACAGTCATAACTTTCTGGATATTATGTCCCAAGTATTTTGATATGATGTTTGGCATAGTATATCCATCATTTCTCAGAGACATAAATCCTGAGAAGAAGTCATGAACTCCTCCAATAAATATTGTTCCCAGTACAATCCATAAAAAAGCTACCGGACCAAAAAGTGCACCTTGTATTGCTCCAAAAATTGGTCCTAAACCTGCAATATTTAAGAAGTGTATTAAGAAATTCTTTATTTTAGACATTGGCATGTAATCCACACCATCTTCTAGTCTAAATGCCGGTGTTTCTCTGTTTTCATCTACTCCAGCTATTTTTGCAATTAATTTACCATAAATAAAGTAGGAGGCCACAAGTACAAAAAAACAAATAATAAAACTATACATAATATTACATTAATAAATCTTTTCATAAAAAACTTTTGTATAAAAGGAGTGTGTGCTATTAATATGTGTAGGGATTTATTACCATTTAAGTAAATTACATTACAAGAGTCCCATCTTTTAATTTTTAAGTAGAAATCCTGATATTAAAGCATGTATCATTTAAATTTACTTTTAACATGTTTTGCGAGTTAAATCTTCAAAGATTCTTTCAAATTGAATTAGTTGTAGGTTATATTCATAAATTTACTAATAAATTTTAAGAAAAAAATCATATTACTGTAGGAATACACAGAAAACAAAATTAACATGTTCATGATTAATTAACACCCTACAGTAATTCTATCATATTTACACAGGGATAAAATTAAACAATAGATACAATTATTCAATTCTCATTCTTTCATAACCATACACATTTATATAATATGCAACATGTTAATATAAATAGTTATTGAATAAAATACAAAAAAATCAGGAATTCAAATTAATTTTTAACACTATACTTAATACAAATTTTTAAAATATCTATTATAATGTTTTTTTTTAAGCATAATACTTATATTACAAAATACTTAACATTTATTATGAAATAAGTTATACGTTAATTTATTTCACAAAATAAAGATAAATAATTTTTAGTAACTGGAACAGGGGGTGAAAAGATGAAACGAAATGCAAAAATTATTTTAATACTAATTACACTAATATTCCTAATCGGAATACAAACAAGCTTTGCAACAGACAACAACAATACACTAAATACACAAGACAACACAAATACAATTACAAATACAGAAAAACAAGTATATCATGAACAAACAGAAACAAACACTGAAAAACAGGATAATAATCTGGAGACATATTCGGTTGTTCGGGAAGAAAACAGGAAGTCAGCTAACATATCAAAAAAAGTTAGTACTAATCTAAAAACTGTTCCTGAAGAAACTGTCAGTATAAAAGTTAAGAATTATTTTGATCAGAGATTTGAAGTTGACTGTTGGCCTTATGATATTGATATAGCATTATTAAGGAATGGTATTCGAATAGAAAATGCATCTTTATCTTTTGAGAATATGTATGAATATACCTTCGATAATTTGCCTAAATTTGATGAACATGAACAAGAATATACATATATTATACGTGCTATTAATGCTGAAAATGATTCAGAAGTTGAAGACGGTGGACTGATTAATGGAATTTATAATGTATCATATTCGGATTTAAGACTTATAGGTCTTACAGATTATAATACAGAGTATGATTTTAACATGGTTATCAAACCTTATCAGGAGAATATTACCTTATTAATAGCTAAAAATTGGAAAGATGAAGATGATAGGGATGGTATTCGTCCAAACGAGTTACACTTTTATCTACATGCAGATGGAGAATTAGTAATTGATTTAAATGTTACTGGAGATATGTTAAAATACACAATCTATAATGATACTAATATTGTTCCGGATTTAGGAGATTTTAAATACCTGTATTTTAATGGTGATCCGGAATTTAATGAATTTTATAGTACTTTAGTAAATGATACTACTAATCCTTATGATCCATTCGGTTCAAGAATTGCATCATCAAATAATATTGAAATACTTTTATTTAATTTACCAAAATATCAGTTAAATGGTAGTGGTGAGGAAATATTTTATGAAATCTGGGAAGATATTGATTTAAAAGAGAATATAGGCTATGAAGTTGAAATAGACCCAGTTACAGATTTTCAAGAATTCAATGATTCCTATATAATGAAATATAGAAATTTTTCTACATATTATGACCTTTCTGTAAATCCAGCTAATGTAACAGATATTTGTGCTATAATAAATGGTCATAATCCTATAGATACACGTGTTATCTTTGAGAAAATATGGGATGATGATAATAATCATGAAGGAGTTAGGCCGAACTCTGTGGATGTTCAAGTATATGCTGATGGAATTCCAATTGATGGAACTAATTTAGGAGAATATGCTGGTCGTGTTTATGGCAGGGATATTCCTGAAAATATGGGGCAATTCACAATCCGTAATTCTGGAGGATATGAACGATATTACGTCCGGTATCATGATCAAGGAAAAGAATATAATTATTCGGTTAAAGAAATTGCTAATGGAGTTCCAATTGAGGATGGTGGAAGAGTTGGAGATTACACTGTAAAGTATTTAGTAAATGATACTTATGACGAATTTGAGTATTATTTTTTCAAAACTAGACATATTCAGATAGTTAACACTTATGAACCTGAACTAATATCTGTTAATGTTACAAAAAACTGGAATGACAGTGAAGATCAAGATGGTTTAAGACCAGGCAATGTAACTGTTCAATTATATAAAAATAACAATCCAGTAGGTGATTATACTTATAAGAATATTTTTAATCAAACACTTACCGATTCTGGACATAAAATACTATCTGATAGGGCATTAACATATACTTGGGAGGGTTTACGAAAATATGATGGTGATGGAAATCTAAACCATTATGAAGTATTGGAACTAGATGAAAATGGTACTGAACTTTTTAATAATTCAAATTATAATAAGGAATATAAAGTAACATATTCTGGTAGAAATAATGATTTTATTGTTACAAATACTCATATTCCATATCTAACAAATATTTCAGTTAAAAAAGAATGGAACGATACAAATAACCAGGATGGTAAACGTCCAAATAATGTTACTATTCAACTATTATCTAATGGAGTAAACATTAAAAATGTAACTTT
>JAFRKG010000154.1 GCA_017431845.1 Methanosphaera sp. | reverse complement strand
ACAAATCCACTTATTGATAAACTCAAATTTTGACCCAACAATAATCTCCGAATAGATTTAGTCTTAAAACCAATTATTTTTAATGTTGCCAAATCACGTTCAACCTCAGTGAACGCCAAAATACCCAAACTATACAACATTACAAGAGACAAAGCAAATGCAAATATTAATAATATACCAATCAGTAAATTTGCTGATTCCATCAATTCATCCCAACTACTCTGCAAATCAGTGAAAGAATTAATTGAACTTATACCCTCAACAGGACCATTGACCGACTCTTTAGTTACAATATAATTAGGTGTGAAATTATAGCCTACTTGTTCCAGTTTTTCCGGAGATAAAGTTATCCCCTGTGTAGCAGGATCAGCATATACTTCATCAATAGTAGATTTTATCCACTCATCTTCACCATACAAATGCCATTCAATAACATCACCCTTTTTCACCCCAAGTAATTCAGCAGATTTTTCTGTTAAACTTACCCCATCTTTAGGAAGTTTAATTTCATGCATATTTTTATCAGTTGGTGTTATCAAACCAGTTTCATTATAAACCATTAAATTAGTTGTTTTTTTAATATTTTCTGCCCGAATTTCTATTTTTTGATTCATTACCTGTGTACCATCATATATCTTTGTTAAATTATCTATTTGTTCATGAGTAATGTTATCTTCAAATACCAATTGTGATTCATAATGATTTATACCACCATATTGCCATGTTTTTAAATCATTCATACCATCATTCATGCCAAAAGCAGAAATTAATAGTAAAGTACATCCAATAATACTTATTACTGTCACTAATGATCGAATCTTGTTTCTTTGTATGTCCCTATAATTCCACCTTCCATTAAAACCAATTTTGTTCCAAATCATTGTTTTTTCAATTAACCCCCTTCTTGATATTTTAGGAGCTTTTGGTAAAAGTATCTGTGATGGAGACTCTTTTGAAATATTTTTTGTTGCAAGAAAAGTGAATAATACTGATAACATCAATAAGACTATTGCCACAATAAAGAATGAAATATCCCATCCTGCTTTCCATTCAGGTAATGTATAAAATGCACTCATTGAAGGGAAAAATAGGTAAGGCATAGTTGATGGTCCAATAATTAATCCCAATACACAACCAGACAAGGTTAAATAAAATCCATATGAAATATAGTGTAATGTTATTTTTTTATCCGTGAAACCTAATGCTTTTAATGTTCCTATTTGTGTTCTTTGATGATTAACTATCCTAGTCATTGTTGTTAACAAAGTTAATAATGCAACTATGACAAAAACTATTGGAAACATTGATCCCATCATAGCATGTTGGTCTATTTCTGCTTGAAACTGACTTACACTAACATGATCTTTGAAGGGTACATAAGAGTCATAATTTATTTTTTCATCCAACTTTTCTTGATATGTATCAGAATTATCCTCCGTATCAATTAACACCACATTGTATTGAATATCCTTAATGTCAAATGCTTTATATGAAAGATATCCGAAACCATTCATATTAAAATCTGGAATTAAACTATCCCCTTGAGCATAAACATATTCCGGAGAATATCCTAAACCTCTAATTGTTTTTTCTATAGTGATTCCATCAAATTCTAATTTAATTTTGTCCCCAATTTTCAAATTTTTGGCATCTGCAAATCGTTTATCTAGCCATATACCATTTTCATCATTGAGATCTATTGAACCTCCCTCAATCGGATAATATTTTGATAATGTGTTATTTTCTACAAAATGTATTGTTACAGTAGGATCATCTTTTAAATCGGCTGTTGTCCGTAGTACTAATTGTCTTTCCATATTTTTTGTAGAAGTTATTTGTGAGATTTCGTTTATTGTTTCATTGTTAATATTTTCTGAATAAACCCATACATCGGCCATGTTTGTGTTTTTATAGTATTCTGAAGAGGTTTGCTGAATTCCGGCAACTTCAGAACCTACTCCTGTAAATATCCATAATGTTAAGAAGGACATTAGAAATATCGCTAGAAACTGCATTTTATGTTCATTCATATCCCTGAGCATTTTCCTAAATAACATTTAGAATCACCAGTTTATTTCATCAATATTTTTTGGGTTTTCATTGATATCTATTTTTTCGATTTGACCATTTTTTAGGTGTATTACCTTGTTTGCTAATCTTGATAGTTCAATGTTGTGTGTTACTATGATTACTGTTGTTTTGTTATTTTTACATAAATCCATTAATATTTTTATTACATGATATCCTGTTTTTGAGTCTAATGCTCCTGTTGGTTCATCGCATAATAACATTGATGGTTTTTTAGATATTGCTCTGGCTATTGAAACTCTTTGTTGTTCTCCTCCGGATAGTTCTGATGGGAAATTATTTGCATGTTTTTCCAAATTTACTTTTTTTAAATATTTTATTCCATCTATTGGTTCATTTGTTATATCATTTATTAATTCTACGTTTTCTAGTGCTGTGAGATTTGGTATTAAGTTATAAAATTGGAATATGAATCCTATTTCTTGAGCTCTGTATTTTGTTAGTTCTTCATCTTTTAGTTTTGTTATTTCTTTTGAGTTTACTGTGATTTTTCCTTTTGTGACTGAATCTAATCCTCCCAGTAAATTTAGTAATGTTGATTTTCCTGAACCTGATGGTCCTAATATTATTACTAATTCTCCTTGATCTATTGTGAAATTTAAGTTGTTTGCTACTTTTAATGTGTTTTCTCCTGTTTTATATTCCTTATATACATTGGAGAATTCTATTAATTTTGTCATGATTTTCGTCCTTTTTTGAGGTTATGTAATGTTTATTTCAATATTTGTAATAACAACCATATATTTTTTAGGCTAACCTAAAATTATATTGTTTTAAAAAAATTTAATTATCAAAAAACAAAGATAATACCAAGAGTGATAAAAATGGACAAAGACCAAGAAATAAAAAAATTAACAAATGAAATAAAACGACTAGAAGAAGAAATAAAAGCACAAAAATCAAACTACAAACAATTATCCGCCGAATTAGGACAAAGCATATTCGAAAACGAGGATTTAGACCTTGAAAATCGAAAACTAAAACGAGAAATAGAAGAACTAAAACAAGAAAATCACGAATTAAAAAAATTTAAAGAAGAAGTTGAAAAATCAACAAGCTGGAAAATAAAGTCAATGTTTAAATAATATCATCAAGGAAAACAACAAAATCATCCTTAATAATTTTATCAGAAACAACAAAATCATCAGCAGGATAACCTAAAACAACATGTCCCACACCAACATAATCTTCTGATAAATCCCAAACCTTAAGTAATTCCTTCCCTTGAAGAGAATCAAATTCTTCTCTAGCCCTATGAATCCAACAAGACCCTAAACCAATACTACTAGCAGCATTTAACAAATTACCAATAACCAATGAAGCATCTTCCACATAAGTAGGAATATTTTTATCTGCTAAAACTATGATTAATGTAGAAGCATTATAAAATGGATCAAAATCTTCAGGCAAATTATCTAAAACTTCCTTAGGATAAAAAGACTTATTCCATTCAGAAAAACGTTTAATAATATCCTTTCTTTGTAATACAAGAATTTTAGGAGATTGAGCATTCATACCTGAAGGTGCATTTACAGCGGCTTCCAAAATAGTGTTTAAATCTTCCCTAGAAACCTGTTTATCATTAAATTTTTTAACACTCCTTCTTGTTTTTAAAACATCAATTGTTGATTGCATATGAAAATACCTCCAGTTCTATTTATTATATATTTATCAACACAAAAATAAAATATTTTTCATTCAATGAATATACTTATTTAATCTTTTAATAGCATCATATTTTTCCTTACTATCCAGTTTTGACTGCTTTAAAGAATCTTTAATAGTTTCAATAGAATAATCATAAACCTCTTTATCCACAGGATAAGGAAAACCATCCTTACCCCCATGAGCAAAACTATATTTAACAGGATCCTCCCAACTAGCTTCCTTACCATAAACCAAATCACTAATCAATGCAAGTGCCCTAATCTTCTTAGGACCAATACCCTTTAAAGAAATTAACTCTTTATAATCACCAGGTTGTAATTCATAAGCATTTTTTAAAACTTTAAAGTCATGATCACTCAAATCCATATCCAATACTTCATGATGATTAGGCATAGTAAATGATTTCTGTTTTAAAAAACCCGTAGGATCAGATCCATCACTGCTAAAATCAAAATAATCAGACAATAAAGTTTGTTTCGGATCTTTTCTTCTGAAATATGTTCTTAAATGTTCAGGATTATCATTAATTAAATCCACACTAATTTTTTGAACTTCCACACTATTCTTTGAAGCCATATTCAATGTTTCATCATTCTTCTTATCACACTCAATTGCCGTATGTGGATCTTTTAAGAAATCATCCAGATTACTGTTCATCCAATGATATCTTCTCGCATATTTGTTAGATAAATTCATTCCTTGTTGTACTACAGCCCAGGAACCATTTTCTGTTAAGAAAAAATTATGCTGATATAATGTATAATTATCCTGAATACATGAATTATCAATTTTCGCAGACAATTTAGATGATTTAATAAGATTATCCTTATCTTTTTCTGAAATATTAAAGGTATCTGTAACTTCCATTATTTGTTTAGGTGTTTTTAGTGAATTTTTTCCTTTTCCCCCTAATACTGCTATTCCATGTTCCTCAGGATTTAAACTAGCACGTAATGCTCCACAAGTAGTTGTTGTTGTTCCAGAGGAATGCCAATCGAAACCTATGACACATGAAAATCCTTGAAACCAGTACGGATTCGATATTCTATTTAAAAACTCTTCATGACCATATTCTTCAAGTATTACCTCTGTTAATGCTCCAGACAATTTTACCATACGTTTCCACAACCATGGAGGCGTATGATCTGTGTGTAATGGTAAGTTAGTAATTCCTTTTCTTTGCATAAATATAGTTATATTTAAAATCATTATTTAATATAATTGAAATTAATTAATCAATTATATATTTAATCATTTACAAAGAGTTAAACATATTATAAAATAAGTCTATTATATAATAAGGGGTGTATAAATGGATTCAAAAATAATATTAGCAGTACTTATTGTAGCTTTAATAGGTATTGTAGCTGCAACATATCAAGGTGAAACCGGAAATGTTATGAATTCATTAGCTAATGTGGCTACTGAAGATTCACAAGCAGCAGAAAGTGTAACAGACCTTGCAAAAGCAAGCAGTGATGGATCAAATTCAGTGCAGGTGGATGAAAGTATAGTACAACCAGATTCCAGTGTTAATACAAAAGTAGATACAACACCAAAATCATCCAATGACAACCAACATTCACAAACACCTGTATCCAGTAGTTCTTCAAGCAATACTGGAAACACTGAAAGTAATCCTGGAAGCAACAGTAACGGTAATGGTAACAGTGGAAACAACGGAAACAACGGAAACAACGGAAACAATGAAAGACCATCAAATACTCCTATAAATACAAATCCACAACAAAATGGTTCTACTAACAACAATCAGAACAATCCAAGCCAACAATCCGGAATTTCTGAAGCTCAAGCAATGTCCATTGCAAAAAATAGTTTACCAAATGGTGTAACCAGTGATTACCAAAAAGTTTCTGAAACTACCATAGATGGTAAAAAATACTATGAAGTAAACCTATACAAAAATGGTGACATTATAGCATATTCAGAGATTGATTCATCAAATGGTAACGTAACTGGTGGAGCTATGAGAGGCGAAGCACCAGCAGTTTAAATTTTTTTCCTATTTTTTTGGGGATTGTTCCCAAAAAAAACTCACTTTTTTTTAACAACAAAATTTTCCAATAAAATCTATATAAATGTTAAGTAAAATAAGTAACAAAAACAATAATATAGAAATAATGATTAATGGAAGATAAATATTTATGGATTTAATTTTATTACAAAGCATATCAGTTATTTTAATAACCGCTGTCATAATCCTATTAATATTTAATAAACTCAAACTACCCTCAATGATTGGTCTTTTTTTAACAGGAATTATTTTAGGACAACTAATTAATTCCACAGATATAATCACAGAAATAGCCGAGTTGGGAGTAATATTCCTCCTATTTATTATAGGATTAGAATTTTCAATAGAAAAATTTTCAGCTATTAAAAAATATGCACTACTTGGAGGTTTATTGCAAGTAGTCATTACAACTGCAATAGTCACAATATTATCTCTAACTTCAAGCATCCCATGGAATGAAGCAATATTCATAGGTTTTCTTGTATGTTTCAGCAGTACTGCAATTGTTATGAAACTTATACAAAAACTTCATCTGACACATACAATACAAGGAAGAGTAACTCTGGGTATTCTCATATTCCAAGACATAGCAGTTATTGTAGTTTTATTATTAACACCACTTCTTGGTGGTCAAAATATTGATCTGAGTACATTACCATCCACAATTCTGCAATTAATTATCCTAGCTACCATTTTACTTGCAGGAGCGTTATGGATAGTTCCAAGAGCATTACATGAAGCAGCCCATACTAAAAATAGAGATTTGTATATGCTTTTAGTTTTGTTCATATGTTTAGGTACAACATTTTCAACTTCATTCCTCGGAATTTCACCAGAACTAGGAGCATTCATTGCAGGTCTGATTATTTCAAATACAGAGTACAGTCATCAAACATTAGGATACATTCAACCATTTCAAGATGTATTCATGAGCATATTCCTAATATCAATAGGTTTAATGATTAATGTAGAATATTTCATTTACAATATTGTATTAATAATCATTTTAGCAGTAATAGTACTATTAGTAAAATTTATTGCCACATTCATAACAGGTTATGTTCTAAAACTACCTGTACGTACAATCATATCAATTTCAATCCTTTTAAGTCAAATAGGAGAATTTTCATTCGTACTTGCAGGGGAAGGTATGAAATATGGTTTAATAAACACTGAAATGTTCACAACATTTCTGGCAGTGAGTATAATTACAATGTCTGCAACACCATTCTTACAAAAAACTACCCCGAAAATAGTGGAATTATTTAAGAAAATACCTCACTTCCAAGTTGATGAAGAATTAACACAGATAAAACATGAAGAACATTATGAAGAAGAACTAGAAGACCATGTTATAATAGTAGGATTTGGTGTAAACGGTAAAAATATGGCCCGAGCATGTGAACATTATAATATACCATACATAATTGTAGACATGAATCCTCTGATTGTTAAAAAAGAAAAATCGTTAGGTATTCCTATAATATATGGAAATGCTTCTAATGAAAGTGTTCTTAAAGAATTGAAGATTACCTCTGCAAAATGTATAGTCATAGCCACAAATACTTATGATTCTACTCATAAAACTGTTGATTCTGCGCGTAGATTAAATCCTGATGTTCATATTATTGTCCGTACAAGATATGTTAAAAATGTTGATGAATTATATGAACTTGGTGCTGATGAAGTTATTCCGGAAGAGTTTGAAACCAGTATTGTCATGTTTAGTAGAGTTATGGATTATTATAATAAGGATGTTGATGAAATACTTGATACTATTGATACTTTACGTTCTGATAATTATAATACGTTCAGATGTGTTTCACCTGAAGAGATTACTGCAAAACTTAATGAAAGAATCACTGATTTGAATGTTGAATCAATATATGTTACCGAAGAAAAACAATTGGATGAATATGACTTTGCTAATTATGATTTAACTGTAACTTCAATCATTCGGAACAATAAGACATTAATCGGATTTAGTCCTAATTTCCCATTAGAAATAGATGATCTTATATTATTTACGGGAAATGAAGAAAATATTGAAAAATTTATAAATCAAGTTTATAGTGAATAAAATATATAAATTAAATGGAATAATCTGAAATAGATTAATTCCATTCTCTTTTTTTAGAAAAAACAGTTTTATCATGTTGTAAATGTTATTTTCCTTTATATGTGTTTTCTTCTGAAACTATTTTTATTAGTTCATGGACATGTTCATCATATGCTATTCTGAAACCTACTGCTCCAGGACCTGTTGTTTTAATATTATTTAATGTGTAATCATCATCCTTTCGTCCATTATTTATTATGTACCATATATAATTTTTTTCTATGATGAATAATTGTCCTTCACCTATTTCAAAATCTGTTAAAAAACTGTCTCTTGGATCATAGATTATATCTGCTTTTTTTATTAATTTTTTAAGAAATTTGTTTGGTCTTGGTGCATTATTGAATATTTTTTCAATTTCAGTCATTGCATCGTCTTTTATTTTTCTTTTTTCATTTAATTCTTGTTGTACTTTTTTTTGTGTTTCTTTTTGTCTTTCTAGTGTTTCTGTGATTTCCAGTAATTCTTCTACTTTTGTTACATCTTTTTCTTTGCACATCCATCCATGAGGATTTCCTTCAATGTTCATTATGTTTTTAAAGTCTACTGGTTTGTATTTCCGGAAGTATGGTTGAATTAGTTGTTTTTCTTTATCTGTTATTTCTTCATTTAATGCGTATAATTTTCCGAATTCTTCATTGTCAATGCATTTAAGCACTAATTTTAATGTTTTTTCAGATTCCACATGAACCACCGTTGCCACCTATTTCGGGTTCTTTGTATGTGTCTCCAGTGTATTCGTTTTCTTCTGATACTATTTTTATTAGTTCATGGACATGTTCATCATATGGTACTTTGAATCCTATTGCTCCTCCTGCTTCTTCTATTTCGATGTTGTTCATGTTCCAGTTATTTTCTTCTCGTCCATTGTTCATCACGTACCATATGCTGTTTTTCATTATGATGAAGAGGTGTCCTCCTCCGTAGTAGTTGTTGTCTCTGAAACTGTTTGTTGGGTCATATACGGTTTGTGCTGCTTTTAGTAGGTTTGATAGTTTTTGTTTAGGTCTTTGTCCTGTGAAGAATATTTCTTCTAGTTCTAGTTGTGCTTTTTCTTTTTTGCCCCTGTTTTGGTCGAATTCTTTTCTTTGTTGTAGTCTGTCTTGGTCTATTTTGTCTAGTGTTTCTGTTATGCCTAGTGTTTCTTCCACTTTTGGTGCGTTTTCTCTTGTACACATCCAGCCATGTGGGTCTCCTGATATTTCCATTATATCTTCGAATGTTGCAGGTGTGAAGTGTTGCATGTATGGTTTTATTTTTTCAAATTCTTCTTCTGTTATTTCCTTGTTTAATGCGTACAGCATTCCATATTCTGGTGCATGACATTTTTCTATTAGTTTTAATGGTGTTTCTTTGTTCATTTATTTTTACCTTCTACATTGTTATATAAGAGTATTTATAATGTATTTAATTAATAATTAACGATATAGAATTATTGACAATAATATTAATTAAATGATAAGGATTTAGGTATACCAAAAATTTATATAGATTAAACAATATATAAATATATGCACATAAAATTTATGTTATATTATAACAAATAAAAAGAAAATATAGTAATCGACATTAAAAATTATAAAAATTGTATTACTAATTATACGTCAAGTAATATTTCTTTTACCCATTTTTTCCAATAACTTGGATTTTTTACCACCTCATAAAATTCTTCTTTAAATTCTTTTATCAAATCTT
>JAFRKG010000153.1 GCA_017431845.1 Methanosphaera sp. | reverse complement strand
AAGAATTCAAATCTATATCTTCTGCAAGTTCAAATACTTGCTTTTCTGCATCTTCTTGTGATTCATTGAATATTACGTATGTTATTGAGTATCCGCATTTGAGTTTTTTTTAGCTATTCTATCAATTTGTCTTAAACTGTATTCTACATGATATTCTATTTTAATAAAGGAATAAATATGTTGTTTAGTTAATAATTTTCCTTCCTTAATACGTTCATAAACGACTTTTAATTGTTCTTCTGTTAATCTAGACTTAGCTCCTGAACCTTTTTTACGTTCTAAACCGTCAAAACCACCTTTATTCCATTGATCTTTCCAACGTTTTCCTGTCATATATCCAATTTCATGCTTTTTAGAAGCAGTTTTAACATCCATGCCTTCATATAAATCCAATATAAAATATAATTTCTTTATAATTTTAACTTTACGTTCCATTTCATTAACTTTATCCAAAATACCTTGTTTACTGGACCAACTTGTATTTAACTTAATTTTTCTAGACATAATACTATATATGTACATCAATATATTAATCATTTTCTATGTCCAACACTATAATTTTTGTTTTTTGATTATTGTTGGATTGTTTTTGTGTTTCTGTTTGTTATTGTTTGTGAAAAAGTAGTTTGATTGTTTTGGTGGTGATGATTTTGTTTGATGGAAATGTGTGTTTGGGGGGTTATTTTTTGATTATTTTTTTGATTGTTGTTATTATTCCTTCTGTTTTTGGTTTTGGGTCTGTTGGTTTTATGTATCCATCTTCTATGTTTTTTTTGTATGCTTTTTCTGCGTTGATTGGTTTTTGTTTGTTGTAGTATAGTTTGAATGGGATTAGTATTAGTGCTATGATTATTGTTGCTGGGATTATTCCTAGTTTGTTCATTGTTTGTTCCCATATTAGTACTATTATTGGCATGATTACTATGTATGATATTATTCCTATGGAGTATGTTGGTCCGTGTATCCATTTGCAGTCTAGTTCAAATTTTCCGAAGAATGGGTCTGGTGTTTCCATGTATATTCCTTTTAGTTCGCCTAGTGCTCGTGGTATTATTATTAGGGCGTATATGAATATTATCATTGTTATGAATCCAATGATTATGTTTATTGTTTCCAAATTTTTTTCCTCTTATTCTTTGTTTGTTTATTGTTTTTGTTTTTTAATATTATTAAATATTTAGTTAAGCCTAAATTTAAGTTATGGGATTGTTTTTTCATCATTTCAAAAAAAAAGGGAAAAAATATCATTATTACTGCAAATAGTTTAAATTTAACTAATATATTAAAAGTTTTTACAAAAAAAGAGGTAATATGAAGAATTTATACATTTAATTCTTCGTTTGTGTTTTGTCTGTTCCAATTGCTTCCAAAGTTGTTGTACAGATTGTTTACTGTTGTTTTTGTACTTGATGATAATGAATAGTCAAGTGATACAAGTAATCCTGCAAATGAATCGGATGAGAATCTGCTTTTCATGTAGGATAATGTTACCCAACCATTAGGGATTTTTCCTCCACCCATATCATAGTTTCCATATGAATTGGAGACTAATACTTTTGACTTATCCTTACTTACATCAAGTATTGAAACGTAATGGTTTACACCATAGAATATGAAGGTATATCCTCCATTTGCTACCTTGGTTAATGCACTGTCAAAGTTATTCTTATAGTAGTATACTGCTTTCATGTTATGTTTTCTCATTGCTCCATCAATGTAGCTTGCATATGTTCCACGATAATCATATGTATGGAATTCTGTTGCTAATGTGTGTTCATTTACATAGTTTCGTAGTGTCTGTGTACATACACTTGCAGCTGTTGGTCCACAAGTATATTCTGTGCTTTGTATTGCTCTTGCTTCACCATAGGTATACTGTTTTCCTTTTAAGTTCACGGTCAAAGTGTTTGGTAAAGTTCCTTTACTGCTACTGACTCTTACTTTATTAGCTGCTTTTTCTATTACATTCCATTTTTCTCGTTTTAAAACATGGTATACATCGCTTTCATTTGCTGTTTTGAATGCAACATACTTTGATACATGACCGTTTAAGTATAGTGAATAGGAATCCTGTTTGAATACTTCTTCTAACTGACTTTTTGTTAAGGTATATGTTGCATCTTCATCTGCCCAGACATAGTTTGTCATGTAAATTAAATTTGGTATACCATTTGTAAAGGATATTCTTTCATTTTTAGGATTTTTATTTCCTAGTATTGCTGATTCAGATGAGGATATGCTTCCAGAAGTTAATGTTATAACTTTTTCAGAGGATGAGTCTTTTAAATCACCAGTTCCTTCATATTTAGCATTTATAGTGTATTCTCCTGTTTTACTTGGGAGTTTGTATGAGATTATTGCCTTTCCATATGTTACTTTTGATGATAATGACTGACCATTAATTTTAAGAACTATGTTTCCATCATTGACTGTTTTAGGTATTGACTGATCATTATATGTTACATAAATTCTTAGATTTGTTTGAGAATCTGCTTTAGCTTTTTGTGGAGTGTCTATGATTATGTTTGAATCATATTTTTCTCTGAGATTAATAGTGTATAATGTGCTTGAACTTGACGCATATGCACTATCTGATCTGAGTCTTAACTGTATTGTATGTGAACCTTTTTTATACTGATCTAAGGGAACTTTTAAATCCACTTTACCATTCATTATAACATATACTTTGGATTTGCCGTTGATTCTGACCTTATTACCATCCACTAGGAAGTCCATGAATCGTTTACCAATAACATTATAACCATATTTATCTTTTATATTTGCATTAATTATAAAATCATTATTATTATCTATAACATAATCGTCAACCACTATTTTAGTGTCTAATGGGTTTAAATTAATTTTATTAAATGATTTTACATTATTATAATTAATAACTTCAGAAAATACTGTTATATTAAGATGATTATATTTCAATCCTTTAGCAACAGGAACTGATACATCAACACTATCACCTTTTATCCTGTACACTATGCTTTTCTTATTTTCATCCTTGAGGGTTACACCGTTTACTTTAACAGCAACTTTACCATTATTGAAATTATTTGTTTCATCGGAAAGTATTGTTATTTTAAGGCCTATATTCTCTCCAGGATAATATGATGATTTATTAGCTGTTACGGATATTCTTGGATTAAGTTTAAAGTTAAGAGTTTTATCATTTAATGTTCTTGATTTAGAGTATAATGCACTTCCTGAATAAACTGCTTCAGAATTAGAATATACTCTTCTATACTCAGATATTGGTAAGGTTAAAACTGCTTTTGAATCTCGTACATCCACCTTAATCGTGTTGTCATTATTATTTTTTAGGGTTTTTTTGTTCAGCTTGTATATTACATAGCCGTTATAAACTGGAATATCTGAATTTATTGTTGCATCCATGATTATGTGTGTGGCATTAGAATATGTTTTTAAAGATGTTGTGGTATCATGTGTAAATAATTCTGTGTTAGTTATCTGTTTTCTTGAATTAACAAAATTGTCACTTCCAGAATATACTGCTTCTGATTTAGAGTATAATGCTTTATATTCAGATACTGATACTGCTAGCACTGCCCGGGAATTAACAACATTTACTTTAATATTGTTTCCCTTGTTTTT
>JAFRKG010000152.1 GCA_017431845.1 Methanosphaera sp. | reverse complement strand
GTTTCTCCGCTTTGTGTTATGAATATTACTAGTGTGTGGTCGTCTAGTGTGTTTTGGAAGTATTCGAATTCGCTTGCTAGTATTACTTCGGTTGGTATGTGTAGTTGTGTTTCTATGAGGTATTCTCCTATGAGTGATGCGTGGTAGCTTGTTCCGCATGCTACGAAGCATATTCTGTTGAAGTTTTTGAATTTAGATACTATTTCTTTTATTTTTGGTGATTCGGATAGTGTGTCTTTTATTACTTGTGGTTCTTCGTTTATTTCTTTTAGCATGAAGTGTGGGTATCCGCCTTTTTCTGCCATTTCTGGGTTCCAGTCTATTGTTACTACTTCTTTTTTTATTGGTTCTAGTTGGTTGTTCATTACTGTTACGTTGTCTTTTTCTAGTTGTATGATTTCGTTGTCGTTTAGGTATATTACTTGTCTTGTTTCGTTTAGTATTGCTGGTACGTCTGATGCTAGGAAGTTTCCGTTTTGTGATACTCCTACGATTAGTGGGCTTTCTTTTCTTGCTCCTATTATTTTGTCTGGTTCGTTTATGCTTATTGCTGCTAGTGCGTATGATCCTATTAGTTTGTTTATTGTTTTTTGTGTGGCGTGTAATAGGTCGTTTCCTTGTTTTGTGTATTTTTCGATTAGGTGTGGTATTACTTCTGTGTCTGTTTCTGATTTGAATGTGTGTCCTTCTTTTTCTAGTTCTTCTCTGAGTTCTTTGTAGTTTTCTATGATTCCGTTGTGTACTACGCTTATTTTGTTGTTGCAGCTGTTATGTGGGTGTGCGTTTTCTTTTGTTGGGTTTCCGTGTGTTGCCCATCTTACGTGTGCTATTCCTATGTTTCCGTCTATTTCTGTTAAGTGTATCTGGTCGTCTACTTCTTTTATTTTTCCACTACCCTTTTTAACGTTTATTTTGTCTGTTAGGGTAGCTATTCCTACTGAATCGTATCCTCTGTATTCTAATTTCTTGATTGATTCGATTATGGTTGGCGCTACTTCTTTATTAAGTATACATCCTACTATTCCACACATTAATAATCACCAATATTCAAGCTATTATGCTATATTTTATTTCTATTATATTGTTATATATTATTTAATTCATATATTATAATACTTATCATTTACAAAGATATATAGTAACATACACAAGATAGAAAAATATCTTATAAAAAAAAAATTATTCGTGGAATATATATGAGTGACGTAAACAGAGAATTACTTTATGCAGGTAAAGCTAAAGATATTTACAAATCTGAAAATGAAAATGAAGTAATAATTAAATTTAGAGATGACATCACAGCAGGAGACGGAGCAAAAAAGGACACGCTAAGTCAAAAAGGATACTGTAACGTATTAATCTCTGCAAAACTATTCAAAGTATTAGAAGAAAACGGTGTAAAAACACAGTACATAGAACTACTTTCAACAGATGAAATGCGTACAAAATCTCTTGAAATGATTCCCCTAGAAGTAATATGCAGAAACATTGCCACAGGAAGCTTACTCAAAAAATATCCTTTCGAAGCAAACAAAGAACTAAAACCACCAATCATACAATTTGATTACAAAAATGATGAATTCCATGATCCAATGCTAAACGACAGCATCATAAAAGCACTGGAAATAGCAACCCAGGAAGAACTAGATGAAATCAGAGAAATAACCTTAAAGATTAACAAAATATTATCCGACTACTTAATAGAAAGAGGAATAATACTCGTCGACTTTAAATTAGAATACGGAAAAGATTCAGAGGGCAACATCATCCTAGGAGACGAAATAAGTCCTGACACAACAAGATTATGGGATTCAGAAACCTACGAAAATTTTGATAAAGACATATACCGGAAAGGTGAAGAAGGAGTAGTGGATGCTTACCTTAAAATTGTTAACTTAGTACTGTCTGATGAAGAAAAAGTAAAATGGAATGTTGAACAAATATAATAGCACATAGGGAATGATATATTATGGATTATAATGTTGAAGTAAGAACAAGTTTAAAAAAAGGAATGTTAAATCCGGAAGCATCAACCATAGAAAAGGCATTAGCATTACTTAACTTTGAAGTAAAAGATACAAAAACAGTAAATATAATACAATTCACATTAAATGCAGATAATAAAGACGACGCATATGCACAAGTAGATGAAATGTGTCAAAAATTATTATGCAACCCTGTTATTCATGATTATGAAATAAGTATAAGTGAGGAATAAACATTGACAGATGTATCTGATGTAAACGTAGGTATAATTCGATTTCCCGGTACAAACTGTGACAGGGACATAGAATACGCAGTAAACCTAGTAGGAGCAAATGCTAAATATATCTACTGGAACGAAAACGACTTATCCAATATGGATGTAGTAATCATCCCCGGCGGTTTCTCATATGGAGACTACCTGAGAGCAGGAGCAATAGCAGGAATTACACCAATAATCAACACAATCAAAGACTTTGCAAAACAGGAAAACCCTGTCCTAGGAATATGTAATGGTGCACAAATTCTTGGTGAAATAGATCTTGTTCCAGGAGTATTCATAGAAAACGAAAATGCCAAGTTCATATGCGAAAGCAAAAAACTTAAAGTTAACACTAACAGAACACCATTCACCAAATTATATAAGAAAAATGAAGTAATTGATTTACCTATAGCACACAAAGAAGGAAGATATTACACGGATAATATAGACGAATTATACGATAATGACCAAATCGTTTTAACCTTTGAGGATGAAAATCCTAACGGTTCTATGGATGCAATAACTGGAGTATGTAACAATGAAGGAAATGTTGTAGCAGTAATGCCACACCCAGAACGAGCCGTTGAAGAATTATTACGTTCAAAAGATGGTTTAAAATTCTTTGAAAGCTTTTTAGACTAACTTTTCACAATCCTCTTTTTCCACATTTTTTGAATACATTTAACTATTTTTTTAAGCACTACTACCTTCCATACTATTTCTTTTATTAATATTAATCAACAGATATAATAATATTATAATAAAAAAAAACTATAAGGTAAGATTATTATGACCGTATACATGATTGGTGCAGGTCCAGGTGACCCAGATTTAATAACAGTTAAAGCAGTAAAAATATTAAAACAAGCAGAAGCAGTACTATATGATAGCCTAGCAAACGATGTGCTATTAGACTACGTGCCTAAAGACGCAGAACTAGTATATGTCGGAAAACGTGCAGGAGAACACTACCGTAAACAACCAGAAATAAACGAATTACTCATAGAATATGGAAAAAAATATGACAGAGTAGTACGTCTAAAAGGTGGAGACCCATTCATATTCGGTAGAGGTGGAGAAGAAGAACTAGCACTACTCAAAGAAGGCATAAACGTAGAATTCGTATCAGGTATAAACTCAGCAATAGGATCCGCAACAGGCATAGGATTACCATTAACACACAGAGCCATAGCAACAAGCCTAACACTAGTAACAGGACACGAAGACCCACAAAAAACAGAAAAACAAGTAAACTGGGATTACACAGCAGATACAATAGTAGTATTTATGGGAGTAGGATTACTTAAAAAGTACGTGCCAAAAATACTCAAATACAAATCACCAGACACCCCAGTAGCAGCAATAGAAAACGGAACACTACCAAACCAGAAAGTAATACTCGGAACACTCGCAGACATAACAGAGAAAAAAATAAAACCACCAGCACTAATAATCATAGGAGAAGTAGTGAACATCTACAAAGAATGCGAAGAACTAAGGAGTAAAATGGAATAATGACCACTAAAGATTTTAATAACAAGACTGTCGTCATCACAAGACCCGTTGAACGTTCAGAATCTATGGCTAAAATCATACGAGAAAACAATGGTATACCACTAATTATTCCAACACTCGAACTACAATTAGTAAAATCCGAAGAATTAATATACATAGCAGAAAATATTAAAGAATACGATTGGATAATATTCACTTCACCAGCAGGAGTAAAATCATTCTTTGAAGTATACACTGAATCAACAATCCCATCAAAAATAGCAGTAATAGGAGTAAAAACAGAGGAAGTACTACAAGAATACAACAACACTCCAGACTTAATACCAGAAAACTTCACTGCAGAAGGATTACTGGAATCATTCAAATCAATCGACCTGGAAGATAAAAACATCGCACTACCCCGAACACTAAGCGCAAGAAAAGTATTACCAGAAGGCTTAGAAGAATACGGGGCAAACGTGACAATAGCAGAAGCATACACTTCCAGCACACCACAAGATACCAGTAAATTAATAGATTTGATGGAAAAAATAATAAACAATGAAATAGATATTATAACATTCACTAGTCCATTAACAGTAACTAACCTATTAAATGTTATTAAGCAAGAAAGAAAAGAACAATATGATGCTTTTATAAACCAATTACGTACAAACATAATAGTTGGATCTATAGGACCCATAACAGGAAATGTTTTAAAACAACATAACATTCCAGCCATAGAACCAAAGCGTTATACAGTTAAAGACATGATAGATGCATTATTACAAAATATATAACCAGGGGAAAAAATTATGAAAACAATGGTATGGCCAGTATATATAAATTCACAACATACACGTAAAGAAGGACGAATGATCTCATTAGACGAAGCAGTAGAAGAACCTAAAATTCGTGAAATCAGCCAAGCTTTACGTAAACTAAAAATTCAATACACGGTAGAACATGACAAATCTTTTCCAGGATTATGGTGGGAAAAATCAGGAAGAGTAATAGTAGAACACGACTTCCCAACAAAAGTAGAATTGCTACGAAAAATAGCAAGCACTATAAAAATTAACCGCCACACAGAATAAACATATTCATTCTCTACAATCTTTTTTTTATAAAGGAGCATAAAAATGACTCTAAATAATACTAATAATTATGAAGAATCAAGAAAACATATGGACCTACTACTAAACAAGGCAAAAGACAAAATTATGGACGCAGAAGACGTAACAATCTTCACACACACAGACTGTGACGGAATAACAGCGGGAAGCATACTATCATCCATAATGGATAAACTAGAAATCGAACACACCGTAAACTTTGTAGAAATAAACGAAGTAGAAAACCTGGAAACAGACACCGAACTAACAATAATATCCGACCTAGGAGCAGGACAAGACATACAAAACATATGCAACAACACAAACTCATCACTAATAGTACTCGATCACCATCCGCCCATAAGAAAACTAGGAACAGAACTCCGAGGAGACCTAATAGAAATAAATCCAAACTATTACGGATTAGACGGCTCCTACACAATCTCCGGAGGAGGACTATCCTACTTTTTAGCAAAAACATTCCACTTCTATGACCTAAGCTGGATGGGAATATTAAGCGCAGTAGGAGACATGCAAAACAGCATGACAGGAAAACTCCGAGGACTAAACACAGAAATACTAAGTGATTCAACAGAAGTAGGCTGCGTAAACTACATAAACGACCTACTACTATACGGAAGACATACAAGACCACTATTTGTAGCATTATCATACTTCGGAGACATACACCTGCCATTAACAAATAACCGAAATGAATGCATACACTTCCTGGAAAACTTAGACATACCCGTAAAGAACGACCTGGGAACAGTAAGATACCTCTGTGACTTATCCATGGACGAAAAAGGCAGACTATTCACAGAACTGCTTAAAATGATGACAAGAGCAGTTCCAGACAAATACGTGAAATATGTGCCAAAACTAATCTCAGGAGAATCATACGAATTCACTTTCGAAGACGATTACACAACATTCAAAGACGCAAGCGAATACAGTACAGTAATAAACGCCTGCGGAAGAAACGGCCGACACGAACTTGGACTAGAAGTAATAAAGGGTAACCGTGATAAGATAGCAGGAGAACTCGAAACACTAGTTAAAAGCCATAAACGATATCTTGCACAAAACATGACCAGGATACAGGAGGCAAATTCTGTTGAAATCATGGAAAACATACAATACTTTGATGGAAGCGGAATAAAACCAAGCGTTGTAGGAACAATAGCAGGAATGTTACTAAGCAATTATGACTGGCAAAAACCAATAATAGGATATACACATATAGATTCAGAACAACCAGGATACAAAGTATCCCTAAGATGCTCAAAACTACTAGGATATGAAGGAATACACTTCGGAAACATGGTACGAGACATATCAGAAAAATGTGGAGGCTCTGGTGGAGGACATAGTGTAGCATGTGGAGCATACATTCCCGAAGAGAACATGGATAAATTCCTAAATCTACTAAACAATTCGTTTACAATAAACTAAACAAGAAAATATATTCAAACTCCTTTAATTTTTTCCTAATTTAATATCATTCTATCATTTTAACTATTTTGAATGTATAAAACTTTAAATAAAATCAATTATAAATTAATTATTAAGATTTAACTATTTAATAGTAAAATACAATACTAAGGGGTATCATAATGAGAATTTTTAAAAATAAAGGGGAATTCACTAAATTTCAAATATTAGCAAAAATAGCTCAACAAGAACCACATTTAAAACAAAAAGACATAGCAGAAGAATTAGGAATTACCGTACAAGCGGTTTCCGAAAACATAAAAACATTAGTAAAAGAAGGATATGTGGAAACCGGAAGTTCTAATTTTCGTTACAAAATCACAAAATATGGTATAGACAAAGTAAAAACTGAAGCAATCAACCTAAAAGCATACTCTGACATGGTCTTAAACACTATGAATGGATATAAATCAATCTGGCCGGCAATAGCTGCAGAAGATTTACATCAAGGTGAACAAGTATGGTTAAACATGGACGATGGAATATTATATGCAGATACAGAAGATAAATCCGGAGCATACGCAGAAGTGTTTAGTGACGCTTTAGAAGGAGAAGATGTAACATTAATCAACCTTGGTGGAGAAATAGATCTAGTTCCTAAAGATGTTGTAATAGTAAAAATTCCTCCAATATCTGAAGGTGGATCAAGAGCTTGTGACATGGACAGAATCCAAGAAATCTATGACCAAGAATTTGACAGAATTGGAGTACTAGGTACAAGTGCAAGAGCAATCACAAACCATCTAAATGTATACCCTGACTTTGAATTTGCAACAGCAAGTGCAACAGCAAGCGCAGCCGAAAAAGGATTAAGAGTTCTAGTATTTGCTGTTGGTAAAATGACTAACAGAATAATTTCAAAACTAGAAGATAAAGGTATTGTATACACAATTGAAGATGTTAAAAAAGTTTAACTCTTCATTCATGCTATTTTTTTTTTTATTATATTTTTTTCAGATATTTAATTCCGGTCCTGTTAATCTTAGTAATTAAACAATCTTCTATAGAAACATCCGGAGTATAAGATAATGCAAATGCAGTATTTCCCAGCATTGCCATAGATGAACCAATAGTTTCATCATCAAATATGTCCAGTAACTCATTTAATTCCGGATTCACTAGTTTTGTTTCCACAGAGAATTTCCTTGACAAAGCAATGAAATTTTCAATACAAGGATTGCTTCTAAGCATATTTAATAACTCATGGCCATTACTATTTATCCTATTAACCTGAACAGGATCTTCGATTACATCCCGGGTATTGATGGAACTTAAAGTTTTAGATATAACATACACAGTTTTGTCAGGTAATATTTTATCAATCCTGGCACGAACAGGAGAACCTTCAAGTAACCTTAAAACACAACCGCCATGCATCTCGGAGATAACATCACCCAAACCACTACTCTCAGAAAGCTCAGTTAAATGAGCAATCTCACCAGCCTCATTAAAACTAAGATTAATACCCAACAATCTTGGTAAAGTAAAACTAACACCTAAAGCAAAACCTGCACTAGTACCAAAACCCGCACTAATAGGTAAACTGGTCTCATGATTAATATGAATATCAACATTACCTAAATCAGGAGAGTAACGTTCTCTTATAATGTCTACAGCTCTTCTACTAATAGTATTCAAGGCATTCTCCTTACCATTAATAGTAATAACTATATGGCCACAACCCTCTTCTACAACTGTTTCAGTAACAACACCTTCATCAAGTGCAATACCAGCACCACGAGACCCCTTCAATACAGGATCAGTGTTCTGGAATATTTCAAAAAAACCAGTAATATGGGCCGGAACAAAAACTTTCAATCTATTTATCATATATTTATTTATATTCTTCTTTTCATAAATATAATTATAATAAAAAATTTATAAAAATAATAATTAATATAATCATTACATGGAGTATTTTAATGTCTGAAAATAAAAGAATAGATTTACACACTCACAGTATATTTAGTGATGGAGAATTATTACCATCAGAATTAGCAAGAAGAGCCGAAGTGCTAGGTCACAAAGCATTAGCAATAACAGACCATGTTGATGCATCAAACATACAAGTAGCATCACAAATAGTTGAAGCAGTAAATGATATAAGAGACAACTGGGATATACAGGTTATACCAGGAGTAGAAATTACACATGTTCCTGTTGAAGTAATTGATAAATTAGCAAACAAGGCAAGACAATACGGTGCAGAAATAATAGTTGTACATGGAGAAACAATAGTTGAACCAGTAAGACCTGGAACTAACAGGGCAGCAGCAGAATGTCCTGAAATAGATATTATTGGACACCCTGGATTAATAACTGAAGAAGAAGTTCAAATAGCAATAGATAATGATGTGTCATTAGAGATAAGTGCACGTAAAGGGCATTGTCTCGGAAATGGTCACGTAGCAAAACTGGGACTTGATATGGGAGCAAACCTGGTACTGGATACGGATACACATGCTCCTGGTGACTTGATTGATTATGCATTAGCTGAAAGAATTGCTAAAGGTGCAGAAGTTCCTGAAAGTGAAATTCCTAAAATATTAAAAGATAATCCTGAGAAAATACTTAAAAAACATGGATTAATGTAAAAAAAAGGAGTTAGTACGATGTTGTATATGTTAGTACAACATCATTTTCATCTATTTTTTCTATTTTTTTTAGTTCTAGTTTTACGCATTCATTTATGTTGAATCCTTTTCCGTCTACGAATGTTTTTGATTTTGTGCCACCCAATATTTTTGAACCAATACATATAGATACTTCATCAATTAATTGTTCCTTAAACATAGAGAAGTTTAATGTTGAACCTCCCTCCAATAATATTGATTTTATACCCATATCATATAATTTACTTAAAGCTTCCTTTAAGTTAACATGATTCTCTCCACAAACAATAACCTCACACTTCTCACGCAACTTCTCAACATCATCCCCAGAAGCACTACTAGAAACAACAATAACAGTCCTAGCATCATCATTCAACACCAAAGAATCAAGAGGCGTACGAGCACTACTATCAACAACAATCCTAACAGGATTATCCTCCTTACAAGCATCAATCTTATGAACAGTTAATTTAGGATCATCAATAACAACAGTATTAATCCCAACCATAATACCATCATACTGCTTCCTAAGCCTATGAACCCGAACTAAATCAGCACTCCCAGAAATCTTCATAGAACTATCCCTGGTAGCAATCTTACCATCAACAGTCATAGCAGAATTCAATAACACATAAGGCTTCAAAAACAAAACACCCCACTACTCATAATTAACCTTCAAAGCCTTAAGAGTGTTAATAATATTCTCACCATTCCTAACAGCATTAATCAACACTTCCTTAAAACCTTCACGAATAAGCAAATCATTCTGAATAATCCATAAAATAAGATCAGGATGCTCAGTTAATGTAAGACTCCCAAAAGGAATCTCCCTAGAATTCTTATCAGTAAAAATTGCTATATGTTTATCACCATCAACCTCAATTGCCTTAATAGTTATAAGCAAATCATCATTTTTAACACTAAAATAATCCCCAACCTGAGCTAAATCCTTAACTGAATCCTCAATTTTCTCCAAGTTTTCCTTTATCTTAGTCTCGTATTCAATTCTTTTCTCAACATATAACTTTAACATTTCATCTTGTTGCATAAGTATCACTTACAGATTATAAACATTAATAGCATTTTTTTCAGTTTGTTTTTCAATTTCACTAAACTCTATCTTCTTAGTTCTTTCTATTCTCTCAATAGTTAACCTAATATTGGATGGCTGATTAGCTTCACCCTTAACCGGTGAAAGATAAGGACTATCTGTTTCAGTCAGCATATTCTCTAATGGAACTGCCTTAATATTCTTTTTATGCTTCTTGGAGAAAAGAGCATTAGTTGCAAAAGATATATAGTAACCACAATCCACAGCCTCTAAAGCAGTAGTCTTAGTACCACTAAAACAATGAAATATAACATCAGGTATTTCAGGGTACTGTTTAACTATTTCAAGTGCATGCTCTTCAGCTTCACGTACATGTAAAACAATAGGCATATCATATTCTGTAGCTACTTCAAGCATTCTGTGGAAATTTTTATGTTGCCTGTTCAGTTCATCTTCGCTCCTGTTTTCAGAAAAATCTAATCCAATCTCTCCGATTGCCTGAATGTTGTCAAGATTATCTATTATCTGCTTTATAGTTTTGTCCGTAGTTTCCTTATCATCTTGACCTGCATATACTGGATGATAACCCATAGTACACTTTACAAAGTTTCCATATTCATTTTTTAATTTTAATGACCTGTTATTTCCTTCTATGCTAGCTCCACAGTCAACTAAGTATTTGAATTCCTCCCGGCATTTCTTTATTATTTCATCTCTAGTTTCATCAAAGTCTACGAAATTAAGGTGACAATGTGAGTCAATCATATAATAATCTCCCTTCTATTATCTTATTTTCCAAATCTTCTCTGTCTTTTAGTGTATGATCGTATTGCCCTAAGGAAGTCTACTTTTCTTAGTTCTGGCCATAAACTATCCGTAAAGTATAGTTCAGAATAAGAGGACTGCCAGAGTAAGAAACCACTTAAACGTTCTTCTCCACTAGTACGTATCACAAGGTTTGGATCTTCTAGTCCTGCAGTGTATAAATTATCATTTATCATGTTTTCATCAATGTCTTCGGGACTGATTTTTCCTTCCTGCACTTCTTTTGCAATTTTTCTAAAAGCGTCCACAATTTCTACTCTACCATCATATCCCATTGCAATATTGATTAATCTTTTATCATATTTTTCTGTGGATTTTTCCGCATCTTTTATTGCATCTCTCACTTCTTCAGGGAATAAATCTAATCTGCCTACTGCTTGAAGTTTAACTTCGTTTTTGTGTATTTTCTTGTTTGTGCTTATGCTTAGGAAGCTGTCTACAAATAGTTTCATGAGACCTGTGACTTCTTTTTCGTTTCGTTTAAAGTTTTCTGTTGAGAATGCGTATACTGTTACGATGTCTATTCCTAAGTCTATACACCATTCCAGTACATTTTCTAGTGTGTCTACTCCACGTTTATGACCTTCTATTGTACTCATATTTCCTTGTATCTTGGAGTATCTTCTGTTTCCATCCATGATGATGGCTACGTGTTTGGGCATTTTGTCTTTGTCCAAGTTTCTAGAAATGTACCATTCATAAACTGAATATAATGGTTGTAGTAAATTCATTTTTTTTAGTCCTCTTATTCTTTTTTTTCTATTAGTTTTTCCATTAGTTTTATGGAGTTAACATATCCTTGTATGCTTTGTGAACGTGATGTATCAATAAATAATTTGGGTTGGTTTAATGTTAATGCACCGTTGCTTTTTATTCCAGCAACTAATACCAGGCTTCTGAATATCAGGTTTCCTATGATTCCGTCTGGTGTTATTATAATGTTTGCTTTGTCTTTTATTGCTTCTTCTATTAGGATATGGTAATGTTTTATATTATATTTTGTTCCTAGTTGTTTCACTATTTTTTCGCATTCGTTTATGCTTTCATCTATTTTTTGGCTTCTTCCTTTGTCGTCTTGTCTTCCACCGGATATTAGTGCTATTTTGGGTTTGTAGCCTAGTTTTTGCATGGTGTTTGAGCATTCTTGTATAATGTTTATTTTTGAGTTATATGTGTCTCCCTCGTCTATTCCTACTGGTGTTAGGAGTAGTGGTTGGTTGTTTATTTCTAGTAGTGATGCTCTGAATATATCAGGGTTTTCTTTTTTCAGATCTTTTATTATGTTTGATTTTAGTGAGCCTCTGATTACTCCGTCTATTTCTGGATTGTTTAGATAATCTAGTAGTTCTGTGTTTGTTTTTGCTATGTTGATTTTGTAGGGAAATTTGTCTATTGCTTTTAAGACATTTTTATTTTCACCTAGTCCTATTGCTATTTTCATTAAATTACCCATTTGTTGATATTTTATAATATATTATATCTATCTTGTATTGTATTAAAAATTTTCTTTAATAATAAATTAGAACTATTAACTTATAAGTTATAATAATATTTGTTTATAAAAAAATAACAGAAAAAACACAAAAACTCAAAAATTACTGATACAATATACTCAGTTACAGAATAACCTTAATGAAAAAAAACTTTTTACAAATTCGCGCTTCGTTTAATTTTAGTATAGCGAATGAAAAAAAAAGAACAAGTCAGATAAATACATAATATTAAAAAAAAGTATAAAAATAAATTAATTTTAAAGCAAGTTAATTAACAGGTTAGTAATCTGTAATTTTAAATGTTATCATATTATCAATATTTAAATCAAATAAATTAATCTCTTCATTATTATAATATCCTTTGATGTGATAAAATAACATACAAGCATATATGTGTAATATAAAGTTGTCACTTCGACGTTTATATCCATATTCTTTTAAGAGAGTTCTTAGTTTGATTCTTTTAAAATTTTTATTAGAAAATATTTTATCAAGGCGTACTGTTATAAAGAAATAATCTATAGAAGATAATTGTGGCACATCTTCTAATTCAATGTTTAATTCATCATAATATATTTTAACATCCTCTATATTTTTCAAATATTCTTCTTTATCATCCAGATAATCCAAATAATTTGTTATATTATTTTTAAATTTTTCCTTATTAAATTTATAAGCTGGATCAATAAATATGAAATCTAATTCATATAACTTCTTAATGGAATCATATACTTCATTGATACCATAATCATTCTTATAAAAATAATAAGCAATTATTTCTGGAGTATAATATGAATATGACATTTTAATCACTTATCACTTTTGGTTCTATTACAAGAGGTACACAAGATCCTAAGATTATCTGGAACACTAAGACCCTTCTTATTAAGTGCCTTTTTATGATCTACTTCAAAATCTACACGACTTTTGCTTTTCTTATGACATTTTTGACATACATAAAATCCATTTTCATCTAAAGCTTTTTCAAACGCACCATCTCTTAATTCTTTTTCATATTCTCTGTCAATTTTACGAATTTCAAACAAGGGTAACTTAAGAATATCTCCTTTAACAGGTTTTGAATGTGGAACTTGCACATAATCTTCAGGATTTTCTAATTTATTTAATTCCACATGTAAATGATCTTTAAAGAATTTTATACGATTATCAAAGAATTCTTTGAATAAATATTCATCAGAGTTCCAGATATCTTTAATATACTCATTTATTTGGCTACGTTTCATATCTTTATCAATAATTTCTTGAGCAACTTTCACAATATCCAATGCATCATTATTATTTAAATCATATTCATAGAATAACGGTTTAGCTTCTTTTTGTGCATAAAATTTAAGAAGAGCAATAATATCTTCACTACTATATGGTGGTATCATTTCACCTAAGAAAAATGTATCTTGACATTTTTTCTCAAGAATATCCAACTGTTCATCAGAGAGATACTCCTCTGTAATATTATATGCTTTAAATAATTCATCAATTTCATTAAGCATATTTTCATAAGCTTCTTTAGTACTATCATACACTAAAATCTGGTAAGTTTTATCAACATTATCTTCTGACGGATTATCATTATTTTCATCATATTTGAAAGTATACATACCTAACGGTATTCGCTTATTAAATGGAATAGAAATAAGTTTTTCAGAATCTAAACTACCATCCAATAATTTAGCAAACTCTTCAATCTTTTTCATTGATATTATTTGTAAATCATATTTTTGTCTTTCTTTAGGATCATCAACAAAATCTTTTACTTCATCAAAGAATAAATTACCAACACGTTCCCATTGAACCTGTTCCTTCCAATTATCAATAAATGACACAATATATGCTTTTTCGGTACCACCATCAGCAGTTGGTCCTCTTAATGCACGACCTACCATCTGAGTCATTAATATGTTTGAAATTGTTGGTCTTGTAAGAAACACTGTCTGAATTTGGGGTATATCCGAACCTTCACTCAGGATATTCACATTTATTAAAACATCCAATTCATCATTTTTAAATTTTTCTATGATTTTATTGTTATCTTTCTTTTTATTAACTCCAACATCATCCACTTCACCAGATATAACAAAATCACTTTTTATATTATTGTACTTAAATAATCCATTCAATGCAGCTGCTTGTGTACGATTAATTGCAAATATAAGCGTTTTACCATAAGTATTTTTATTATCAATGTAATGAGTAACAATTATATTATTACGAGCAGCATTATCAGCAAGTTCTTTTTCAATTTTCTCTGGAAGATAACCTGTATTATTAATAATCTTTTTATCTTTAAGACTAAGGGCCCTATCATAATCAAAATTGGTTTTAGATTCAACAGGAATAGGCTTTGCAAGATATCCTTTGGCAATTAATTCTTTTAACCCAATTTCATAACAAATACCCAACTTATTCTCATCATGCACAGGAATAGAATTTATTACACTATCATTATAAATATTGGTCAATAAACTTTCTTCTTCCTTAATTGTCCGGATAGGAGTAGCAGTAAGTCCAATTAACTTAAGATGATCTACTTTTGATTTAACATGTTCAATAATTCTTCGATAGGATTTAGCAGTAGAATGATGAGCTTCATCAATAATCATAAAAATTTCATCTTCACCATCTAACCAAACATTTAATGCACTTAAATTACGAATAAGACTATCTTTACTAGCAATAATAACATCATCACTAGCTTCAATATCACTAACACGATCATGTTTTGGATGATTACCACTAATTATACGATAATTAAACTCAGAAATATTAGGTAAAATATTCTCATAAGCATTACTATCAAAACTTATTAAAGCTTGATCAAGCAACATCTGCCTATGAGCAATCCACAAAACTTTCTTTTCTTTATCAACAGCATTAGCTAAAAGCCAACCCGTAACAGTATAAGTTTTACCACCACCCGTAGGAAGCACAACTAATGTACTAAAATCAGGTAAAGAATTTATAATACTCAAATTATTTCTAGCATCAGTCTGAAAATAATAAGCATGCTTAGGAGATTCTTTACATTCTACACATATTGAACCATGAGATTTTAAATAAAACTCTGCTGACATAATAACCACACACATATCTTAGTACTCTATTATTTATCATTATTCAATGTATTTTTCTGAGTTTTCTCTTATGTATTTAAGTAGATAACTTCTTAAGTCTTCTTTTGCTTCATGATTTGTGTTTAATGTTTGGAAGAATTCTTGGTTGGTTTTAAATATTTGATATAATACTTCTTTTAATATTTCATCAAATACTGCTTCAAAATTTTCATCTGAGTTATTTTTGTTTCTTAACATTTCGATAATATCATCATTTTGGAATACTTTATCAACTATTTGTTTAAGTATTGGTACATTTTCTTCTTTAAATATTCCACCATAACGTTCATTAAGGTCTTCAAGTATTTCTGATAATTTTTCTTCTTCTCCTGGTTTATATGTTCCAGCAGTACCACCCATACCAGGTAAGTCGCCAGTGCCGATTAATTTTATGTCTTTTCCTTTATCTCTGGTATCAATGGTGTATGTTTCCATATCAACATCTTCCAGTACATCAAAAGGTAATGGATTGTTGTTTGTAGGTAATTTTTTGTATAAGTATTTGTTGTAAATATACATTTTTTCAAGTAAGACATCACTAAATGGTAATAATTGGGACATAAATCCATACAGGTTCTGGAATCTTTTAATGTTCTTCCTGAATGTCATTTGTTTTTCTTCATCGAGTTTAAGATAAATGTCTACTGCACGGTTAATGATTGTGTGTAATTCTTGCTGGTTCTTGTTATGTGAATATGTTTTATAGAATTCATCAAGATCTTCTTCATCATAAAGTTCTTCCTCTAATATAATTCCCATTAAATCATATAATTTTCTGTAATCTGTTTCTTCTTCAAGGTATGTTTCTTCGTAGTATGGTTGGAATGCTTTCTGAATTTCTTCCCTACTGTTTACAAAGTCAAGAACAAATGTTTCTTTTTTATTAGGATACATACGATTTAATCTGCTTAATGTCTGTACAGCTTTAACACTTCTTAATTTTTTATCCACATACATTGTATGAAGTAATGGTTCATCAAATCCTGTTTGGAACTTATTAGCAACAACTAATATCTTATTAGGATCTTTTTTAATAGCTTCTCTAATATCTCCTTTAATGTCATTAATATTGTCTTCAGTATATTCTTTTGTGTCGTGTTCTATTGTTCCGGTAAATGCTGCTAAGGCCTTAATATCCTTGTAATTGTTTTGTTCTATTTGTCTGTCTATTTCTAGTTTGTATAGTACTGCTGCTTTACGTGAACGGGTTACTATCATTGCACGAGCTTTTCCATTTATCTTATGTTTGGTTGAGTTGTTAAAGTGTTGTAATATTATCTGAACTTTGTCTTGAATAGCTTTTGGACGTTCTTCAACAAATCCTACAAGTAATTTCATGGCTTTCTTCTTATCAAATTTGGGGTCATCTTCAACTTTTTTCACAAGCTTCCAATAAGTAGGATAAGTAATGTAGTTTTTAAGAACATCTAAAATAAAATGTTCCTCGATAGCTTGTTTCATACTGTACAAGTGATGAGCATGGAAAGAACCATCCTCTTCTTTTTTACCAAACAATTCAAAAGTTTTGTTCTTTGGTGTTGCAGTAAATGCAAAATAGGATATATTATTTTTGTTCCTTATTTTTTCAAGTTCTGCTAATAATTTTTCATCATCATCGTCATCCAAATCTTCCTCATAATATTCCTGATATTCATCATTAGAAGTAATTATATCCACATTCTTCTTATTTTCTCCAGATTGTGATGAATGTGCTTCATCAACAATAATAGCATAATTACGGTTAGGAAGATCTTTCACTAAATCTTTGATAAAACCAAATTTCTGAATAGTGGTAACAACAATATTCTTAGAAGTGTGCATAGCTTCAGCTAACTGTTTTGAATTCTTATCAATAACATTTACACTACCCTTAGTCTTCTCGATAGCAACCACTTGATTTTGAAGTTGTTTATCAATAACACGTCTATCAGAGATGATGAGAATAAGATCATATACTCGATTACCCTTTTCATCAAACAAGTTTTTTAATCTATGAGCAAGCCAAGCAATAGTCTTAGTCTTACCAATACCAGCACTATGCTGGATAAGATAATTTTCTCCAGGAGTTGCCTTGTTAACTAACATGTTCACACAATCCAATTGATGATAACGAGGGAAAATCAACTTATCCTCCTCATAAAAGACAAAATTCGTAATAATATTGGATAACTGATTAGGTTGCAAGATATCAGTATACAAATATGAAGTACGATAATTACCTGGGATGTCCGGGTTTTCTAAACCTCTATTAAATGGTAAAAACCTGGTTTTACAACCTTCTAGTTTTGTTGTCATATAAATTTTCTCATCACTCATAGCAAAATGTACAAGACAACGTTTAAACAAAGTTTCCTCTGGGTCACGATCCTTCTTATACTGTTTTATAGCATTTTCAACACCCTGACTAAAAGTATCTTTTAACTCAATAGTACTAATAGGAAGACCATTAACAAAAATCACCAAGTCAACACGATTACCCTTATCTTTATCTTTTTGGTAAGCAACTTCTTGAATAACAGAAAGAATATTCTTATCATATTTCTCAATAAGATTTTTATTCAAATTACTGTTAGGCTTAGAATAGTACAATTTAAACTTAGTGCCAACATCTCGGAAACCCTCACGTAAAACATTAATAGTGCCCTTTTTATCTAATTCACGTTTAAGACTATCAATAAACTTTTTAATAGCATCATCTTTATAAATACTTTCAAACTTCTTCCACTGTGTAGGCTGAGTATCCTTTATAAACTTTAAAACAAGTTCAACATCAAGACAAGAACCCTTATTATACTTACTATTCTTACTATACAATTCAACTTCTCTATTACTATTATAAATAGTACGGTCAACATAACCAGTGCTACGTAAATAATCAACAATATCCTGTTGATAAGCTCTCTCAGTAGTATTAGTACTCATAATTCAACACCTCTAACATCAATCTTACCAGTAACAACATGATGAATCAAAGATTCTTTATACTCCTCTAGTAATTCTATGTTTCTTTCTATTTTTTCTATTGTTTTATTTATTTTGTCACATTTTTCATCAAGATATTCTGATATTTTTCCTTGTTCTTTTTCGGGAGGTACTGCTATTTCAATATTTATTAGTTCTGATGAATTAATAGCTGGATATCTAACTCCCACTGATTTAGAATTAACAGTCTCAGTGAAATATTCTGATTTTACAAAATATCCTAAAAATTTATAATTTATATTTTTTGGTGTTAAAACAGCAAAACCTGTTGATACAATAGTATTCTCTTCTTTTTGAATTGTTGCAATAGCTTTAAGATATGTTCTAACAGTGGATATAATCACATCATTTTCTTTAACTATTCTTCTTGCTCGTGAAGGTGCATTATCAAAGTTCATTTGTTCATATTTTTCAATACCATTTTCTAAACTCACAGAACCAATATCCACATAATTAAATTCATATTCAGCAGGTGTATCATCACCTAAAGAAGAATTATTACATATACAATAAAATTTTAATCGTGATATTTTCCAGTGTTCTGGTATTTTTCCTATCCATTTTATTTCACTTTCTTTCATTGGCACATCTGGGTTTAGTCCTTTTGTTACTGTTTGGTTTATTAGTGTGGTTCTTTTTTCTTTTAGTAGTGTTATGAGTTGTTTGTTTTTTGTTATTGTTTTTTGTATTTTTGTGGTTTTTGTGTCTAGGTATTTTGATATTTGTTCTTGTTCATCTAATGGCGGTTCAACGAGGTACAAATCCATAAAATTTTCATTAGATATTGAATTTCTTAAATTTTTTGATAAATGTAATAATTCTTTAGTATTATCTAACATTAGATACCAATAATAATAATATTTCATATTTAATTTTTTTATTGGTTTTATATGAGAATATGCTGGAGATACTATTCCTTTGTTATTGATATATCCTACACATCTTGGTGTTACATCTATATCAAATAAGCATAATAATAAATTATTTGGATCAATAATTTGATAAGTACCAAAATCAGAAGGCATTTTTCCTTCATTTTTTTCAATATCTTTTATTATGACACCTTCTTTAGTTAATGAAAGTATGGGATATTTTTTCCATATTTGTCCTACGATATTTTTATTTTTTATAAATAAATTTTTGTTTCTAGTTATTTTCCATGAATTTGGTATTTGTTCTATGTATTCTATAGATGTATCATAATAACATTCATATTTTGAGTAAGACATTATATGTCACCTATTAGTTGTCGTATTTCTTGTGTTATTTGTTCTATGTCTTTTTCTATTTCTTCTAGTGGTCTTGGTGGTGTGTATGTGTAGAAGTATTGTGTGAAGTTTATTTCGTATCCTGTTTTGTCTTTTTTTCTGTCCATCCATGCTTGTGGGTAGTATGGTGTTACTTCTTCTTGGAAGTATTCGTTTATGTCTTTTTTGAGTGGTATTTTTTCTGTGTCTCTTAGTTCTGTGTCTGGTTTGGGGTTTCCTTTTTTGTCTGTTACTATGGTTGCTGTTTCATCGTATTCGGATAGTTTTAGTATTATTTGTTTTATTGTTGCTGGTTTGATGAAGTCATATTTTTCTAATGCTTGTTTTACTTTTGTTTCGAATTCGTCCCAGTTGGTGTATTTGTCTGTTCCTATTGTTTTTAGTGATTCTATTATTTCTTGTTGTTTTTGTTTTCCTTGTTCTATTTCTTTTTGTTGTTCTTCTGGGTTTTTGTTTTTGCTTTCTGCTAGTTTTTTGAATGCTGGTATTGCGTATAGGTTGTCTAGTCTTTCAGTGTTTACTTGGTAGTTTCTTTGTAGTGGTCTTTCTACTACTACTTTTGTGTATCCGAAGTCTGTGTTGTCGAATATTTTTATGTTTTCTGTGTTTTCTAGTGTGTTGTAATATTCTTTGATTTTTTCTATTTGGAAGTCATCTATGATGTTTCTTTTGTTACCTAAGCTTTTCCTGATTTTAACAAATTCTCTGGTTGCGTCTATGAGTTGTATTTTTCCTTGTCTTTCTGGTGTTTTTTGGTTGGTTAGTATCCATATGTATGTTTTTATTCCTGTGTTGAAGAATAGTTCTCCTGGTAGTGCTATTAGTGTTTCTAGGTAGTCGTTTTCTATTATCCATTTTCTGATGTTGCTTTCACCTGAGCCTGCGTCTCCTGTGAATAGTGGTGATCCATTGGTAATTACTGCTATTCTTGATTTTTCACCATTTGTTTTCATCTTGGATATCATGTGTTCTATGAATAGTAGTTGTCCATCGTTTTTTCTTGGTGTTCCTGCTTCGAATCTTCCTTCTGTTCCAAGTTCTGCTTCTTCGTCTACTACTTTTTTATCCATTTCCCAGTCTCTACCATATGGTGGATTGGATATTATGTAGTCGAAATGTTTGCCTGGTAATCTGTCATCTGATAGTGTGCTGTATGGTCCTTTTATGTTGTCTGCAGCATTACCTTTTATGAGCATGTCTGCTTTACATATGGCGTATATTTCTGGGTTAATTTCTTGTCCATAGAGTACTATTTTTGGGTTAGGGTTTTTGGATAGGATGTGTTCTTCGCAGAATGTCAGCATTCCTCCGGTTCCACATGCTGGGTCATATATTGTTTTAATAATGCCTTTTTCTTTTATGCTTTCATCGTTAATGAACATTAGTTCACTCATTAGTTTTACTACGTCACGTGGTGTGAAGTGCTCTCCTGCTTCTTCATTACTTGTTTCGGAGAATTTGCGTATAAGTTCTTCAAATATTGTACCCATTTCATGATTACTTACCTTTTTTGGACTTAGATCTATTTTTTCTTCTGAAAATTTTCCCATCAATAAGTATAAGAGGTTGGCTTTTGCTAGTCTTCCAATTTGGTCTTTAATTTCAAAGTTTTCGAGGATGTCTCTTACATTTTTACTGAAACCATCAATGTAGGTTAGTAGGTTTTCTTCTATAGCATCTGAATCTTCAAGTAATTTTTCGAATGTAAAACCAGATACATTATAGAAGTTTATCTTATTGCCTTCTTCATCAATTAACACTTCTTGTAATGGAATTTCCATATCGTCTATGCTGAACGTATTCTTGTATTCTTCATATATTTTATCTACTTCTGTTTGTGAATGTTTAAGTACACTGTCAAACCTTTTAAGTACAGTAAAAGGTAGAATAACCTTTTGGTATTCGTTACGTTTGTATGATCCTCTTAGGAGGTCAGCTATGTTCCATATGAATGTTGATTTTTCTTGAAAATTTGATGCCATGAAATCACCCAAAAATTATTTGTTTATTTAAATAAATCTTTATAATAATAACTTGATAAAATTTTAGGTAACTTTTAAAGTGTATAATTTTAATAAATACTAATTATATGAGATAATTAACATTATATTTCATCATATAATTTTAAACGAGAAGATTATGTAATTCAAGGAGTATTAACTATGACAACTATTACTAAATGTCTTAATGATTGGAATGCAACAGTAGAAGCACTTGGACAAGGTATGCAATCAATTTTAATACGAAAAACAGGAACAACACTAAAAGAATTCCTGTTATATCCTACTGTTAGTTATGCGAATAAGGATGATTATTTGGATTCTTTTAAGAGTTCTATGCAGGATTTTGTTAAGGAGAATACTTTGCCTAGTAGTGATGGTAAGGCTTATGAAGTAAAGTATTATGCTACTGTGGAGGATGTTTTTGAAACTCCTGTGTCACGTATTGGTAAGTTTAATAATTATCATATCTGGACTAAGAAGCATGTCTCAGGATACTTTAACACACCTAAAGCTAATGTTTGGTTGCTTCGTGTGTATGAGTTAAGTGAGCCTGTTTATTGTATCCGTTCCAGGGGTATGGTTTTTGCTAATGTGGATAAGAAAATTGAATTGGATTATAAGGATCCTGTTGTTAGTGATGATGATTTTGCTAAGTTGAAGGATGATATTTTATCCAAATAACTTTTTTATTTTTTTTCCTTCGTTATATGCAGGTATAGTGAAAAACTATTTCATTATCTTTTTTTTAGAACACAAACAAACATTATTTATAAATAACCATTTTAATGCTGTATTTCTTATTTTAACGATGTAAGTAAGCACTTGCACTCGAAAACCTTTATATAAAAACCAATACAAACTAATAAGTAGAGATGGAAAAGAAAAACACCCATCAAACACATGATTAGCAGTGGTGAAGGACAATGAACCTCAAAAACTTATTAATATTTGGATTAATACTATTAGCTGCAGGATCACTTATAACAGCAGTCAACGCAGCAGAAAATGTGAACATAAATGGTGAAAACCTAAAAGTACTAGACGGATTTAAACCATATGAAAGTGATGTAGACACAACACACATGGATGATGACGGCCTAGATGTAGAAGACATCGATGGAACAAGAGTAGACAACAAAGTAACACGTGAATACATAAACAGTAACGGTGACAAACTCGAACTAACAGTAGGAGTACTAAACAACGGCAAACCAGTACAAGCATTAAATGCTTACGGCTACTCTAAAAAGTAATCAATGGTAAATACGGATACTTCAAAACCGAAATGGATGACGGAAGACAACAATACAAATTCCAATACATCAAAGACGGAAAACTAGTAAAAATAGAAGCACCAAACGAAGACAGCATCAGCAAAGTAATGACATAAAAAAAGGGATAATTACCCCATTTTCTCCCTTTTTGGAACATCAGGTGGTGTTACGATGATAACAATATAAATAATTATAATTAACTATATTTAATCCTTTATAGGATAATACTCCCTCTATATTAAATAATATAAACTTAGAAAAATATTTTAAACTTCAGTAAAGTCCCCCTATATTGGAAAGACTAATAAAAATCAAATAACACATAATTAAATCCATAAAAAAAAGAGAAGTGGAAATTGAAGTTATGCTTATTAACTTCAATCATATTACTTTTTTAAGCTGTTTTAACAGTACTAGTTTTACTATAAGCATTATACCTATCATTACCTGGATAAGCAAGAGTTATCTTATAAGTACCCTTATTAGCTTTTGTTGTGTAAGTGAATGTACCTTTGTTATTAGTTTTTGCTGTCCCTTGTTTTCCATTGAATGTAATTCTTGCTAGACTGTTCATAAGAGCATGTCTGTTACGATCAGTGAAAGTACCAATAATGGTTACCTTGCCATTAGCATATTTAACAGTATTAAAACCAATAATAATGTCCTGTTTAGCAACAGTGAATGTTGTTTTAACTGTAGATTCTTTATATTTAGTATTACCTGCATAACTTACTGTTACATTATTTGTATTCATATTAATTGCTCTGAATTGGAGTGTGTACACTCCATTTTTGTCTGTTTTAGCTTTGTATATCTTATCATTAATTTTAATATTTACTAAAGTATTCATCACCGGTCTATCGTTTCCATCTACCAGTTTTCCACTAATTTCCATGTAATCTTTGTATCTGATTAATGAGGATACACGATCAACTGTAAGTACTAACTCTTGTTTAGTTACTTTGAAAGTAGCTTTACTAGATACTTTATTATATTTGGTATTACCGGCATAACTTACAGTAACATTAGCTGTTCCAATACTAGTTACGCGGGTGGTGTATGTAAAGAATCCATCTTTACCTGTTTTTACTTTATATGTTTTACCATTCAAACTGATAGTTAATGCAGTGTTACCGATTACTTTATTATTTGCATCAGTGAAAACACCCATTATTGTCACATTATCTTTAAACCGAACTGATTTAATAGGTTCAATGCTAATTTTAAGATTCTGTTTGACAACATTGAAAGTGGTTTCAGTACTTACACTATTATAATGACTGTTGCCTGCAAATGAAACAATTACATTATTAGTGCCTATGTTGGTTGTTGATTTGTTAAGGGTGTATGTTCCTTTGGTGTCTGTTACTGTTTTGGTTTCTATATTGTTTATTTTTATGCTTATTGGCATATTATCAAGAAGGGTTCCTGCTGTATCAGTTAATGTACCAATTATTATTGCATCGTCACCATATTTGGTTTCATTTATTTTGTTCACTGTTATTTTTGTGTTTTTCTTGGTTGTTAATTCCTTAATTGTTTTGTCTTTGTCTTGGATTGTCTTGTTTAGATTGTCTATTGTTTTTTGATTGTCTGCTAATTGTTTGTTAAGATTTTCCAGAGTTTTAGCTAGATCCTCAAGTTTCTTATTAGTATTATCTAACTGTTGTGATAGGTCATTGTTTGTCTTGGTGAGGTTGTTTATCTTATTGTTTGCATTATTTAATTCTGTAGTTGTTGTATTTAATTTATTTGTGAGGTTTTGTTTTTCTGTTTCTAAGGTTTTTATCGTATTTTTAGCATTTTCATATTGTTCATTAATTTGCTTATTGGTTTGATTTAAGTTGTTGTTAATGTTGTTTAAATCTTTTACTGTGTTGTTTAAGTTGTTTATTGTTTCATTTTGGGTTTTTACTGTGTTGTTAAGGTTGTTTATTGTTTCATTTTGGGTTTTTACTGTGTTGTTTAGTTCTGTTATGTTTCCTGTTAGTTGGTTGATTGTTTGGTTTTGTTCTTTTACTGTGTTGTTTAAATTATCTATAATATTTTGGTAATTTGGATTTATTGTTAAAGGTACTGTTATATTCATACCTTTATTTTCTACTGAATCTGGTATTTTTATAGTAATGTTTGTGGTAGTATTAGGGGTAGTGGTGTCAGTAATTATTATGGTTCCATTTTCATCAGTTTTTTTAGTGATTATGGTTCCATCAGGCAATGTTATTTCTACCTCTTCGCCGGTAATTGGGGTATTGTTATCAGTAGTTACATTAATTTTAATGGTTACATTTCCTACAGTATTGTTAAGTATTTCTACACTTGCAATTGCTTGTCTTGTAACATTTAATATTATTTTTGCAGTATTTTCTTGGTATAAGTTATCACCAAGGTATTTTACATTTATTTCATGAGTTCCTGGCTGTTTAACATCTAATTTAATTAATGATTCTCCAGCAGAATCTAAATAACCAATACCAATTATATCTCCTGTTTCATTAGTAACTATTAAAATTCCAGAAGGTGAATCAAATCCAGCAATACCTTTAACTATCGCTGTAAGGCTAGTGTTTGAAGTTGTCTGGTTAATCACATGGATATTGTTTGTTGTAGGTGCTTTAACAGTAATTATGGAGGTTGTATTGTTTATTATGTAATCGGTTCCTTCATAATTTATTTTAAGTATATTCATAGCATAAGGATAGTTATATGTATCAAGATCAAATAGGGCGTATGATGTATTTTGTGTGATATTCTGTTCTGTAATCAAGGAGGTGTCATTGTAAACTTTAATAATTCCATTATCAATTGTTTTATTAAACCGTATTATAACCGTAGCAACATCACCTTTATTAACAGTAACATTTGATGCATTCATAGATACAGTATATGGGTTCTTAATTTCAATAAAGTAACTGTTGTCAACAAAATTATCATCACCACTGGCTGTTAAAACTAATTTAACTGTATGAATTCCCTGAGGTAAAACGTAATCATTAATTATATTATCTGATAAGACATACTCATTATCATACTCTTCATCTACATAAATTTTAACAATTCCATTTTCCGGAATATAACCTTCATTATTTATTATTTTTAATTTTGATGTCTCATCGATTTGAGAAAAGTTCCATGTTAGAGGGGTATTGTTGATAAATTCATTTTCATATAAAAAACAACTACCATTCATTAAACTTTTATCATGGTGTATTGCTCCACCATTTTTTCCTGTGTTGTTGTTTAGTGTACTGTTTCTTATGGTTAGATTTCCTTCGTTGTTTATTGCTCCTCCTTCTTGTGCTGTGTTGTTGTTTAGTGTTGATTGTGTTATGGTTAGTGTTCTCGTGTTGTATATTGCTCCACCAAGGTATGCTGTGTTGTTGTTTAGTGTACTATTGGTTAGGGTGAGGTTTCCTCTAGTATGTATTGCTCCTCCAGAATTATCTGCTGTGTTGTTGTTTAGTGTACTGTTTGTTATTATTTGGTTTCCTCCTCCCCAGTTTTCTATTGCTCCTCCAGACCACCCAACACTGTTATTATTTAATTTAGAATTAATTAAGGTCATGTTTCCAAAGTTGTATATTGCTCCACCAAGGTATGCTGTGTTGTTGTTTAGTGTACTATTGGTTAGGGTGAGGTTTCCTCTATTATCTATTGCTCCTCCAAAATCATATGCCGTATTGTTGTTTAGTGTACAGTTTCTTATGGTTAGTGTTCCATAGTTGTTTATTGCTCCTCCGCTAGTTGCGTTGTTGTTGTTTAGTGTGCTGTTGGTGATGGTTAGTGTTCCTTGGTTGTTTATTGCTCCATTGTTAGTTGAGTTATATTTTACTAAATTTAAATTATTTAAATTAAGGTTATATCTTATTAATATGTCCATAAATTGGTATTTTCCTTGACCATCTAATGTAATGTTGTTTCCGTTAATTGTCAGTTTTCTTGTTGTTCCAGTAGTGTTACCCCAAGTGATATTGCCTGTTGCATTATAATCTCCTGCTTTAAGATTTATAATATATTCGTCTGAGTTTGAGTTTTTTGCAGTGTTTATTTCATTAATTAATTCATTATAATTATTAACATTTACGTTTGTTGCTTTTTTTGTGTATTTAAGTTTTGTTTTTGTAATATTTTTTGTTTTAGCTTTTAAATCATAGTTTTCAGGGTAGGGTTTAATTTTCTCTATTGTTGGATTAGAAGATGTTGTATCTTTTGTTAGTGTGGTCTTAGTTGTTTCTGTGTTGTTTAGATCATTTGCGCTGAGTATTCCTAGTGATGCTATAAGTATTATTGATAGTATCACTATGAATATTTTTTTATTTATCATCCTTTTTTCCTCCCGTGTTATTTTGAGTTTTATATGTATTGATTTTATTATTCTTTTTAATATGATTTGTGTATTTGCTTGTTTAATTGTTAAGTATTGCTTCCCCTATTATATTTTATATTGGTTTTTTAGTTTGTTTTTATTTTTTTATTATATTTTTTTAAACGGAATAATTGTGTATTTTTGTTTCGGTCGGATAAGTCGGAGAGATTGCTCTCTCTTGTCGGATAAGATTGGAGGATTGCTCCTCCGCACTCTCCTTGGAACTGTACGTGTCCGTTTCCAAACATACAGCTCGAGCAAACGTTTATCCAAGACGTAAAGGCAT
>JAFRKG010000151.1 GCA_017431845.1 Methanosphaera sp. | reverse complement strand
TAACTTAAAGTAAACTGATACTGATGTCTGATAAAACAAGAATTTATGATGGTGCCCGGATTGTTGGAGATGTAACATTGGGTGACCATGTGAGCATATGGTATAATGCAGTAGTCCGTGGAGATGAAGCTCCTATCAGTATTGGAGAAAGGTCCAATGTTCAGGACAATTGTGTTGTGCATGTTAGTGAAGGAAAACCTGTTAAAATTGGCGAAAATGTTTCTGTTGGACATGGTGCTATTGTACATGGTTGTACTATTGATGATAACGTTATTATAGGAATGGGTGCTATTGTATTGAATGGTGCTCATATCGGTAAGAATTCACTTGTTGGTGCAGGTGCACTGGTTACTGAGAACAAGGAATTTCCGGAAGGTTCTCTTATTATTGGTAGTCCTGCAAAGGCTGTGCGTGAATTAAGTGAAGAAGAAATAGAAGGTATTATGGATAATGCTGAGGAATATGTGAAATTAGCATTTGATTTTGAAGAGTAGATTATTATGGTTAAGACTAGAGCTTTGATTGATGAATTTAAAACCTATGTTCCTGGTAGGAGTAAGAAGGAAATTGCTGAAAAGTATGGTGTTGCCGAGGAGGACATTATAAAGCTTGGTTCTAATGAGAACCCTTGGGGTCCTGCACCTGGTGTTTATGATGCTATACGTGATTCTATTGGTGAAATGAACAGGTATCCTGAGAGTAATCATGAGTATTTGAAGGAGAAGATTGCTGAGTATGCTGGTGTAAGAGCTGATCAGGTTATTGTTGGTGGTGATGGTGCTGATGAGATTTTTGATGTTCTTGCTAAGACGCTTATTGAGCCTGGTGATGAGTTTATAACACATCCTCCTACTTACACTTATTATGAGTATATTTTTAAGCAGCAGTTTGCTAAGCCTGTTTATGCAAAGTGGAATGTTGAGGATAACTGTTTAGATGTTGAAAGTGTATTGGATAATATTACTGATAGAACTAAGGCTATTTTCCTTTGTACTCCAAATAATCCTACCGGTGGCCTGATTCCTCAAGAAGATATTATCAGAGTTATTGAGGCAACTGATGCTTTGGTTGTTGTTGATGAGGCTTACTGGGAGTTTAGTGAAACTAATAATGTGAATCTTTTAGATGAGTATGATAATGTGTTTATTATTCGTACTTTTTCCAAGGTTATGGGTCTTGCTGGTCTTCGTATTGGTTATGGTTTAGGTAATCCTGAGTTTTTAGAGAAGATGAATCGTATAAAGCCTGTTTTTAGTTTGACTGTTCCGTCACAGAAGGCTGTTATTGCTACTTTAGAGGATGAGGATTTTATCCGGGAATCTACTCGTAAGGGTATTGTTGAGCGTGAGTTCTTGTATGATAGTGTTAATGCTATAGATAATCTGCATATTTACAGGTCTAAGTCAAATTATTTGCTTATTGATCTTCATAAGAGTGGTTATACTGCAGCAGAGCTTGCTGAGAAATTAATGGAATATGGTATTATTGTGCGTGATTGTACTAGTTTCCAGGATTTAGATGAGTATTATATTCGTATAAGTATTGAAACCCATCCGAAAAATGTGAGATTTATTGAAGTTCTTAAAGAATTAGTTGAGTAATTTAGAGGATTAATTGAGGGGTATGTCTTATATTAGGTATACCTCTTAGATTTACTATTTTTTTTAGTGTCTTTTGGGGTTGTGGTATACTAGTGCTGCTACTACGCTTGCTTTTTCTTGTACTTTGTGTGTTTGTATTATTTCTTTGTAATCGGTTATTGTTAGTTGTCTTTTTTCCATCATGTATTCTGCCATGAATTTTGCTTCTTCTTTTAGTTCTTTGATTGTTTTGTTGATTCCTTTTGTTTCTATTACGCAGCCCATTTCTTCTGCCTGGCAGTATGCTATTACTGCTGCTATTTCGTCTCCTGGGTTTTCTGAGTATTGGTGTGAAAGTACGCAGTTTGTCATTAGTCCTGGTTCTAGTGGTGGCATTTCTACTAGTTGTGTGTTTGGTGGTAGCATGCTTGATACTGGTATTAGGTTTACGTTTCCTATTTTTGCTTCGAGTAGTGCGTTGTCGAATGCGTTGAGTTTGGTTGGTCCTTCTGATGCTCCTTTTGTCAGTGATACTTTCATTTTATTTTTTTCTCCTTTTTGTATGGTTATCTATTATTTTTGTAGGTTTTTTATTATTATTTTTTATGGAGTGTGTTTTTTGTGTTGTTGAGGGCAGAAAATATTTTAATTACATTTGGTAATAATATTTAGATAAAGTATATAATAATTATACAACAAATAATATAACACACATTAAGAAAAACATAAACGAAAAATAAAGATTTCATAAAAGAAAATCAAATAAACTAATCACTAAAAAGATAAAAAATAAGAAAAAACAATAGGATGTGAAACGTTGACCAAAAATGAAGATAACCTATCCTTCACCCAAACACTAAGAAAAAACAACCAAATAATAACAGACATCCAAGAAACAACAACACCCAACACAACAACAACAGAAAACGAACTACCAATACTCATAATCCCAAACACAATACTCCTACCACACACAGACATGACAATACAACTAGACAAGGCACACACAGAAAACATGCTACAAACAGTGAACGAAAACCATGAAGGAATCATACTAACACCAAAAGGAATACCACAACCAAACGCAGAAGGCATAGAATTTTATGACATAGGAGTAATACTACAACTAAAAAACCTACAAGAAGAACCAGACCAATACCAGATAGAACTAAAAGTAAAAGACAAAGTATTCGTCACAGAAATAAGAGAAGCAAACGGAACATTCCACGGAGTATACTATAAAATACCCGAAGAAAGCAACATAACAGAACAAGAATCCATAGAAATAAACAAAAACATAAACGACGCCGTACTAACAATAAGCAACATAATACCAAACTCAGAAATATACGCCCAACAAATAATCGGAAAACTAGACACACAAGAAAAAGTAGCAGAAGTCTTCCCATACATCAGAGTACCAATATCAAGAAAACAAGAACTACTCGAAATGGAATCAGCAAAACTAAGAGCACTAAAAATCGTACAACTACTCATAGAACAAAAAGATGCAATGCTACTACAAATGGACATAGCAAAGAAACTGAACAAAAAAATGAGCGAAACACACAAACAATCACTCCTCAGAGAACAAATGAAGATGATACAAGAAGAACTAAACCTAACCGACGAAACAGAAGGACATAAAACATACAGAGAAAAAATAGAAGAAGCACAATTACCAGAAGAAGTAGAAAAAGTAGCACTAGAAGAACTACATAAACTAGAAAGACAGGGACAAAACAACTCCGAAGAAAACATAATACGAAACTACCTTGACACCATACTAAGTCTACCATGGCACAAAGAAAAAGGAGTAGAAATAGACATTACAAAAGCCAAAGAACAACTAGATAAAGACCATTACGGACTCAAAAAAGTAAAAGAAAGAATCATACAACACCTCACCGTCCTCAAGATGAAAGAAGAAAAACAAGGATCAATACTACTACTAGTAGGACCACCAGGAACAGGAAAAACCAGCCTCGGAAGAAGCATAGCAGAAGCACTAGACAGACCATACGTAAGAGCAAGCCTCGGAGGAATAAAAGACGAATCCGAAATAAGAGGACACCGCAGAACATACCTGGGAGCACTACCAGGAAGAATCATTAACGGAATGAAAAAAGCAGGTAAAACAAACCCAGTATTCGTACTAGACGAAATAGACAAAATGACAGCATCCATCAACGGAAACCCAACAAGCGCATTACTAGAAGTACTAGACCCAGAACAAAACGATTCCTTCAGTGACCACTACCTGGAAGTACCATACGACTTATCAGACGTATTCTTCATAGGAACAGCAAACTCACTAGAAGACATACCAGGACCACTAAGAGACAGACTAGAAATAATCGAACTAGACAGCTACACCAAAGTAGAAAAAGAACACATAGCAGAAGAACACCTCATCGACGAAGTACTGGAAGACCATGGACTAACAAGAGACCAACTAATCATAACACCAGAAACAATAACAGTACTGATAGAAAAATACACACGAGAAGCAGGAGTAAGAAACCTTAAACGACAAATAGAAGCAATAGCAAAACACACAACCGAAAAAATAATAGTAGACCAAGTGGAAACACCATACACCGTAACACCAGATATGTTATATGACATCCTAGGACACGAAAAAGCACATTACGACCTAGTACCGGACAAAAACCCTGCAGGAGTAGTGACAGGACTAGCATGGACCCCGGTCGGTGGAGACATACTATACATTGAAGCAGCACTAACACCAGGAGAAGGAAAACTAAAACTAACCGGAAAACTAGGAGACGTGATGAAAGAATCAGCACAAATAGCACAAAGCCTCATCAGGTCAAGATTTTCCAATATACTAAAAGAATCAGACTATGACAAACACGACATCCACATACACGTACCAGAAGGAGCAATCCCAAAAGACGGACCATCAGCAGGAATAACAATGACAACCACCCTCGCATCACTAATAACAGGAATACCAGTAGATTCAAAAATAGCCATGACCGGAGAAATATCCCTAACAGGCCGAGTACTACCTGTCGGAGGAATAAAAGAAAAAGTAATTGCAGCACACCGTTCAGGCATCAAAAAAATACTACTACCAGAACGTAACATGAAAGACTTAGATGACGTACCGGAAGAAGTGAAAAACGAACTAACATTCAAGCCAATGAACACTATCGAAGAAGTGTTAACAGAAGCATTAAACATTAACCTCCCACATGCTGAATCACTAAATATTGATGTGACACCTTTACAACAATAACCCCCCTACTACAATCCACTTTTTTATTAAAAATAATATTGTTTAAACATAAATACACACTTCATTCTTATTTATTTATACTTTGACATAGAAAATTATTAACATAAATAGAAGTAGACGTGTAAAATATGAATGATGACGAAATTACGTATTGGTTAGAATTATGTAATAATATCTCAGAAAAGGTTGAAGAGGCTATAGCTATTGCTAGAGAAGATCCTTCATTAACTAGTATTACTAAGATTGGTGCTGATGGAACTCCTACACATAAGATTGATGAGTATGCTGAGAATGCTGCTATTCAGGTGTTGGAAGATACTGGTTATTCACTGATTTTGATTAGTGAAGAGATTGGTACTATTAAGATTGGTGATGATTCAGCACAGGCTGTTATTATCATGGATCCTCTTGATGGTACTACTAATGCTCTTAAGAATCTTCCATGTTATGGTATTTCCATTGCGGTTGGGAAGTTAGAGGGTGATGATGATCTTGAAAATGTAACACTTGATGATATTGAAGTGGCATATGTTAAAAATTTCCCTACTAATGATGTTTACACTGCTGTTAAGAACAGGTATGCTACTAAGAACAATAAGCTTATAAGTGTTTCTAGTGTTACTGAGGCTAAGCATGCTACTGTAAGTACTTATATTTACAGGACTAAACGTGATTTGAATAAGATTTTCCCTAATGTTCGTAGGATGAGGATTATGGGAGCTATTGCTGTTGAAATGTGTTATCTTGCGGAGGGTGTTTATGATGTTTTCCTGGATACGCAGGCAGTGCGTGTGCTTGACATTGCTGCTTCACAGCTTATTATAAGAGAAGCTGGTGGTTATATTACTGACATTGATTCTAATGAGTTGTCCAGTCAGATTGATTTGCTTGCAAAGACCACTATTGTTGCTACTCCTAATAAAAGTTTACAGGAAGATATTGTAGGATTATTATAATTATTATGAGGTGGTATGCCTTGAAGATTGGAATTGTTTCACGTACTGATAAGATAGAAGCATTGGAATTGAATAATAGCATTATTAATTATTTGTTGGAGAATAAGGTGAATGTTGAGGTTGATTCTAATATTGCTGATAAGTTAGAGGATTATGAAGAGTATAGAACTTCCATTAATGATATGACTTCTGATTTTGTTTTATGTATTGGTGGTGATGGTACTGTTCTTAATGCTCAGCATGTTTTGTCTCCTAAGAAGATTCCTATTCTGAGTATTAATATGGGTACTGTTGGTTTCTTGACTGAAGTTGAACCGGAGGATGTTTTTGAGTGTTTGGATGCTTTGCTTAGTTATAATTTCTTTATTGAGGAACGTGTCCAGTTGGATGTTTATTGTAGTGAGCAGTGGATTACTGTTCTTAATGAGTTGGTTATTATGACTAGTCAGCCGGGTAAGATGTTGGATCTTGAGATTACTGTTGATGAGGAGATTGTGGATAATGTTCGTGCGGATGGGCTTATAATTTCAACTCCTAGTGGTTCTACTGCTTATGCTATGAGTGCTGGTGGACCTATTGTTGATCCTCGTGTTGATGCTGCTGTGATTATTCCTATTTGTCCGTTTAAGTTAAATACTAGGCCTAAGATTGTGCCTGCTGATAGTAAAATTACTGTTAAGTTTAATGATGTTGATAAGAAGGGTCTTGCAGTGCTTGATGGGGTTAATGATAAGGAGTATGGTTATTTGGATGAGATTCGTCTTAGAAAGTCTGATAATTTCGCATATTTTGTTCGTTTTAGAAAGAATTTCTATGAGAGTGTTAATAAGAAGTTAACTGTTGGATAAAGCATTAATTCTAGTGTGGGAGCTGTATTTTTTTATGCCTGAAAAGAATGTTTTGATTAGTGATGCTAATCATGGGGGACTTATATTATTAGAGGAGTATTGTAAGTTCACCAGTAATAATTTATTTTTTTATGATGTTTATGATAAGCTTAGTCTGTCTGAGAAAAGACGTTATAGTGAACGTTTTAATGTTACGTTTCTTTCTCTTGAGGAGATTAAGGCTGATGAGGATAGTTTTGTTAAGATTAATCCTGTCCATATGCCCCCAGTTATAGGGACTGATTATACTCATCATGAGTTTGTAGGTTATTTATTGAAGAAGAAGGGGTGTTATGATTTTAGGATTATTCAGGTTACTGGTGTTAAGGGAAAGACTAGTGTTACCAGTCTCTTGGGGAATGTTTTAGATGATTATAATCTTCTTGTTTTAACCAGTAATTCTTTAACGTATAATGGTAAGGTTTTAGTTGATCATTTGAGTATTACTCCTGCCAGTATAATTTCTGCTATTAATAGGGCAGAGGATGAGGGTGTTCTTGCTGAGATTGATTTTTGTATTTTTGAAGTGTCTTTGGGTGTTGTTCCGGGACAGTTTTTGAGTGTGTTAACTAATATTGTTGAGGATTATCCTATTGCTGGGAATTCCTGTAGTGCTTCTGTTGCTAAGAGGAGTGTTTTTAGTTCAGAGTTTACTTTGTGTGATCTTGATTGTTATAGGAGGTATTATGATGATTTGGATGCTGTTTGTGTAGGTTATGATGATACCTGTGCAGACATATATGCCAGTGACATTGAGTATGATATTGATGAAACACGTTTTGTCATTAATTATTTTGATAAAAAGTATACTGTTTGTCATTTTGCTTTAAGCGATTTTTATATTAACAACTTGTTATTTGCAGTTAGTGCTGGATTAATAGTTGGTATAGATATAGAGACCATTATTTCAAAACTGGAAAAGGATGATGAAATACGAGGAAGAAATTCATACAGAAAAATAGATGATAAAATAATCATAGAAGACATAAACCCCGGACTCAACACAACATCCATAAAAAAATGCATAGACAATCTAGAAAAATTTAACAAGGAATACCTGTTAATCATTGGTGGAGACTATGGAATAACCTGTGAAGAGATAAATGAAGAAAAACTGGCACAATACCTTCAAAGCATAACAGACAAAAATATAATTTTCACAGGAGAACTAGGAGAACAGTTAAAAAAACAGTTAAAACAGGAATTTAATCATTACACCCACTTAGATGAGGCAGTAAAAAAAGGATTAAAAGACTATAATGTGAACCTAATCCAAATAATATACAGAAGCGAATATAAAAAATATGACAAGGAACTATCCTATTTAAACAACATCCCATAAACAATCCAACAGGACATGTTAAATAATTTTACCTTCAAATAAACAATAATTTATAAAGAAAAATACCCCACCAGAATAAAACCCTAGAAACTATATTAATAATTTTAAACATATATAAATAGAGAGTATAAAAATATTTAATTTAAATAAAGTATTAAAGATAACTAAAATTAACATAATATCATTAAAATGCTACGATTCAGTAAAAACAGGAGGTAAGTTAATTGATAGTTGGTACAAGAGGTAGTAAATTAGCTACAACCCAAACACAAACTGTTGTTGACTCACTGGAAAAAATAACCGGTGAACATATCGACACCAAAATAATTAAAACAACAGGAGATAAAATAAAAGATTCACAATTATATAATATTGATGCAAAAGGAATATTTACAAAAGAACTAGACACTGCATTAATAGACGGAGACATAGATTTTGCAGTACATAGCTTTAAGGACCTTCCAAGCCAATTAAACGATCAACTAACAATAACCGCAATCCCAAAAAGAGAAGCCGTAAACGAAGTACTAATCTCCAACTACACATGGGACGAACTACCAGATGGTGCAACACTAGGAACAAGCAGCGTCAGAAGAGAAGCATTCTGCAAACTACACGAAAAAAACATAGTGACAAAACCAATCAGAGGAAACATTGACACCAGAATAAGAAAAGTAGAAGAAGGAGAATATGATGCAACAATAATGGCTATCGCAGGCATAAACCGTCTCGGATTACAAGAACATATAAAAGAAATATTTGATGAAACATACATCGTACCTCCTGCAGGACAGGGAGCATTAGCAGTAATGACCCATAAAGATTCTGAATACAACGATGTAATCAGCAAACTCAACCACGAAGACACAAGAATCGAAGCATTATGTGAAAAAGCAATACTAGAAACAATAGAAGTAGGATGTCAATGGCCAGTAGGTATTGTTTCAAAAGTAAATGGAAATGATATTAAAATACATTGCAAACTCTTAAGTCCTGAAGGACAAATACTAGCAGACATTAATGAAACTGCAAAGAAAGATGATGCAATCAACACAGCAATATCTATCGGAAACAGATTAAAAGAGGATGCATTATGAAAGAAACAAATGTAGGAGTAATCGGAGTAGGAGCGATGGGCTACAACCACGTCAGAATATACTCCGAACTAGAAAATGCCAACTTATTAGCAATATCAGACATGGTCAGAGGAACACTTGATAAAGTATCCAAAGAATTCAACACCGTCGGATACGTAGACATGGACAACATCCTCCAATTAGACGATATTGAAGCAGTAAACATTTGTGTTCCAACAGTATTCCACCATGACGTGGTTATGAATGCAATAGAAGCCGGAAAAAATGTTCTAGTAGAAAAGCCAATAGCATCAAAACTGGATGAAGCACAGGAAATGATTGATGCTGCACATGATGCAGGAGTATTACTGGCAACAGGACACGTTGAAAGATTTAACCCAGCAGTAAGAGTGGCTAAAGAATTAATCCAAGCCGGAGAAATAGGAGATGTTGTAACTGCACATGCAAAACGTTTAGGCCCATACCCACCAAGAATAAGAGATGTTGGAGTAGCAATCGACCTTGCAATACACGACATAGACATATTTAACTATTTATTTGACGGTAAAGCTCACACAGTATTTGCTAATATGAGCAGCAACCTTAAAAACTGTGCATTCGAAGATCATGCAGAAATCATGACAAAATACGAAAACGATGTACTGACAATTCTCGAAACAAACTGGCTAACACCATACAAGAAAAGACAACTAAACATAACCGGAGTAGAAGGAATAATATCCGTAGACTATGGTGAACAAAGCGTAACAGTTTACAAAGAAAATGACAAAGTAGAAAAAGTAAAAGTAGAAAACAAAGAACCATTAAAAGAAGAACTACGTTCATTCATTAATGCCGTTCAAAATAACACCACACCAGAAGTAAGTGGAGAAGATGGTTTTGAAGCACTCAAAATTGTTGATGCCGCAATGAAATCATCCAAAGAAAAAAGTTTAATATATTTAGATTAATTAGAAGATGAGTACTATGAACAACAAACTAATAGAAAAAGCAACAGAATTAAGAAACAAAGGATTAACAACAGGTGAAATTGCAGACGAATTAAACATATCCAAAGACACAACCCAATGGTTAATCATGCAAATGAGTAATGTAACCAAAACCAAACAAAAACAAAAACCTGACGATTTCGCAATAAACTGGAAAACAGTAGGATCCAGTTCAGCAAGAATGCAATACGTATCAAGCGCACTAGCAGACCTTGCAATCGAAGAACAGGAAATAGACGTTGTTGTTGGAATAAGTGTCAGCGGAGTACCATTCGCAACAATAATGGCAGACCTACTAGATGCAGAATTATCCGTCTTCCACCCTGTTAAACACATGAAGAACGAATCCGCACAGGGAGCAATAAGTAACAACTTTGCAACCATTAAAAACAAGAAAGTAGTTATTGTTGATGATGTAATAACTAGTGGTACTACCATTACCGATGCAATCAATGTATGTAAAACACATGGTGCACAACCAGTAGCAGTCACAGTACTTGTTGATAAGAAGGGACTAAATGACTTGAATAATGTACCTATTAAATCATTAATTAAAATTAATAAAGTAGGATAAAATTAGCTCTCTTTTGAAAAAAATATATAATCAATACCATATATATAATAATATAATATAAGCGTGCAATTTAATAAGGATGGTTTTAAACCTTAAAGGGTTAAAAGGGATTTACTTTTTAAATGAAACAGTATTTTTTTGGAGGATATGTAGTTTGAAAAAATCAAATAACAATAATAATAAAAACAGGAACAATAACAACAATCAACAGGGAGAACAAACAGTTCGTGTAAGAAGCCCACGAAAAGGAGAAATTCCTGGAATTGTTGAACAAATCCTTGGACATGGAAAACTCAAAGTAAGATGTAATGATAAAAACATCAGATTATGCCGTATACCTGGAAAAATGAAAAAACGTATATGGATCCGTGAAGGTGATGTGGTACTTGTCAAACCATGGGACTTCCAAAGTGATGAAAAAGCAGACGTCATATGGAGGTACACACGTACCGAAGCAAACTACCTTGAAAGAAGAGGATTCCTAAAAATATAATAAAATATAATAGGAAAGCATTGAGATGGACTTAATAGAAAAATTAGAGCCAGCACTTATTTTTGGTTCTGTCATATTAGGTTTGATGTTACATGATATAGAGTTTCTTCGAAGTATAAGTCCATCACTCATAACTATTTTTTTAGCATTAATGCTGTTTGCACTATTTCTTGATGTTCCACTGAATGATATCAGGAATAGTTTCAGAAACATTAAATTTACGAGCATCAGTTTAATCATTAATTTTATCTGGACACCATTATTCGGCTATTTTCTTGGTAACCTGTTTTTAAATGGTAATCTGGACTTGTTCATCGGATTTGTGATGCTGATATTAACTCCGTGTACTGATTGGTATCTTGTATTTACGAAGATGAGTAAGGGAAACCTGCCACTTAGTTTATCAATCTTGCCACTTAACTTGGTACTGCAACTGGTACTGTTGCCGGTTTATCTGTTATTGTTCTTCTCCAGTTCCAATAGTTTGGAGTTAATGAATCTGGCTGATAGTTTAATAACATTTATCGTATTACCATTTATTGCATCATTAATAGTAAAATATATATTGAAGGATAAACCTATTAAAGATAAGATAACATCAGGTTTCAGTAGTTTACAGTTACCATTCTTATGTATTGCAATTTTTGGATTGTTCAATACCGAGGCTAAGAGTTTAATAAATAATCTTGACCAGATAGGTGTACTGTTTATTCCAGTTATATTGTTTTTTATTGTGAACTTTATACTGGATTACGTTGTGAGCAGAAGATTAAAATTTAATTACGAGGATTATGCAAGCCTTACACTAACTACTCTTGCCCGTAATTCACCCCTTGCATTGGCCATTGCAATTAGTTCTTTCACCCATCATGAGTTGGTTGCTATTGCCCTGGTTGTTGGGCCGTTAATTGAATTACCAGTATTGTATATTGTGTCAAGAGTATTGCTTAGAATAAGAGAATATTATTAAAGGGAGGATGTTGCTTGAAGGAAAAACATTACCAGGATGCAGATAACCAGATGCGAAAGTTAGAGGAAACAAAAAGGCTTAAGAGTGTTGAGGATAAGCAGGTATCTAGTGAAGTGTTTGATAACAAGACTTTGCAGGTATTATATAAGTTAGCTAAACAGGGATATCTTAAAAGCTTGAATGGTGTTATAAGCACTGGTAAAGAGGCTAACGTTTTTCTTGGAATTGATGATGATGACAAGGAAGTTGCTGTTAAGATTTACAGAGTAGTTACTCTTGATTTTAAGAAAATTAAGGAGTATATAGCGGGGGATCCACGTTTTAAAAGTCATGGAAATAATACTCGTCAGATTATTACTGCTTGGACTCAGAAGGAGTTTAAGAATCTTAGCAGGTTATATAAGTTGGGCTTGAATGTTCCTGAGCCTTACACTGCTAATGAAAACGTGCTCGTTATGGAGTACTTGGAGCATTCCCCTGGTGATGCTAGTGCTGCTCCACCTCTTAGCAAGATTAAGCTTGATAATGCTGGTGAAGTGTTTGAGGAGATTATTGATTTCATGGATGTAGCATATAATGAGGCTCAGCTTGTTCATGGGGATCTTTCAAGGTATAATATTCTTTATTCTCATGGCCATCCTTATGTTATTGATGTGTCCCAGGCTACACTTACTAGTCACCCGTCTAGTATGCAGTTGTTGGACAGGGATATTGAGAATATTGTTTATGATAGTAAGAAGTTTAACTTAAATTTAACATTTGATTATATTAAGAACAGAATTGTGAGAAAAGAGTGAAGGTTGATTATGATGTTGATTAAGTGTGATATTTGTGGTCATGAGTTTGATCATATGAATGCTGGCTGTTGTGATTGTGGATATGATTGTGGTGGGGCTAATATTAAATGTCCTAATTGTATGTTTGATATTGAGGCTCCCGAGGAGATTCGTGGCGATATTTTAAAACAGAAAAAGGAAAGGTCAATTTTTGTCAGACTTGAGAAAGAATTGGACCTGTAATTTTCCACACCATTTAAACTTTTTTTAAAACATTAAAAATATACAAATATACTTTATTAAAGACTATGATTTTAATTAATTTTAATAAACAAGTATAACAGATAGATGATACCCTAAAAGAAAAACTAATTTATTGTTTTATGAAAATATAAATAATTTTAAATAATATCTTAACCAATATAATAATAGAATGTGAAGATGCTAGGCTAAGTATCATCACCACCAAAAAAATAATCTCATTATAATCTTTTTAAAGTGAGATTACAGTAATTAAAATACAGAAAAAAAATTCAATCATATTATTTTATTTGATATAACTAATTATAAACACCACATTTAAGGAGCTTTTATTTATGGTAAACACAGAATATCTAAAAATACCAAAAGACCGTGTAGGAGTAACTATCGGTAAAAACGGTAAAATCAAACACCAACTTGAAATTATAACAAAAACTGAATTAAAAATAGACAGTGAAACAGGAAACATTTCCATCAGTTCAACAGAAGAAACAGATGATCCTCTAGCAATATGGAAAGCAAGATACATGATAAAAGCTATAGGAAGAGGATTTAACCCAGAATTAGCATTAAGATTACAAGATGATGATCTTATCCTAGAAATCATTAACTTACAAGACTATGTTGGAAAATCCAAGAAAGCACTAGTAAGACAAAAAGGAAGAATAATCGGTAAAAACGGCCGAACCAGACAAATCATGCACGACATGCTAGACGTGGAAATCAGCATCTATGGTAAAACCGTGTCACTCATCGGAAAAATTGAAAACATACAAATGGCAAGAGAAGCCATAGAAATGATTCTTGACGGTTCCAGACAGAAAACAGTATATGCTTACCTTGAAAAGATGCATGATAAACTTAAAAGAAAAGAATTTGATGAAATGGTTAATGGTGCACCAGATGAAAGAGAATTCTTACGAGAAGACCTGGATACTGATGAAGATTTCACTGATGCTGAAGAAGATTACAACCAAGCAGCTCTCGACGAAGAAGAAAATGAAGAATCAGAAGAAGAAGATACTGAAGAGAGCGAAGAAGTTCCTGAAATATTATAACCACCCACCACACATTCTTTTTTTCAACAAAAGAGAGGATACAAAACATATATTCCTCTGAACAAATTATTATATTACACTTTCACCCCATAATCTGTTAATAAATAACTTTAAATCTTATGTAGAAAATAACATCATAAAGAGAATAAGCAGTTACTTGTTTTCATACCCCCATAAAAAAAGGTGTAACAGGATGAACATTAAACCAGAAGAACATACATATCCGTTTAAATTTTCAATAATAATGGCAGTTTATAATAGTCAAACATACCTAAAACAGGCAATAGATTCAGTTATTATACAAAGTATCGGATTTGAGGAAAATGTTCAGCTAATAATAGTTGATGATGGAAGCCATGATAATAGCCTGGAAATTGCACAGACATACAAGAACAGATTTCCAGAAAACATACATGTAATCTCACAGGAACATGGAGGAGTATCATCAGCAAGAAATAATGGATTATCCCATGCAAGTGGAGAATATGTTAACTTTTTAGATAGTGATGATTACTTATCAGAACAGGCACTGGAAAAGGTAAATGATCATTTTAACAAGTATCCAGACAAGTTTGACCTAGTATCAATACCAGTATACTACTTTGGCAGAAGAAACTGTGCTCATGAATTAAATTATAAGTACACCAGGGATGGAATAATAAATTTAATTAAAAAGCCGAATATGCCACAAATAAGCATATCATCCTGTTTTATAAGAAGAGAGTGCATACCAGGAAAAGCTTTTAATGAATCTTTAATCACTTCCGCTGATTCCTTGTTTATCAATAAGTTATTATTAGAAAAGATGAGATATGGAATGGTTAAGAATGTTAAATATAACCTTCGTTTAAGACATTCCCTTAACTCATTAAATGACAATGCACCATACCATATGGAATATTATATTCCACGTTTAAAGGAGTATTTTATTGATTTACTTGATTATTGTCTTGAAAAAATGGGAGAAGTTCCAAAGTTCATACAATACACAGTAATATATGATTTGCAGGAACTTTTAAACAGGGACACTCTAGATATTTTTGAAGAAAACAATGCTAAAGAAGAGTTTTGTCATTTATTAAGGAATGTTTTGAATTATGTTGATGATGAAGTAATTCTTAAAAACAGAAACATCAGGGATAGTTTTCTTAAAAACTTCATATACTACTTTAAATATGATGATTTTCATTCCGAAATATTAGATGAGGATGTTCTCCTAAAGATAGATGATTATAAGGTTGATACTCTTAGTGTACATAAGTTTTGGTTAAATAATATTGATATTGAAAAGGATAACCTCTTATTGGAGGGTGATTTTACCAGTTACTTCAAGACATCATATTTATCAATTGAAGCATTGGTAAAAACTGATAATTCACTTAAGACTATACGAGCAGATTTTGATGAAGAGAACAATCGTAGTTTCCTATCAAGAAATTGGCAGTACCGTTTTAATTTTAGTATTACTGTACCACTTGTTAACCTGGAAGAGTATGAAATTAACTTAAGAATTAACTACCATAAAAATGGTGATAATCAGGATTTCTGTGAGGATAATATTGTGTCTTCATATTTGAAAGTTGATTTTAAGCCTGGGACAAGGATTTCTAAGATTAATAATTTTTTCATCAAGGAAAAATATATTCTGCGATTTAATGATAACAAGTTTAATGTTTCACCATATTCAACGGTTTTTCCTTTTAAATTCTCTGTAGTAATGGCAATGTATAATACTCAGAATTATCTGTGTGAAGCTATTGATTCTGTTATTAATCAGTCATTGGGCTTTGAGGAGAATGTTGAGTTAATTATTGTTGATGATGGCAGTACTGATTCTTCCAGGAGTATTGCATTGGATTATCAGAGCAAGTATCCTGAGAATATTCGTGTTCTGGTTCAGGAGAATATGGGTCAGGCTGCTGCACGTAATAATGGTATTAAGCATGCCCGGGGACGTTATCTGAATTTTCTGGATAGTGATGATTATCTTGATGAAAATGTTTTAAGCAGTGTTTATGAGTTTTTTGTTGAACATGAAGATGAAACTGATGTTGTTTCTATTCCTCAGATGATTTTTGGCAGATTTGAGAAGTCACATGTATTGAATTCTAAGTTTGAAAGTACTCGTGTTATTGATTTAGTTAAGGAACCTAATAATCCACAGTTGGCTTCTAATTCTGCCTTTTTTAAGAGGGAATTGTTTTATACGTTTGAGTTTCCTACTAATGTTATTTTCTCAGAGGATGCTATTCTGGTTAATAAGATTCTTCTTGAAAAGAAGGCGTTGGGCGTGATTAGTGATGTGTTCTATTATTATCGTAAACGTGAGGATTTCAGTTCAACGATTGATATTGTTATTGATCAGAAGGAGTATTTTACTGATAAACTTAAGTATTATTTTATGGAATTGATTGATTATGCTAAGTTTAAAGAGAGTAGGGTTCCCAGATTTTTACAGTACATGATTGCTTATGATTTACAATGGCTTCTTCAGCAATCGGATTTGGATTTATTGGAATCTGAGATTGAATTAAGGGAATTCTGGTATTACTTGGATAATATTGTTAAGCATATTGATGTTCCTGTTATTGTTAATAATGAGTATATTAAGGATTTGTTCAGAAAGAATTTCTTTTTGTATCTTAAGTTGAAGGATTTGCATGCTGAGATTGTTGATGATGATGTTAAGTTAAAAATTAGAAATAGGCAGATTGATTCTATTAGCAGGCATAAGTTGTGGTTGGATATTGTTGAAATAGATGGTGATATGCTTAAGATTTCTGGTATGTTTGGAAGTTATTTTAACAGTGATTTTATTAGTGTTCAGGCTGTGCGAGAGGGTGATTGTACTTCTTGTTATACTGCAGAGTTTGTCAGGTATTCTTCCCGTAGTAATATGAGGTTTTTGGGTATTGATTGGCAGTTTAAGTATTGTTTTGACGTGGAGGTACCATTGGATATAGGGGATTGCAGTGTATCTTTGAGGGTGAATTATCATAAGGATGGTGATAATGGTAATTTTAGTGAGGATAATCTTGTTTCACAATATTTGTTCATTGATTTTAGGGATCATGCTAACATGTCTTTTATTAGTAATTATATTGTCTGTGAACCGTATATTGTTAGTTTTAGTGATAATAGGTTTAGGGTTTCTTCGTATTCCTATGGTGGTCTTTTATCATATGAGGCAGGGGTATGGAGTAATCTTTTAAGTGATAGACCAAGTGGTTTTGTTATTGCCTTGTTTATCCGCTTTATTTATATGTGTCTGTATCCTTTTATCAGAAGACGTGACAGGGATATTCTTTTGTTTATGGATCGTGTGAATTCTGCTGGAGATAATGCTACTTTTCTTTATGATTATGCTAAGTCCTTGAAGGATGGTAATAGGAAGTATTTTGTTATATCTAAGAGTTGTTCTGATTATAAGATGATGGCAAATAAGGGTGGAGTGTTAGCTCATAAGTCCTTGAAGCATAAACTATTTTATCTGTTTGCTGATAAGATTGTTACTTCTCATCCTTATGACAGTTATTTGAATCCGTTTTATTCTTCTGAAGATGATAAGAGGGGATTGTATAGGGGTTTGAATACTTCTAAAGTGTATTTCTTGCAGCATGGAGTAATTTATGCTGATCAGTCTGATTGGCTTAGGAAATATGATAAGAACTTGTATCTGTTTAATACTAGTTCTGATATTGAAAGGGAATCCTTGTATAGTGAGGGTTATAATTATGATAGGAGTATTATTCAGACTTTAGGTTTGCCACGTTTTGATGCTTTGTCTAATGAGGATAAGAAAATTATTTTGATTGTTCCTACTTGGAGGAATTATCTGGGTAATGTTGATTTACTCTTGGCTTCAGATTATTATAATGATTTGAATACTTTGTTATCTGATGAGAGTTTTGTGGATTTGGCTGGGCGTTATGGGTATAGGATTGTGTTTAAGGCTCATCCTAAACTTGAGGAGTTAGCTGGTAGTGGTGGTGTCAGAGAGTTATTTGATGTTCATGAGGATATTGTTGTTTCCTGTGATGAAGGTTATCAGGATTTGTTGAATGAGTCTAGTTTGATGATTACTGATTATTCTTCTGTATTCTTTGATTTTGCTTATCTTAAAAAGCCTGTTATTTATTATCAGCCAAGGGATGATTATCATCATGGAAAGATGTATCTTGATTTTAGTCGTGACGCTTTTGGTAGGGTTGTCAGGTGTGAAAGTGAGTTGTTGGATAATGTTGAAAGGTATTTGGGAAATGGTTGTATGATGGAAGATGAGTTTGTTGAACGTGTTGATAATTTCTTTAAGTTTATTGATAAGGATAATTGTAGGAGGGTTTATGATTGGATATGTGAACATTAACTTCTCATCACCTATTTTTATAAATTTATTATTTTTTCATGAACCCATGATTACTTACCAAGACCCCCTTGAATACTTACCAAGACCCCCCTAAAATAGCATATTTACATAATGTAGGATATATACCATGATTTTATATTGAATGTTTTACATATATTATAATAACAAAAAAATACTGAAAAAAAATAGTACATATAGGTAAACCTATAAAAGAGTACTAAACTAACATTATTTACTCATATAAACACGCAGAAAACAACTGAAAAAGAAAGTTGAAAAAATAAGAAAAAAATTAATACAAAAAAATATGAGAAGTAATAAAAAAAAACATCTAAAAAAATGGAGGAATGAAATCCTTGGAACGTGACACAAACGACATATTCGAAGAATTTAAGGAACTAACACCATCAGAATTTTTTAAAAGAAACAAACAAATGTTAGGATTTTCAGGAAAAATAAGATCCCTAACCATAGTATTCCACGAACTAATAACAAACAGCCTAGACGCATGCGAAGAAGTAGGAATACTACCAGACATAACAATAGAACTAAAAAGACTAGGAAAAGACCACTACCTACTAAAACACGCAGACAACGGACCAGGAATACCAGAAGACTACATAACAAAAGTATACTGCCAAATGTTCGCAGGAAGTAAATTCAGAAACATACAATCAAGAGGACAACAAGGACTCGGATGTAGCGGATGCGTACTCCTATCACAAATGACAACAGGACAACCAGTAAAAATCAGATCAAGATACAAAGACGGAGACGAACTAAAAGGAGTCGAAATGAGCGTAAAACTCGACGTAAAAAAGAACACCGGAATCATCCTAGACAGAAAAGAATTCGAAACAGACAGAACAGGATCAGGAATCGAAATAGAATTCAAAGACGTATCATACTCCATGAGTGAACAAGGAGCATACGAATACATAAGAAGAACAGTAATAGGAAACCCACACGCAAAAATAGTATTCAAAGACCCAACCGGAAGAAAATACACATTCGACAGAGCAACAGACCAAATACCACCACTACCAAAAGCAGTACTCCCACACCCAAAAGGAGTAACAGCAGACGACATAATAGACCTATGTAAAACAACCAACAAAAAACGATTCAAAAACCTCCTAATGGACTCACTCAGCAGAGTATCAGCAGCAAAAATCAAAGAACTAGAAGAAGCAACCGGAATCGACATGAACAAACGACCAAAAAGCATAACATGGCAAGAAGCAGAAAAAGTCGTACAACAATTCGAACAAATGAAATTCATGGCACCACCAACCAGCGGACTAAAACCAATAGGAGACGAACAAATAGAAAAAGGAATCAACGAAATACTACTACCAGAATTCTCAACAGCAATCACCAGAAAACCACAAGCATACAGAGGAGGAGTATCCTTCATCGTAGAAGCAGGAATAGCATACGGAGGAAAAGCAGGAAGACTAGTAGGACAACAGAAAAAAGCAGAAATAATGAGATTCGCAAACAGAGTACCATTAACCTTCGACCAGGGAAGCTGTGCAATAACAGAAGCACTAAAAAGCATAGACTGGAGAAGATACGGAGTAAGAAACCTGGATGACGCACCAATATCAGTATTTGTAAACATAATCTCAACAAACGTTCCATACCTCTCAACAGGAAAACAAAGTGTAGCACCAGAAGAAGAAATAGTAAGAGAAATCAGACAAGCAACAATGAAAATAGCAAGAAAACTAGAAAAATACATAAGAACCAAAAAAGCAGCAAAGAACGAAGAAATGAGAGCAAAAATCTTCGAAGACCTAGTGCCAGTAGTAATCAAACAATCAGCACTCCTAGCAGAAAAAGACGTTCCAGAATACGAGAAAATAATGGACGAAGTAACACACAAAGCAAAAATCATGGACATGAAACATCGTCTAAAACAACCAGAAATAGAACCAATGCAAGTAAAAGTAGAAGAACAGAAAATGAGAATGAAAACAGAAATGGAAGAACTTGCAGAAGAAGAACTGAGCATGACAGAACAAATAGACGAAGAAGAATAGGAGGGAACTGATATTTATGATGCAACACAAAGAACATGCACTAAACAGATTACGAGGAATGGGTGATGAAGTACTGGAAAAAATACTTGAAGAAGAAGTGCCAAGCATAAAAATTCCATCAAGAGGAACAGGAAACATCATCTATAACGAAGAAAAAAGATACTTCGAACTAGGTGACCGTAAAGGAACAAGATCACTAGGAAACGTGAAACAAATAAAGAAAATGGCACAAATGATGTGCGTAGGAAACTTCTGTAAAGAACTGGTTAACATCCAGAAAACAGCAACAATGAGGGAAATGTACTACGTATCAGAAGGATGGGACGTAGGATTCGACAACCAGCAGGAATCAAACAACATCACAGAAGACATAGAAGTAACACTAGGAGTGTCACGTGAAAACCTAGGATTATTACCAGAAGAAGACGGAGCAGCAGTATACGGAGACATCACACTAAGAGATGATGATGTAGAATTCAACGCACTTAGAATGGGAAAATCAGGATACTCCATACCACCAACAGTAGATGACGTGGAATTCGTAGACTCCAACGTAGAACGTATAATTGCAGTGGAAACCATGGGGATGTTCCACCGTATGGTACAGGAAAAAGCATACGACCGTTTCAACACACTCATCGTAGGACTTAAAGGACAAGCAGCACGTGCAACAAGAAGATTCATAAGAAGAGCAAGTGACGAACTAAACGTTCCAGTATACATTTGTAACGACGGAGACCCATGGGGATTCCACATTGGTATGGTAATCATATCAGGAAGTGCAAAACTAGCACACGTAAACCATGACTTAGCTACACCAGATGCAAAATTCCTCGGAGTAACAGCATCCGACATTACAAATTATGATCTTCCAACAGACAAGCTTAAAGACATTGACGTAGCACGTTTAAAAGAATTATCTGCAGACCCAAGGTACAGGGGAGAATTCTGGCAGACAGAAATTAAGAAAATGCTCAAACTTGGTAAAAAAGCCGAACAACAGTCTTTCTCCAAGTACGGTTTAGAATATATTGTAGATGAATACTTCCCTGCAAAAATTGGAGCAATAGAAGGTACACCACTAGAATAGACTAGGTAATATATTACCTACAATATTCCTTTTATTATGGGGGTGTTAATCATAGATATTAAAAACATATTTAAGGGAAATTCTCTGCTTTTAACCATTGTAATGATTGTGCCGACATCATTATACTCTGGTGATATCAGCATAATTTTACCAACAATATTCTTTATAGGAATAATCTCGGGAATAATAAAAAATGCTGATATGAATGAAACGTTACTTTCAACGTTCATAGCATTCCTTATCGGATCTGTTATTTCGTTTATAATATCGTTAATTCTCGTATTTTATACTGAGGGTGGACTTTATGCTATTGCACTCATACAGTATTCATTGATAAATGTTATATTTTTCACTTTAATAGGCTGTGTTGGCGGAGCATTAGGTTATCATATTAGAGGAGAACTTAAGAAATAGGAGGAAACTTTTATGGAGTTTAAGAACATATTTAATGATAAGGCTTTACCGTTAGGTGTGATTATAATTATTATTACATACCTGGTTAGTGGAGCTAGTTCAAACATATTGCCGTATGTTTTTATGACAAGTATTTTAGTTGGTATTATGAAACATGATTCTCTAGTAGAATCTGCAGTTGTTGGCCTTGTAACAACTTTTGTTGCTTGTTTGATTACTGCTATAATATCTTGTGGATTATACTTTATAATGTATGGTTCTGCTTATGTAACATACGCTTTAAGTTCAATAATATTTGTTTTCCCATTTTATATTATTTTAGGTGCAATAGGTGGGGCTATAGGTTATTATTGTGCAAAAGAATTAGGATTAATTGAGTAAGAATGTTTTTTCTTCTCAATTAGTTTTTTTATCTATTTTTGGAGTTTTGACTATTTTTATATTTTTAGAAGCTATTTTTATAATGAAATATATTTTTAAATGTTATTAATGTGTGTGATTATGCTCATTTTCATGTTAGTGTTCTTCGTGTGTGTGGTTTTCTGTTTTGTTTGATTCATTTGCGTGTTCTTCGTGTTCGTGTTCTTCATGGTTATGTTCACCATGGTCGTGGTTGTGTTCTTCTAGTGTTATGTTTCCTTTTTCGTAGATGTTTAATGCTTGTGAAACAGCAACTAATGTGACTAGTATGATTAATGCAATTATTAGTATTGATACTTTTTTATTCATTTTCCGGTTCCTCTTTTTCGTTTAGTGCTGGTGTTAGTTCTGGTTTTATTTGGTGTAATGCTTTCATCACCACTATCGTAACAATACCTTCAATTACTCCTACTACTGCTTCTATTGGTGTTATTACTGTTAGTCCGAATGTTATTGGGTATACTCCGGCTATTGCATATTCTATGCTGGCTATTACTCCTAGTAGTGTTATTGTTGCAAATCCTGATACGAATAGTGCTAGGTTTTGATCGTGTTTTTTAAGGAAGTGGTATATGTAGTATGCTATGAATGGTGCTATTATTGCCAGGTTTAGTAAGTTTATTCCCAGTGTACTTATTCCTCCTTCTCCGAGGAATGCTTGTGCTATTGTTACTATTGTGTATACTATGGCTGATGCTTCGAGGTCGTAGAGTGCCATTACTGTTATTAGTGATATGTGTACACAGGCTGGTACTGGTAGTGGTATTTCTATTAGTTGTACTATTAGTATTGCTGCTGAAAATAGTGCTAGTACGGGTATGTCTTTTTCTGTGTGGTTTTTTCTGTATTTGTTTAGGCATAGTAATAGTAGGATTATGTATATTATTGTGTATATTCCCAGTTGTATTGGGTCTGATATTAATCCGTCGGGTATGTGCATTATTTTTCCCCCCATATTTTTTTTTAATATTTTTTTTAATATTTCTTCAAATTTTTTTAAGAAAAATTATTGTATTTTTTACTAATTAATAGTATAGTATAGATAATATAAATACTTTATATAACCCTAACAGGTATACGCATGGATAAATTTAAGTTTTATTAAATAATAATAAAAAACAGTTAAGCTTAGACCATATAAATGAATAAATGCACTTATTTACATATGAACAAATATGAATATATTCATACAAAACAACAAAGAAAAAAACAAAACCACACAACAACAAGAAACCCACCCCCCCAAAAAACAACATACACAAATAATTACAATTAATTATAAATAACGATAAACACCTTATATAGTAATATATTATATGATTGATTTTTAACGAATCATGATAATTTCCTTAGAATTTTATGATAGGACGTATTAATATGAAAGGTATCGGAATTAACGGATATGGAACTATTGGTAAAAGAGTAGCAGACGCTGTTACCGCACAAGATGATATGAAAATAGTCGGAATAACAAAAAGAACTCCTGATTTTGAAGCAAAAACTGCTGTTGAAAAAGGATACGACCTATACATTAGCGTTCCAGAAAGAGAAGAACAATTCGAAGAAGCAGGAATTAAAGTAAGCGGAACCGCTGATGAACTATTTGAAAAACTAGACCTAGTAGTAGACTGTACCCCCGGCGGAGTAGGTATAGACAACATGGAAAACATCTACAAAAAAATAGGCTTAAAAGCAATATTTGAAGGTGGAGAAGACCATGACCCAGTAGGCACATCATTCAACGCAGAAGCAAACTACGAAGAAAGCCTCGGAAAAGACTATGTAAGAGTAGTATCATGTAACACCACAGGATTATGTCGTACACTAAAACCAGTAAACGACCTAGCAGGTGTAAAAAAGGTAAGAGCAGTAATGGTAAGACGTGCAGCAGACCCAAATGATGCAAAAAAAGGACCAATAAATGCAATCAAACCAGTAACCACAGTACCATCACACCACGGACCTGATGTACAAACAATCATCAAAGGAATGGATGTTATGACAATGGCATTAGCAGTTCCAACAACACTCATGCACACACACAACATCATGGTAGAACTCGAAGACAATGTAACAACCGATGACGTGCTCGACTCATTCGAAAAAGCACACAGAGTACTGCCAGTAGATGCAGGCCTTAAATTAGGTTCTACTGCAGAACTAATGGAATATGCTAAAGACCTTGGAAGAAGTCGTGGAGACTTCTATGAAATTCCAGTATGGAAAGAATCAGTAAATGTAGTTGACGGAGAACTATTCTATATGCAAGCAGTTCACCAGGAATCCGATGTTGTACCGGAAAACGTTGACGCAATAAGAGCAATGCTTGAATTAGAAGAAGATGGTGAGAAATCAATATTAAAAACCAACAAAGCAATGGGTATCATATAAGCATACCCCTCCTCCTCTCTCACCACCACCAATATATTATTTACTAATTTTCAGGAAAAAAAGTAGTTACTATAACAAATAAATATAATAAACATATGATAATTCAATAAAAAAAAATAATAAACAAGATAGGATGTTGAATAAATGTACGTTCAAAAAATTAAGCTAAGCGGACACATCATTGATTCATTCACAATACAAAAAGTCATGGACACCATCATAGACCAAGGTGGAGACTATGAAATAGAAGAATTAAATGTTGGAAAACATAACACTGACATAAGTACCGCTAGAATACGCATAGAAACAGAAAAAGAAAAAACATTAGACAAAATATTAGACATGGTAACAGACCTAGGTGCTCAACTAGTCGAAGAAGACGAAGTAGAACTAGTAGCATCCGAGAAAGACAAGACAGTGCCTAAAAACTTTTATTCAACAACAAATTACACCACAGAAATAAGATATGATAACCGTTGGATAAACATTGACAATATCGAAATGGACTGTTTACTAGTTGTTGATGAAAAAGAAAAAACCGCTACCTGTAAACCATTAAACACTATCCATAAGGGCGAAATGATAGTGGTAGGACATAAGGGTGTTAGAGTTAAACCACCAGAAAAATCAAGGGGAAAGAATACTTTTGAATTCATGAACAGTGAAGCATCAGCCGAAAAACCAACACACAGCATTATTCATAAAGTAGCTAAGGAAATGAAGAAAATACATGACAAGGGTGGAAAGATTTGTGTCGTTGGAGGTCCTGCAGTTGTACATACAGGCTGTTCACCAGTACTTGCCGAGTTAATCAGAGAAGGATATGTTAACAAATTATTTGCAGGAAATGCTCTTGCAACCCATGATATTGAAGATGCATTATACGGTACCAGTTTAGGAGTGAAAACTAAAACCGGTGAACTTGTTGCACACGGACATAAACATCATCTCTGTGCAATTAACACAATCAATAAAGCTGGAAGTATAAGAGATGCTGTTGAACAGGGTGTTCTAAATAGTGGTATCATGTATGAATGTGTTAAAAATGATGCTCCTTATGTGTTAGCAGGTAGTATAAGGGATGACGGCCCATTACCTGATGTTATCACAGATTCACAGGAAGCTCAGCAACGTATGCGTGAGGAAGTTCAGGATGTTGACATGGTTATTATGATTGCCACACTCTTACATAGTGTTGCTACTGGTAACTTGATTCCTGCACGTATTAAAAGTGTTTGTGTAGATATTAGTAATGCTAGTGTCACTAAACTATCTGATAGAGGTAGTGCACAGGTTATTAGTATTGTTACTGATATTGGTTCTTTCTTGCCAATATTACTTGATGAGATTCATAAACTTGAGGAAACTGATTAGATGAGTATTTTAACTATTATCCTGTTATTGGTTGGTTTTGTCTTTCTGATTAAGGGTGCTGACATGTTTGTGGATGGTGCCAGTGATCTTGCAACTAAGCTTAAGATTCCTTCCATGATTATTGGTTTGACTATTGTTGCTTTTGGTACTAGTGCTCCTGAAGCTGCCGTTTCTGTTTCATCTGCTCTTAGTGGCAGTAATGCTATTGCTATAAGTAATGTTGTTGGTAGTAATATTTTTAATATGCTTGCCGTTATTGGTATTACGGCTGTGCTTTATAAGATAGATATTACAAGGGAATCTCTGGTTCATGATTTTCCTATCATGTTAGTCAGCAGCATATTATTGTTAATATTTATCTTCACAGATAGCCAAATCAGCAGGCTTGAAGGTATATTATTCCTTGTGATGATTATTGCATACGTAGCTTTCCTAATATACAAGAGTATGAAACAAAGTAGTAAAATGCCGGTAGGAACTACACATTTAAGCAATGAATACATACTAATCTATATCGTTATAGGTATAATTGGAATAATACTCGGAGGAAACCTAGTAGTAGACTCATCAAAAGAAATAGCACTAAGCATCGGAATGAGCGAAACACTAGTAGGACTAACCATAGTATCCATAGGAACCAGCCTACCAGAACTAATAACCAGCGTAACCGCAGCCTACAACAAAAAGACAGACATCGCAATAGGAAATGCTATTGGAAGCTGCATATTCAACATACTATTCATCCTAGGACTAACAAACATCATATCCCCGATAACAACAACAAACATCATGTTCATTGACACATTAATCATGATAATAGTAGCAGTCATAACATACATACTAGCATACGATAAAAAAGATTTCAACCGCAAAGACGGACTAATACTAATAGGATTATTCGTAATCTACATGATATACATCATCCTAAGAAACTAAACCCTCCCCCCCCCATATAATACTTTTTTTTAATAAAAAAAAATAATAATAACCAATAAAAGATATAAATATTCTCTTAAAACAATAACACACAAAAAAATAAATTGTGAGGTGACACATATCAACAACATAATAAAAAAAATCACACCCCTACTCTTCATAACATTACTACTAATATGCATCTCCACCGTATCAGCCCAGGACAACACAACAGACACACACGAAAAGAAAATTACAAGCAGCACCCAGGAAGACACAACACTTACCTCCAACACCAAAAACAAACAGATTCACACTGTATATGTAAGCAAGAAAGGAAACGATTCAAACAAGGGAACAAAAAATTCACCCAAAAGAACAATAAAAGAAGCAATAAAAAGCGTGAAATCTGGTGGAACAATCCACATAACACCCGGAAAATACTATGAATCCGGAATAAAAATCAACAAAAACATCAACATCATAGGAGAAAACACGAAAACAACAATCATAAACAGCCACAACAAACAAGCAATAAAAATAACAGCAAAAGCAAACATAAAACTATTAACAATACAACAAGCAAAAACAAATGGCAGCGGCGGAGCAATACACAACAAAGGAATACTAAAACTAGAAAACATGACCATAACCACATCCACCGCAAAACTCCGAGGCGGCGCAATCTACAACGAAGGACAACTAAGCATAACCAACTCCACACTCAGACAAAACAATGCAACAAATGGAGGAGCCATCTACAACACCAAAGGGGCCCTGTTAAAAAATTGTTTATTCACCAAAAACAATGCAATGACAAATGGTGGAGCTATTTACAACACCGCAAAACTAAGCATAAAAAACAACACATTCCACAATAACAAAGCCACAAATGGTGGATCAATATACTCCAAAACAGTAAACCCAATCAAGATAAACATCACATACTCCCAGTTTACCCATAACACTGCAAAAACAGGCGGAGCAATCTACGCATACAACCACACAATACTCAACATAAAATACTCCACATTCAAATCAAACAACCAAAGCGCAATATACATTAAAACAGACCAGGCAGGAAACAACATATACAACTCCACATTCACCAAAAACAGTGCAACATACGGCGGAGCCATAAGAAACGCACACACAAACACTAGCATCAAAAAGAACACATTCCATGAAAACAGTGCAACATATGGCAGCACACTACACAACTTTAAAGGAAACATAATCCTAAACTACAACATATTAACCGACAACAACAAAGACATATACAATAAGGGCAACATTAACGCAGATTATAACTGGTGGGGAAAAAACAATATAAAACTGTCACGAATCATCAATACAAAAGTAAATAAATGGTTATACCTCCGCATCCAACACAAATACAGATACTTAATGAACAGCATCATCAATACTACCATTTCAGTCTATAATATATTTGATGGAAAAGAAATTACACCTATTTCCAGAAGTACAAACATCCCCGATTATCATATGAAGATAATAATGAAAAAAGACGGAAAAATTAAAAATTATAATAGTAATTCCGGTTATTGCAAGTTGACAAACAAATTTAACAAAGAAGGCAATGTAAACTTTATTGTAAAAGCACCACACACGATAACCAGTAACACATTAAACATTCATGCTACCGAAACTGCACACTTGTTTATGAAAAGTTTACAGAAAAATAATGCAGATACTGCGACATTAGAAATTAATGTTACAGACAACTTGAATAATACAATCCGTGATGGAAGTCTGAAAATTTATTTGAACAACAAAAAAATTCAAACAGTTAATGCATCCTGCAAGAAAATCAAGATTTCAAAACATGATATAGGTGTTTATGATTTGAAAGTAGTGTTTGGTGCACCAAATTATCATAGTGTATCAAAAAATGTTAAATTAACTGTTAATCCAAAGTCAGATTACACTATGAGAATAGTGAATAATCCTGCATTATTTACAGAAAAACGAGGCACATTAAGAACCATAATAAGAAATAATAATAAACAAACAGTAAATACTGGATTAGTAAAATTCTATTTGAATGACAAACATGTTGGAACATCTGAAGTAAAAAACAATCTTTCTACATTAAAAATTAATATGCCCCCAAAAGAAGGAAATTATTCCGTGAAAATGAAGTATTACCTGAATAATAAGTTCATAATAGCCTGTGCAGATATATTTACAGTGAATAAACCTGAAGCACAAATCAAGCAGGAAACATTTATTACATTAGCCGGTGATTTAATTTCCAATTCAAAAATAACATCCAATAAAAAAGATGTTTATTTTGCAATGGATAGAACAACAGCCTCATATAACTATAGTCCCAATGATATGAAAATAATGAACAATATTGCCTATAATTTAAGAAGCAATGGATTTAATGTTAAAACTGTTAAAAATGGTCCTGGAGAAACTTATGAAACTGCACGTTACATGTATAAAAACAATGTGAGAAATAGTATTTGTTTCGTATTATGTAATGGTGTGGATGCTAACGTAATCAGAGAATATCTGAAAGGATATGATAATCTTCTCACAACTGTAAGAAACAGGGGAAATGATATTGTGCTTGGATGGTTCCATGGTGCTGGTGACATATATAATCCTGATGGTGAATATTATTACTGGCTGGAAAAGGCTTGGGATGACAATTATTCCAGGTGGGGTGGAATAAGTAATCCTCGGAAAACTATGGAAAAAGATGGAATTAAAATAGTTTTTGAAAGATATGATATGAAAGGTGATTCTGTAGCACAATCATTCATCCAGTTATATGGTGGAAAGATCACACATGATATTCCGAAAAATTCTACGATTTGTTTAAAAACTAATATTTATAACATTAATAATCAGAACATGAGAGGAAATATTGTGTACACATTAAATGATAAACTGATTAAAAATGTTAGTGTAGAAGGCAAGGAGTATACATTCAAATATACCATGCCAAATAATGAAGGTACGTATAATATTAAAGCAACATATTACTTCAATAATAAAATGCTTTGTTCAACAAACAGATACGTGAAAGTTCAATAGGAATAATCATTAACCACCCACCTCCTTCCCCACCATTTTATAAGTATTAACCAGATATTATCTTTTTTTCGAAAGAATTATATCATATTAGAAATATAATTATATTCTTAAGTCAAATTAATAGGAATTACATTATTATGATTAAGAAAATTTTCCCAATACTTGCCATAATATTAGTTTTAACCTGTGTTTCAAGTGTAAGTGCTGAAGATAATCAGACACACAGTATTACTAGTGAAAACACTATACAACATGAAAGCAATCATGTTGATAAAACAATAACAAAACAGACAAACACAACTGTTAAGAGCAGCACACAGACAAAAAGCAAGGTATATGTAAGTACCAAGGGTAAGGATTCAAACAGTGGAACAAAAAATTCACCAAAAGCGACGATAAAAGATGCAATTAAAAGTGTTAAGACTGGTGGAACAATCTACCTTGCCAGTGGAACATATGATGAATCAGAAATTTATATCGGCAAAAGTTTAAACATTGTAGGAGCTGCCACCAGCACCACAGTAATTAACAGTAAAAACAAGCATACATTCACCATTAAAGCTAATGTTAAACTAAAAACATTCACCATTAAGAATGCCCGTGACAAAAATGGTGGAGCAATCTACAATAAGGGAAGTTTAAGCCTTGAATCAGTGAAAATACAGAGTTCTAAGGCTACACAGATGGGTGGAGCAATCTATAATAAGGGTACTTTAAATGCATATAAGAGCACATTTAATGGTAACAATGCAATGTATGGTGGTGCAATTTACAATACAAACAAGTTAACATTAAGTAAATGCTCATTCACCAATAACAATGCCGGCAGATATGGTAGCAGTACTTACACTACTGGTTATATGAATGTTTATTCATGTAACTATGATAATAATAGGAACACATCCATATTCATTAAGAAAAACAACAGGAACCAGCAGATAAGATCATCCTCCTTTAAGTCCAATAAGGGAATAAATGGTGGAGCCATATACAATCAGAAATCAAACCTGACAATAAGCAAGACATACTTCGGAAAAAACAGTGCAAAGACTGGTGGAGCAATCTATAATTCCGGAAACATTAACATAAAAAAGAGCACTTTCACAGCCAACAATGCAAAGAATGGAGGAGCACTATATAATACGAACAAGCTAATCATAACAGACAATTCAGTTAAAAACAATGTTGCACAACAATCCGGTGGAGTAATATATAATACGGGAAAAACAATCATAAAAACAAGCAAATTCAATAAAAACAGTGCCAGTAATGGCGGAGTACTATACAGTAAAACCAGTAGCAGTATTCGTTTAAACATCATGCAATCAGAGTTTACAAATAATGTTGCAAAAGCAGGGGGCGCAATGTACATAAAGGACAAAAGCGAAGTGGATGTTAGAAGCTGTGCCTTTAACAATAACAATAATAATGCAATATTCCTTAAAACCAGTGCTAAGGACAACATAGTATATAAATCTTCACTAACCAAGAACGATGCCCTACGAGGTGGAGCAATAAGAAATAATGGTGGAAAATTATTGCTTAAAAGCAACTACATATCAGCAAACAAGGCAACATGGGGTGGAGCTGTATATAACAATAATGGACAGACAACACTAAAATTTAACACCATACTAAATAATGGTCAAAACGATGTTTACAACAAGAAAGGCAGTGTAGAGGCAGATTATAATTGGTGGGGTTCAAATAGTAGGCCAGCCACCAAGAGAACACAGAATGTTGCATTACATAACTGGATTTACATGACACTAAAGACGGCTAATACTGTTAAAGTAAACAATGCAGTTAAAACAACAGTATCCTTGAAAAATGCATATAATGGTAAAAGGGTAACTAGTATTAACCCTGAATTATATGAAAGTAAAATTATTGTAAAAATTAATGGTGCAGGCATAAGTAAAACATTAAACCTTAAAAGCAGGGGAGCAAGCACGTTTACAACAAAATTTACTAAGGCTGGTAGTGCCACTATTACTGCTACAATGAACAAGCAGCAGCTAAGAAATAGTGTGTCAGTAACTTCAAAAACTTCAACGGGTAAGGTTACTGGACTGTTTGTGCAGCGTGTTTATTCTGTTTCAAGTAGTGTGGTGAAAAGTTGGGTGAATGCTGGAATTACTGATGTGTTCGTTCAAACACAGGCTTCTTCAGGGGATACTAAGCTGTTAAGACAGACTATTAATCTGTGTAAAGGAACTAATATCCGCGTTCATGCATGGATTGTTTGTTTTGTCAACAGTAATGGTAACTTTGATATGAGTACTGCCAGACAGAACTTGGTTAAAAACTTTGTTAAGAGCACTATCAGAATATCTGGTGTGAGTGGTATTAATCTTGATTATGTCAGGTATAGTGGTACTAATCCTGGAATTGTTAATCCTAGCAGGGTTACAAATTTTGTTAAAAGTTTAAATTCTATTATTAAGGGTTATGATAAGAATATTATATTTTCTGCTTGTGTGTTTGCAGAGAAAAGTGGTACTGTCAAGTATTATGGTCAGGATTATGCTAAGTTAAGTCCTTATCTTGACTGGATTATGCCTATGACGTATAAGTATTCATATTCTAGTGGCAGAAGTTGGCTTAAGGATTCAACAAATTATGTTGTGAAGAAGGCTAAGTCATCTAAGGTTATTAGTATTCTTCAAACTTACAATAATAATAATATTAATAGGTTAAGTTCTGGTGAGCTTGAAGGTGATGCTAGGGCTGTTATTAGTGGTGGTTCTTATGGGTATGTGTTATTCCGTTATGGTTTAATCAGTTCTTATCCTAGGGCTGCTAATAAGTTATGATTACAATGATTTTAATGGTAATCTATTTTTCCACCAAAATCCTTCTTTTTTTTGATGAAAAATGTTAAAAAAAAGTAGTAATTATTTTTTAGGGTTTATATTATTATATTTTCTAGTCTATGCTTTCGAGTTCTTTGTTTTTTCGCACATTATGTTCCCTGTTTAACCATGCATTATCGTATGCACCTTTGAGTGTGTGCATGTCTACGCTGGTATATATCTGTGTAGTACTTAGGTTGCTGTGGCCGAGTAATTGTTGAATTGCCCTGATGTCAACACCATTTTTAAGTAGGTGTGTTGCGAATGAATGTCTTAGTACGTGGGGTGTTACTTTTCTTTCTATTCCTGCTGCTTGTGCATATTCTTTTATCATGTATTGTATGTATCGTGGTGTTAGTGTATGGTTTTTCTGATTTACGAATAGGTATTCGTTTTCTACGCCCCGTTTTATTAGGTATTCCTTGATTAGTTCCAGTGTTGTGTCGTCAAATATTACTATTCGGTCTTTTTCTCCTTTACCTCGTACTCTTATTGTTCTTTCCTCTGGGTCTATTGTGTTAATTTTTAGTTTTATGAGTTCGGATACTCGTAGTCCCGTGGAGTATAGTAGTGTTAGTATTAGTTTGTTTCTGAGCCTGGATATGTTTTGGGGGTTATCTCGTTCTGGATCGTATTTATCATCTTTTGCATGTATTAGGTCGTATACTTCTTGTTCATTTAATGATTTTGGTAATGATTTTGTTCTTTTTGGTGCTTTTATTTCATCTGTTATTTCTATTTCTGCGAACATGAAGAACTTTTTCAGCACTACCGTTACTAGGTAGAGATAATTTTGTGATACTTCGTTATCTCTTTTTAAATGTTGTAAGTATTTCTTAAATGCTCTTAGTAATCCTGCCTCGTTTTTTATTGTTTTTTGTTGAAGTAGGAATCCATAGAAACTGTGTAGTATTGAGGAATATGTTTTTAGTGTGTTTTGTGAATAGCTTTGAATATCCATTTCTAGTATGTAATCTTCTATTTGTTCTTCAAATTCTATTTCTTCCAAATAATTTTCTGACATATCTTTATCCTCCTATTGTTTCTATTACTAATGAAAAAAATGAAAAAAAATTGGGTGGTTAAAAGAATATTACTATTTTGTTATTATTTTTATTGTTTCAGGTTTTTTTACAACTTCACTCATTTTTACTGCTACCAGGTATTCGATGTTTTTTTCTTTTGATAGGTCTACTAGTCTTTGGCTTATTATTCCATCAAATATTACTGTTTGTATTTTGTTATGGTTTGTTCTTATTTCGTTGAAAAGGTTTTCTACTTTAACTTCTTTTATGTTGTTGAATTGGTCATCGTATAGTATGCCTTTTCCTGTGCCTTTGATTTCGTCTAGAGCTGTTATGTATTTGTTTTGTTTTTTTACTGGTTTTTCTTGTTGTTCTGGTTCTGGTTTTTCTTCTTTGTTTTTCTCGTTTTCTTGTGTTGCTGTTGTTGTTTGTTGTGTTTGTTTGTCTTGTTCTGCTTGTTTTATTTCTAGTTCTAGTTGGTCTTTTAGTTGTCTTGTTAGGTCGGAGAATTTTTCTTCTTCTTTTGTTTCCTGTTTTGTTGGTGTTTTGTCATTTGTTTTTCTTTTATTATGGTAGTTGTGTTGGTTGTGGTTGAAGTTTGCGTGGTTTGTTATTTTTTCTACTGATGTTTTGTTTTTTAGTGCATATATTACTTGGTCTTTGTTTAGGTATTCTACTTCTTGACCTCTTGGTGCTCTTGTTACGTAGTCTATGTCTCCTATTTGGAGTAGTTCTTTAAGTATTAGGTCTCCTCCTCTGTCTCCATCGAGGAATGCTGTTACTGTTCTTTCTTTGGTTAGGTCTGCTACTGTTTTTGGTACGTTTACTCCTTCTACTGCTATGGTGTTTTTTATTCCATATTTTAGTAGGTTTAGTACGTCGGATCTTCCTTCTACTATGAGGATTGCATCTGATGTTGGAGTGTTTGGTCCTGCTGGTAGGTTGTCTTCTCCGTATTCTATTATTTCTGGTACTTTGATTGATTCTTTTACTTCGTCGATCATTCTGGAGCTTTCTGGTGTGAATTCTTCCATCATGTTTTTGTATAGTTCTTTTGCTCTTTCTACTATTGTTCGTCTTTTTACTGCTCGAACGTCTTCGATTGAGGTTACTCTTAGACTTGCTTCACATGGTCCTACTCTGTTGATAGTTTCTAGTGATGCTGCTAGGATTGTTGTTTCTATCCTGTCTAGGCTTGATGGGATTATTACTTCACCTTTTGTTTTTCCTGATTTGTTGGTCATGTCTACTTTTATTCTGCCTATTCTTCCTGTTTTTTGTAGTTCTCTTAGGTCTAGGCTGTCACTTAGTAGTCCTTCGGTTTGTCCGAATATTGCTCCTACAACGTCAGGTTTTTCTACGAATCCTTTTGCGTTTATTTGTGAGTGTATTAAGTATTTTGTTGTTGTTACTTCGTCCTTGAAAACATAGTAATATTCTTCATCATCATGATATTTTGCATTTTTATGAGTCATTTTATCGCCTTAGATTTCATAATGTATCTATTTTTATGCGAAGAGATGAAAAATAATTTAATACTTATTTTTTTGTGTTTATATATTAGTATGATTTTAAGAATAATTTCTCTTTGCAGGCCCGTTTTTTGGAGTGTATCTTATATTTTTTTTCTCCATATATGGCCGTAAGAGTTTTTTTTATTCTTAATTTATTATTATTTAATTAAGCATATTTTATAACTACTTCGTTATATCATATACACATATTATTTATTTACATCATGTTATATTAATACATATGTTATTATAACACAAAGATATATTAATTAAATTAAACATAACTTATATCATAACTAGTTGTATGTTTTATACAATGCATTTTTTTGATATGATTTTAACTTAATAATAATACCAAACTATGAAATAAGGTTCCATATAATAATTTTTATTGTGAACCTATAGGGTATTAACAAATCATAATAATTTATATTTTGAGGGAAATTAATGGCAACTAAAGTAGTAGAAATTAAAACTTTAAAACAAGGAAAATACTTAGTATTAGGCGGAGAAGCTTCAAAAATTACCAGCATTTCAACATCATCACCTGGTAAACACGGTGCAGCAAAAGCACGTATCGAAGCAGTAGGTATCTTTGATAACCAAAAAAGAAGTCTTGTAAAACCTGTGAACGCTAAAGTTGATGTACCTATCATTGACAAAAGAGCAGGACAAGTAATTGCATTAATGGGTAGCGAAGTACAAATCATGGACTTAGAAACCTACGAAACAATCGATTTACCAATACCTGAAGACTTAAAAGATGAAATCGTAGAAGGTAGAGAAATCGAATACATCGAAGCAATGGGTAACATGAAAATTATGAGAACCAAAGGTGGAAACTAGAATTAGTTAAACCCTTTTCTCTAATCCTTTTACCCCCCCAAACTACATATACAGGTTCTATTTTTAATATATTATCAGTTTTTAATCTTGATTTTAACAATTAATAAGGTATTCTTCATTTTTTTAATCATATGAGATTTAAAAGATTAATTTAAATTTAATACATATGCAAAAATAGTTAAGTTCTTTAAGATACTTGAAGCCCAATTATTATATATTATGAGAAATAAATATAATGATTAGTTAATTAGCTATATGAGAATGATATGGTATTTAAAATTTAATTAAGAAAAGCTCTACAAATGATGAATAAGATATATAGTATAATCTTTCAAAATTTTTTTTATAATAAAAAGAATATTTTGAATCTTTTCATAAATATTTTAAATACTTTAATTATTCTTTCCAAAGAATAGGGAAAATAAATCTACACAATTTAAATCCTGAGTATATTCGGAAAGTATAGCTAATGATTAATAGAATTTAATAATAAGTTCTATTTATACTACATAACTTTTTTTAAAACATATTACATTACTATAAAAATAAATAACTTAAAAAAAAGTAAAATAAATAATTTTTTGTGGGGAGTTTAATCTCTTTTTGGACCCATATAAATAACAGGCAAATGAATTTCAGTAACAGTATCCTCAACAGGAGTTCCAGGATCTGCAGGAATATAAATCTCTGTTATAGGACCCACAATATCATAATGATTTTCCACAGCATATTCAACCATTTCACGAATAGACTTGTTAAAATTCTTATGTGAACCCCTATGAATAGCAGACAGCACAGTATGACTTGCCAATTCCTTTAATCCAAGCTTTCCAAGACGTCCAGCTGGTTTTCCACCCATGTCAAATGATTTTATCGGCATTCCCACTTCAAATATTTGATCATTTTCTGCATGTTCTTCTAAGTCATTATCATATGAACCGTAAGGATATCCTACTGCTTCAAGATTATTATCAGCAATTAATTCTCCAACTTCTTCAATAAATTCAGGTAATTTGCTGAAACTATCAATGTGTGGCACATAAGCTAATTTCTGGTCTGGTATCTTTTTTTCTACTATTTCCATCTTATATCATTCCATTAATATCAAATATATATTTTTTTATTCGTTTTTTTAATGAATTCTCTTATAATTATTTATATGATTTATCTTACTTTATTTTTTTCCTTGCAAAAAATATTATGATTTTCAGGAAACATTGATACCTCTAACATACTAGTTATTATGAAGTTAATGAAAAATTGGATTACAATCCCAATTATTTATTGGATACCCCTTGTAATCTACTAACTTCATACAATTTTGTTAATATAATGAATGGAGGAATCGATGACAATGTTAAAGTCAAACAGGATTATGTGCCTATTGTTTGCAGTGGCAATTATTGTCCTGGTTCTCGGACAAAACAGTGCAAGTGCTGTTAGTCTGGATTCACAGGATAACATGACAATAGATGCTGATAACACTGCCCGGGCCATTGATAATCCAGAATATGAAGAGAGTAAAACAGTGAAGAAAGATAGTCAGAGAAATGTTAAAAACAGTCCAGAGGAAGTGACATTATCAATGGAGGATGTTGAAGCAGACTTTGGTGAAGTTGCAGACATGAATGTTATAACCACACCAGTTGTGGATGAGGGTATAATCTCATGGTATATTAATGAGGGAATTGTTGGTGCAAGAAATTTATCCAATTCTCCTGCAAGCCTACCAGTGGATACAACAAACTATGTTCCAGGAACTTATACTGTTGAAGCAAGATATACTGGTAGTTTAATACATAACACTGCCTCCACTACTGCCCTGTTAAAGATTAATCCAATGGACAGTTATGTGGATAATGTTGTCACAAACTTTAATGATGATAACGATATTGATGTTACCCTTAATATGAGGGGTGATGAGGACATTATCAGTTATGGTAACTTCTATGTTTATCATGGAAATGAATTGATTAAATCATTGGAGCTTGAGGATGAGGATGTTAGCTTCACCATTGACAAGAAGTACAATAATGAGGTTTTAACCTTTGAATGGGTTGGTGATGAATATTATCGTAGTTGTCGCACCAATTACCTTGTAAGTGTTCCTAAGTTCAGAAGCAACATTTACATGGCTTATCCTAATGGTTTTCAGGGATCTGTTATTTCGCAGCCTGTCACTTTTTATAGTGATCGTCTCGTGAATGATGGTGTTCTTGACGTATATGTTGATGGTGATTTGATAGAGGAGTACAATGTCACTGGAGGTGTTGTTGTAGACTTTGACCTATCCGAGTATAGTGCCGGAGTTTATGATGTTTATCTTGACTATTATGGTAGTGACGTGTATGAGGATTCAAGTTATGCTACCACATTGACTGTGCGCCAGGTGAACACTACCCTTTACACTTATAATGTGAGTGCTCATAAGAATGATACAGTGTATTTGAGAGCTGGTGTGTATAATTATGTTGATGATACAAGTGAGGGTATGATTGAGTTTTTCCTGGATGGAAGGAGTATTAAGACTGGATGGGTTAACAGTGTGACAGTTAATGAATCTTATGTGATACCTGACAGTTTAGATTTTGGTGAACATGAACTTAAGGTGGTTTATTATGGTTCTAACCGTTACAGTGGTGCTACTGGTTATGCTGTGTTAAGTGTGGACCGGTATGCTAATTCGTTAAGTGTTCGTAATGTGTCTCTTAGTGATGTGGGCAGAGTTGTTGTTAATGTTCGTGAATATTCCTATAACATGAGTGTGGATGATGGAATATTGGATTATTATGTTGATGGGGAACTTGTTGGAAGTGTTCCTGTTACTGGTAACATTACTTGTATAGTTTTACCGGAGGAATATTCTGGTGACAATGAGTATGAATTGTTACTATGTTATCATGGTTCCGGCAAGTTTGAGGATGCTTCCCTTAACACATCAATACATCCAACCAAGACAAATACAAGTACCCGATTATACACGTACACCAGCACGGAAAACAAACTTAACCTTACAAGTTATGTTTATAGTGCAAACTATGCAAATATTAGTGAGGGCAGTGTAGAATTTTACATAAACGATACCATGATAGGTAGCTCAAGCGTAGAAAATAACATGGCAAACATGATAGTGGACATGGACCAATACGAAGACAAAACATACCAAGTAAAAGCCGTATACACAGGAAGCAAAATATACAGAACATCACAAAACAATACAAACATAAACTACAAAAGAAACCAAAAAGCAGTAAACATACAAACACCCGGAACAATAAACACAAAAGCATCAAACACGATCACAATCACAGTCAACCTAACAGATTACGACCAAAACAAACTACCAATACAAACAAAAATCAACATAAGCATACTAGGAAACGAACACACAATACAAACAACAAACGGAACCGGAACATTCACATACACCATACCATCAGACACACCAGAAGGAACATACAACATCACCATGACATCACAAGCAACAAAAGACTACAAAGAAGCAAAAAGAACAATAAAACTAAACATCATAAAAGAAGACCCATACATAACCAGCCAAAACACCATAAGAACAATAATGGGCGAAAAAATACAGATAAACGCAACACTAAACCTAAACCATGAAATACTAAGAGAAAACATAATAGCAATACTAAAAATAAACAACAAAACAATATATCAGGGAATGTTCCAGAACGGAGAATTCCAATACAAACTAACATTAAACAAGAAATACACAGACGAAAAATACAACATAACAATAATCTCAATAGAAAACAGCCAATACCACAGAGCAGAGAAAAACATAGAACTACAACTAAGCCCAAGAAACACATACATAACCAGTCACAACATAGAAAGCAAGAACGGAGAACAAATAATAATCGACGCAACAATATACGACTCCCTAACCAGAACACCAGTCAAGGGAACATCAAAAGCATGCATAAAAATAAACGATGTAACACTAGACAATATCAACGTAGTAAACGGACACCTAGTCTACTCATACAATAACGATTACTCATCCAAAGACTACAACATAAAAATAATCTACGGAAGAAACAAGATATACAACAACAGCACATGGAATGGAACACTAACAATAAAAAGCAGCAAACTAAAAATAGCAACACACAACATACAAACACAAGCATACAAAACAATAAACATAAAAGCAAACATACTAGCAGAAAACAAACTGGCAACAGGACCAATAAAAACCGTTGTAAAAATAAACAACAAAACAATACACGAACAAAACATAACCAATGGAAAACTATCATTCAACTACACATTACCAGAAGAAGTAGGATCCGGAAAATATAACCTTACAATAATAGCAGGAGACACAAGAAAATACGTGGGAGAAACAAACACCGTAAACCTAACAGTAAACAAGAACTACAAACAAATAATAACAGACAACATCACAGCAACACCACAAAGCAAGGTGAAAATAAGGGCAAAAATAGTGGACATAGAAAACAATACAGTAACTGTGAATACAAAAGTCAACATCAAAATAAACCAGCAGACAATCACGGACATGAACGTAACAGATGGAATCATAGACTATGACTACACATTACCAGAAACACTAAGACAAGGAACATACAACCTGCTAATACAGGCCGGTGAAACAAGCGGATACTACCATGCAACAACAATCACACACCTCAAAGTAGAATAAACACTACCAAACACTATTAATCCCCCCACATTTCTTCTTTTTTTATATATAAAAAAATATATTCTTAAAGTATTTTAATATTGATAATAATATAATAATATACAGGAAAATTTTAGATGAAAAACTATAAACGGAGGAATATAATGAGAAAATATAGTCCTGTAATAGTATTATTAGTATTAATTCTATCATTCATAACAGTTGTATCAGCAACAGATGTGAACCATACAGAAGACACCACTAGTAATACACTAATCTCCAAGGAAAGTACTGCAACCACAGCAGACATTATTTCCGAAAAAACAGTCACCAAAAAAACAACAAACAAAACAGAAAAGACAAGCAAAAAAAACACAAACAACAATGACGACTGCTGTACATCAATCATCCAAGGAAATAATGTAGACAGTGTAGTGTCATTTAGAAGAGATTCATCAAGTTCCGTGACACTAAACATTACACACAACAACACATACATCAAACAACAAAAAGGTTCAGGAACATACTTTTTCCACGTGCTAATAAACAATAAAGGATGGGTAGTAGGAAACGGTGGAAACGATTACAACACAACCAACATGGAAATTGAGAAAAACGCAATACAGATGATCGAAAAAAACAGCATAACAAAAAAAGACTTCAACAACATCATGGACATAAAATCAATATCCTCAAGAGGACACTTTGTAATAAAAGCACCAAACGGAACATACGCATTATACATAAAATACTATAATAAAACATACAACGAAACAGGCACACTAAAACCAGGACAATGCTTAGTAATTCCAAACGATCCAACATACTTCAAAAAAGGAAAATACCAAACTCTCAGCGGAAACGCATACATAATAACATCATCAAGAATACTAGCAGCAAAAGACGAATACGGAGTTGAAAGAAGAGACATCATCACATACTCCTATAAACGTAACAAAACAAAATCCAACGTAAAAATATACGCATGTAACGATGACGGAAGATACGTTAACAAAAGCACAGGAAAACTAGTTGACAGCATAAGAACAAACACAAAATTCTATCCTGCAAGCGAAATCCCATCACTAGAAAAATGGTTACTAGTCGATGACGTTAACTTCACAACAGGAAAACTTAACACAACAATAAAATCAAAAAACATTAAAGTAAACAAGGAAGACATTGTTCTAACAACAACAGTAACAGATGAAAACAACCAGAAAGTTAACAGCGGATTCGTATCATTCCTATTCGACAACAGAACAATAAAAGATGAAAACGGCAAAGTAATCTATGTTAATGTAACCAATGGTACAGCATCCATAAACCATACAATATCCAACTTCTGGAAGAAAACAAACCACACATACTATGCAAGATACTATGGTACATCCCAGTACATGGCAAACAAGGGTAAAGCAGCAAAAGTCACAGAAACAAATGTTATAAGCCTAACAAGCTTCCATGCACCCGAAACAAGATTCGGAACAAACCTCACAATAAATGCACTAGTATTGTATAAGGCAGATAATACTACAATAGATGTGGGTCATGTTCTCTTCAAGGTAAATGGTAAAACAATACGTAACCCTGACAATTCAACATTAACCGTAGATGTTGTTTCAGGTACTGCAGTGTTCAACCTTGATCTTGACGAAAAATATTCTGCAAAACCTTACAAAGTAACAGTAGTATATGGTTACGGAGTATTCCGTGAAGAATACAATACAACAGTAAGCATACATAAAGTTCCAACAAACGTTACCAACACACTAGTAAGCGTGAAAGACACTGTAGTGCATGTTGTAGGTAAGTTTGTGGATGATAATAAGAAACTCATACCATACAAATCATACCTTAGTGTTAAAATTGATGGAAAAACTCTTAAAGATTCAAATAATAAGACAATGAAATTCAATATAACAGATGGTAAAATTGATTTCTTCTTTGTACTTAAAAACACTTATAAGAAGGGAAACCATACCCTGACACTAGTAATTCCGGAACTTAGAGAAACACTCGGAGTAAGAGTTAACACTACTATGACAATCGTAAAGAAAAAAGTCAGCACATAAAAACTAGGCAAATTTCTTTTTACAAATAATGAACATACCCATAAGGAGTATGTTCAAATCATCCCCCCCCCAACCAATTTATTACAATCAAGTAATAATATTCCAACATTAATTTTTTTTCCAAAACTTATAATTTAAACAAATAAATTATTTAACTAATACAGTAAATATAATATCATTTAAAAACAATAAATATAAATTAACAAAAATGTGAAACTAGATGATATTATGTTTAACAAGAAAATTAAAATGATGTTACTACTAGTTTTATTAACAAGTTTACTGATAGGAATTACAAGTGCAGCAAATGTTAGCAAGGATGATTCCAACAAACTGATACAAAAACAGGAAAACAAAATCATTACAAAAACAGTTAATAATACAGGTACAACATCAAAAATAAAGACAAAACTAACACTAAACAAAATAAAAAACACACAATACAAGAAAAACACGACCATAACAGGCAGTTATGAAGATGCTAATGGCAGAAAATTAAAAAACACGCTCCTACAAATAAAGGTCAACAACAAAACATACAAAACAAAAACCAACAACAAAGGAACATACAAGTACACAATCAGGGCAAACACTCCCGGAACAAACAAGGTAATCATATCCTACCCTGGAAACAAAAGATACACAGGAACAAGCATCAAGGACACCTTCCAAGTAACAAGCAAAGCCACACAAATAAAACTGGACAAAGTACCAGACACATACTACAACACATACACCAATATAAGCGGATACTACCAGGACAAAGACCAGAACATACTAAAAAACACGATACTAACAATACAAGTAAACAATAAAAAGTACCATGCAAAAACAGACAAAAATGGACACTTCAACTACAAATACAAAGCCAAAACAATAGGAAACAATAATATAACAGTAAGCTACAATGGAAACCAGAAATATGCAAAAACAGAGACAAAAACAGTATTTAATGTTAAAATAAACCCAACACACATAAAACTCAACACCATCAGTGCAACCAAATACAAGGAAAACATGACCATAAGCGGAAAATATCTGGACGCATACAACAAAGCATTAATTAACACGCGCCTCAAAATTAACATTAACGGAAAAAATTACACGACAAAAACAGATAAAAACGGATTATTCAAACGTAACATCATGGCAAAGAAAACCGGGAAACACAATATAACGGTAAGCTACAATGGAAACTCATATTATTCACCAGCAAAGGCAAGTACAACAATTAATGTCACACCATTAAAGACCAGAATTATTTTAAATAAAACACCTGTAGACATAAAAGCAGAAGAGTATTTATTTATAAATGGATCATTTGTTGATGAAAAAGGCAATACATTAAAGAATACATTTTTAGATATTTATGATGAGGGTTATACTCATGTAAATACGGATGATAATGGTGAGATATTTTATGACTTGTATCCAAGAAGGGTTGAACAATTGACAATGAATATTTCATTTAGAGGAAATGATAATTATTATCCTTCAAGTGTATTGAAAACTTTTAATGTTGGAAAAATGGATACTGAGATTATCATAGATAACATTGGTATTTTTGAACTTGGAAAAAATGTTAGTGTTGACGGATATGTATATCCTTCAAGTGAATATATAAATAATATGCCAATAGAAATTACAGTAAATAATAAAGACAAACGTAAAATCCGTTTAGATAATTTAAATAGTTTTAATATAAAATTTAAGGCAGATACTGTGGGTGTGAATAATATTACGGTTAAGTACTTTGGAAATAACGAATCATATAATTCAAGTGAAACTAAAACATTTTATGTTTATGATGTTGCAGAATCTAGTTTAACTATACCTTATACAAATGATAGTGTAATTGATAAAGGATATGAAACTTATTCCATGAATGATTTTGTTGGAGATGAGTCAATTACCTCGGATATTTCACTATTTAGTGAGTATGGTATGCCAGTTCATAAGTTTGTTAAGGCAAAATTTTATTTAAAAGATGATAAAGGTAATATTATCACTATGATGGACACTTATAAAGACGAAACACGTATTTCTGTTACTCACAGTAAGAAGTTCACTCCGTATAAGGTAGATCTTACTATGAAAAAGTTAACTGATTTTGAACGGGAAAACTATGTTTACTTATAATAGATACTTATTAGTTTAACCCTATTATTACTTCAATTAATGATGTAATATTATTCTCTTCTTTTTTTTCAGAATAATAAAATTTTTTTAAAATAAAATTAGTAAGAAGAATGTGTTATTTATTCTTCTTTTGGTAGGATTGATGTTGTGATTCCTGATGCTAATGCTATTTTTATTAAGTCTCCTACTATGAATGGTACTACTCCCATGAGTAATAGTTGGGTTAGGCTTAATGGTGTACCTGTTTTTGCTAGCATTGCATTGTATAATCCGATTAATCCTGGGATGTATATGAATACAAAGTTTGCTATTAGCATTAGTATTACTGTTTGAACAGGTTTTCTAGCATTGACATAGTGGTCGAACATGTATCCTATGAATGTTGCTGCAAATATGAATCCTATGATGTATCCTCCACTTGCTGCGAATATGAATGATAGTCCGTGGTTCATGTTGGTAAACCATGGCATTCCTATTATACCGAGCAGTGTGTAGAGTATCATACTGAATCCACCGTATTTACCTCCAAGGAATACTCCTGCCAGGAGTACTGCGAATGTTTGGAATGTTATTAATACTGGACTCCATGGTATTGCAATTGATACTTGTGCCATTAATCCTGTGAAGCATGCTACTGCGAATGATAGTAGTACCATTGTTGTTGTGCTTGCATTGTTTCTCCAGGAATACCATGAGTATTGTATTTGGTGGAGTTTATCAATATTTGATGTTATAGGCATATTATTACCTCATTATTTTGATTATATTCTTGTAATACTGGTTTTTTTGTTTATGTGTTTATTTATTATATTACAAGAGTATTGAAATTGGCTTACTTTTAAAGTTATTACCATATTATTATTAGTTTCTAATAGTTATTATTTGTTTGGTTTAAAATTTGGTTTAAATTATTCTGTGAAAATTAATTTTATCTGATTTTGGTTGATTGTATTGCTTGTAAACTTTTGTTTTGATATTAATAATAACATTCAAGAATATGAAGTGAACAATTCTTTCATCATATTGATTAGATGACTGATTATTATCATGTTAGTGTTAAGTCTTATCAGTATTAATGAATATTGTTATGAGTATTTTGAATTACTCTTATAAAACCAGTTTTAATAATAATTTGGTGTAGATGATTAAAATAAAAAATGGTGAATATGGAGTGTTATAGGTTTACTCCAACATCCAATTGTTCGGTTAATTCCTTGTAACGGTTACGTATTGTAACTTCTGTTACCCCCGCAATGTCTGCAACATCACGCTGAGTTTTTCTTTCACCCAAGAGTACGCTTGCAATGTATAATGCTGCTGCTGCAACTCCGGTAGGTCCACGACCACTAGTTAGTCCATTGTCCATTGCCTTGTTAATTATTTCTATTGCCTTAGATTGCACTACACCTGAAAGGTTTAGTTCACTTGCAAATCTTGGAACGTAATCTATAGGACTTGTAGGAGGTAACCTGATATGTAATTCTCTGGTTAAGAACCTGTATGTTCTTCCAACTTCTTTCTTGCTTACACGTGATACGTCGGCTATTTCATCGAGTGTTCTTGGTACTTTACATCTTCTGCATGCTGCGTATAGTGATGCTGCCACTACTCCCTCAATACTTCTTCCTCGTATGAGTTTGTTTTCTACTGCGTTCCTGTATACTACTGATGCTGATTCACGTACTGATCTTGGCAGTCCGAGTCTTGAGGAGTCTCTGTCCAGTTCACTTAATGCAAATGCAAGGTTTCTTTCTGTTGCTCCACTGATTCTTATTTTTCTCTGCCATTTTCTTAGCCTGTACCATTGTGCCCTGTTTCTTGCTGGTATGTCTCTTCCATAGATGTCCTTGTTTCTCCAGTCAATCATTGTGGAGAGTCCTTTGTCGTGTATTGTGTAGGTGATTGGTGCTCCTACTCTTGTACGTTTGTCTCTTTGTTCATGGTCGAATGCTCTCCATTCTGGTCCCATGTCCACTATGTTATCATCTATTACGAGTCCACATGCTCCACAGACTACTTCTCCTCTTTCATGGTCGTTGATTAGTTTTGTTGATCCACATTCTGGGCAGATGGTTTCTTGTTTTTCCATTTCTGCCACGTCTTCTTTCATTTGTTCTTTTTCTGATATTCCTGAGAGGTTGTCCAGTTCTCGTTCTAGTTCTTCGGAGTCTGTTGTGTCGATTTTTATGATTTCTTCTACGTCGAGGTCTGAGTTTGACATGAGTTCTATGTCTGAGTCTTCTGGCATTACTACATCTGTGCTTCCCATGGATCCTGACATGAAGTCTCCTAGGTCGTCATTTGAGGAGTCGTCTTCTGTGTTTCTTTTTTTGTCGTCTCTGAAGTTGTCCATTATTTCTAGTAATGGGTTTGGTTGTTTGTTTGAGCTTTCCGGTTTTTTGTCTTCTTTTTTGTCTTCCTGTTTTTTCTTGTTTTTTCTTGGTCTTCCTGGTCCTCGTTTCTTTGGTGGTTCTTCTGGTGTTTCTGTTTTGGTTTTGGTAGTTTTTGTTTTTGGTCTTCCTGGTTTTCGTTTTTTTGGTACTTCTTCTGTTTTTGGTTTTGGTGGTCTTCCTGGGCCTCGTTTTTTAGGAGGTTCTTGTTTTTCTAGTATTGTTGTTGTGTGTTTGTCGTCCTGTTCTATGTCTTGTGGGGGTGTTGTTTTCTTGGTTTTTTTAGGTCTTCCTGGTCCTCTTTTTGATTTTGCCACTTTTTTGGTTGGTTCTGTTTTTTTAGGTTTTGTTTCTGTTTTGGTGGTTGTTTTCTTTGGTTTGGTTTCTGTTTTGGTGGTTGTTTTCTTTGGCTTGGTTTTTGTTTTTGTTTCTGTTTTGGTGTTTCGTGTGTTTTTCACGCTTTTTCTGGGTCTACCTAATCGTTTTTTTCTTCTTAGAATTCCTGCCATTTTTTCTCCTCCTTTTTTTATTTTGTGTGGATAGATATACTTCTTCTCCCGGTTTGGCTTTTTTGTATTTGTGGCTTGTTTTTATGGAAATGTATGGTTTTTTGGTGCTTCCGAATATGTCGTTTATTCGTCCTATTGCTTGGTTTTTGTTGTTTGTTATTGTGGATCCTATCCGGGGTGTTTTGTTTGTGGGTACAATTATCTTGTTTGTGCTTGTTATATGACTTATTGTACCTATTTTATTTTTTTGTGGTTTACTTTTTGTCATTTTATATTATTTTTATTATTTTTTTTATGATAATATGATTAAAATAAACACTATTGTATTTGCTGTAATTATATTATTGTCTAGAATGAGCTTGTTTGTTTTTGGAGTTCATCGTATTTCATGTTGGTGATTATTTTAATTATTATTATTTTCTAATCAGCTATTAATTTAATAGAGATTTTATTGCTTTTATTTATACTTAACTGTAATTATATAATAATACTTTACTTGTCTTAATATAAATACTTTTGGATACATTTATATAGTAAATTGCAATACAATAAAAAAAGCTCCATAAAAAAAGTAACAATAATTCTTAAAAAATAAAATAGAAATAGAATAAAAAGATAAAAAAATATTAAAAGCCAACAATATCATCCAAACGCTTATTATCCTCAAATAATTCCTTAATAATTTTTTGTTCAAATTTTTTAATATTATTAACTTCCTCTAAGACTTCATCAATCTTATCCCTAGGAATAACAACCACGCCATCAGAATCACAAACAGCGAAGTCACCAGTCCTTATAACAAGATCATTAATAAACAAATCTTCACCTATAACTCCCCTATTTAATGGAAGTCCCGCCCGTGACATTGTTGTACGAGAAAATAATGGAAAACCTAGCTCAATTATTTCACTAGTATCCCTTGAGGCTCCAACAATAACAGTTGCCTTCACACCATGAGCATATGCAGCACTAGAAGCCAATTCACCCCACACAGCATACTCATCATCAGAGCACTTGATGAATAATATTTCACCAGGCCGACAAGCATATATTCCCTTAATACATGTTCCCCAATCATTGGAGTTAGTGTCAACAGTACGAATAAAACCTGACACCCTATCAGTCCCATTCAATGGTTTAACATCCCTAACCAGGCCATACTCCCCATACAAATTCTTCATAGCATCAGACACATTATCACTACTTGATTTCTCTAAGATATTATCCAATGTTATTTCATCAGCCATGATGACATCCTCATCCTCTGTTGCTTTCTTATTAAAGTGTAATATACTATTTGGTGTTATCTTATTTTTACTCATGAATAATCACTTGCCATGTAAATAAAAAAATAATAAAATAAAAATTATGGAGGTTAAAAAATAATAAATTTTAATCCTGAGGTGTTGTAACTTCTTCAACCAGTTTTCTGCCGGCAACAACCTCATCAACACTATGTACACTTGCACCATAATGTTCTATTGCTTCCCTGATTTTATCATAGTTAAGATCTTGTCCTTCCATAGTAATTTTAACATTTTCAGTGTCCTTATCAATTTCCATCAAGGTAATATTAACACCATCCACACCATCCAAGCTACTAAGATACATAGCAAATGATGGTAATGAAGGTGAATGCGGTTTCAATATATCTAAAACTACTCTTATTAAAGCATTGTCCATTTGTATATAATCCTCCGATTATTCTAATCGATTACTTTATTCTAATAATATACTTTGTTAATTATATAAGATATACTTTTAATGAAAGTATACTTATAAAAAATATGTTAAGAAAGAATAAAATTATAAAAATAGGCGATTAATTATTTTCTTAAAAACATGAAAGCAATCCAAACAATAATAACTACCGCAAACACGGCATACATAATCTTTCTTTGTTTAGCCACTTGCTGCTGTCTTAACTGAAACTGTTCCTGACACTGATCAGAACAGAATGACTCAGACATTGGTATAGGTTTTCCACAAATAGCACAATGCCTATGAGCTTCAACTACCATTACTCTCACTCCTCCCAATTACTCACTTGTTATTAAAGTACCAATAGGCTCAGTAATAGCTGCTTTAACATTCTCTGGATTATTACCATTAACTATTACCGTTTTAATTCCGGACCGTTTAATAATCTGTATAGCTGTCTTATCAATAAATTCATAAGTACCAGCCTTAGTATCATTACCAGATACAATCTCCATAAGCTTATCAGCTGTTACCTCACTGAACATTACTGCATCATCAAACTTGTTAGGATCCTTATCATATAATCCGTCAACACTTGTAGCATTAACCACAAGGTCTGCCCCAACATATTCTGCCAGGATGCTTCCCACAGCATCAGTACTATGTGCAGGTTCTGTACCGCCCATAATAACAATTTTACCAGTAGCAGAATACTCCAGTGCCTGCTGGAAGTTTGTAGGAATTGACGGGTATGAAACATCCTTAAGTGCCAATTGAAGTAAACGTGCATTAATACGAGTAACCTGAATACCAATCTCGTCACAAATAGACTCACTTTCACCCATATCCCTTACAACGCCTATATAATCACGTGCAGGTCTTCCTCCACCAACAACGATGAAAATTTCATGTTCTTCATTAATCTGTCTGATAATATCAGCATACGCTTCAAACTTTTTGTTATCATACTCTCTGAGTAAGATAGATCCACCTACTGTAATTACTATTCTCATACTAATAGCATTCTCCATAAAAATTTTATTAACATAAATCCTAAGATTACATGTTCTATTAATACTAATTTATCTAATAAATTATTTTTATAATTAACTATAATTAAAAAAATTAACATAAAAAAAGAATTATGATAAGAGAAGTAATAGAAAATACTTCCCCCTCATATAATGAAGATTAAGTAAATGTTTAAGCTACAGATATTGTGCTGGTCTTACTGTAAGCATTGTAACGAACATTACCAGGATAAGCTAATGTGAGCTTGTAAGCCCCCTTATTTGCCTTAGTAGTATAAGTGAATGTACCATTAGTGTTAGTCTTAGCTGTTCCCTGTTTACCATTCAATGTTACCCTTGTAAGACTGTTCATAAGAGGACGTTTATTACGGTCAATAAAAGTACCTTTAACAGTAACCTTACCATTTGCATAAGTAACCTCATCAAATGTGATTAAAAGATCCTGTTTAGCAACAGTAAATGAAGTTTCAGCACTAGCCTTATTATACTTAGCATTACCAGCATAACTAGCAACTACATTATTAGCACCCATAATGGTAGCCCTAGTCTTAAGAACATATAAACCGTTCTTATCCGTTTTTGCCCTATATGTTTTATCATTAATCTTAATAGTTACCTGAGTGTTCATAACAGCTTTACCATTACCATCAACCAACTTACCACTAATTGCAAGATCATCCTTAAATTTAACAGAAGCAGCCACCCTGTCAACTGTTAATACAAGATCCTGTTTAACAACTTTGAATGTTGCCTTTTTGGTAACCTTATTGTATTTGGTGTTACCAGCATAAGTTACTGTTACATTGTTTGTACCCATAGCAGTTGCAGTAGTAGTGTACTTGAATGAACCATCCTTAGCAGTTTTTACACTAACAGATTTGCCGTTAACTTTAACTGTTAATTTAACACCAGATAATACTTTACCATTAGCATCAGTGAAAGTACCAGTTACTGTTACTTTGTCCTTGAATCTGACAGAACTTACAACATCAATATTAATTTTTGGAGTTGCCTTGTTAACTTTGAATGTGGTCTTAGCACTACTGCTGGTGTACTTATCATTAGCAATGGATGATACTGTTACATTATTAGTACCAATATTCCATGCAGTTGTAGTGTACTTGTATACACCATTAGCACTTGTAACTACCTTAGTGGATACAGCATTAATTTTTATGCTGACAGGCATGTTATTAAGAGCAGCACCACTTGCATCAGTTACTTTACCAGTTATTACAACACTGCTTCCAATGCTTGTAGTGTTAACTTTACCTACTGTTACTTTTGTTGCTTTTTTAGCTGTTAACTCTTTGATGGTTTTGTCTTTATCTTCTACTTCTTTGGTTAAGTTACACAAGTACAGAAAATATTTGACAAACTATAAAACAGAACAAACACGTTCCTAAGTATAAGTTTAGGAATATTCTCGTTACAAGTAACATTATTAACAAACACTATACTAAATATTTTCCAAGAATACATTCAACAAGAAAATGTAATGATGATACTTTTAGTACTGTTTATGGCAAACATCCTCTTAAACATTAATGCCATACTAAATTTTAGACGATCATCAAAAATATCCGAAAAAATATATACCCAAGGAGTGATGTTAAAAGAATTACTTTTTGGAAATTTCAGTGAAGAAGAATATGTTAAAGAAAAATTTTTCAATTATCAAAATTATATTATGGAAAATGAGAAGAAAATTAATTATAAAAAAGGATATATAATTAAAGGGTTAAACAGTATATTAATAAGTATGATACTGTTAATTATTATTTTAATAATTATATTTGTTTTTATATAAGGGTGATGTTATGTTAGATGAGAAAGAATGGAAAACATTCATTAACGGCGATTTAGATGGAATTCCAATAAAAGTCTATGACATAAATGAATACACAATTGATGTTTCTGATGATCCTGATTTTGATTTTTCACAAAAACTGGGAATAACTGACTATTTGTATCTTGATACTGGGATTGATTTGCGAAGATTAAAAAGGTTAAATCCTAAAAATCATGTGATATTCTAGTAACTATCATATTTCATACAATAATCATTTACATTTAGTTAGCATCACTTGAAATTAATAGTAATCATTGACAATAAAAGGGAAAGTTAAAAAGGGAGTTTGTTTAATTTATATTTTGAACTATGAAAGTTCTATGTTGTGAGTTTTTACTGTAATGTTTTTGTGAGAAGGACACTGTGACATTGTTTCTTCCTTGGACTTCTGCATTAAATGTGTATTTGTATTCTCCCTTTTTGTTTGTTTTTAATGGTATTTTTTCTCCGTTTAATTCTAAGGTTATTTGTTTGTTCTTTAATGCTTTGTTGTTTCCATCTTTTAATATTCCCTTAATCACTACTTTTTCTTCAGCTTTTTTTGGTGTTATTTTGTTTAATGTTAATCTTGTAGGCATTGATGATGTGGTGAATGTTGTCTTTAATGTATAATCCTGGTAATATTTATTGCCCTGGTAATTTATTAGCAGTTTATTCTTACCTGACTTTGTTGTTTTAATGCTGAGATTAAAGAGTCCCTTGTGATCAGTTTTAATTGTGTACTGTTTTTTATCAACTGTTATTTTGAATTTTAGATTTTTGATTGTTTTGTTGTTGTTATCTGTGACTTTTCCTGTGATGCTTGTATTCATGGAGTAATGTACTCTTGTTATTGGATTTAGTTTGATTTTGAGTGTTTTTTTGGTTACTGTGAATGTTCTGTGTTGTATGTTTTTTGAGTAGTGTTTTTTTGAAAATGATGCTGTTATATTGTTTTTTCCAAGTGTTTCTGCTTTTATTGTGTGTTTGTATATTCCTTTGTTGTTTGTTTTTATGGTTATTTTTTTATTGTTGATTTGTAGTGTTATTGGCTGTTTTTTGATTGTTTGGTTGTATGCATTTTTTAAGGTTCCTGTTATTATAATTTTTTCTCCGACTTTTTTTGGTGTTATCTTGTTTAATGTTAATTGTGTTGGCATGTTTGATGCTGTGAATGTTGTTTTTAATGTATAATTCTGGTAATTCTTATTGCCAGGGTAGCTTATTGATAGATTATTTTTACCGGACTGGGTAGTTTTGATACTGAGATTAAATAATCCTTTGTCATCACTTTTTACTGTGTATTCTTTTTTATTGATTTTTATGTTTAGGTTTATGTGTTTTAGTGGTGTTGATTTTTTGTCTGTTACTTTTCCTGTGATGCTTGTATTCATGGAGTAATGTACTCTTGTTATGGGATTTAGTTTGATTTTTAGTTGGTTTTTGTTACTTTTGAATATTCTCTTGTTTTCTGATTTTGTAATATATTCATCTCCATGATATGATGCTGTGATATTGTTTTGTCCTATTGTTTTAACCTCATAATTTAGGGTATATTTTCCATCGTTTCCTGTTGTGGTTGTAGTGTTTTCATTATTGATGTTGATGTTTATTTTTGCATTGCTTATTGGGTTGTTGGATGATACTAGTTTGCCGGTTATTTTTATTTTGTCGTTGTATGTTTTTGTTGGTATGTAGTCTATTATGATTTTGCTATGTTTTTTTGTTGTGTTGAAGGTTGTTGTTTTGTTTGTTGGGTAGTATGTGTAATTTCCATGGTATTGTGCTGTTATATTGTTTTGTTGGATACTGGTTGTCTTATATTCGTGGTTGAATCTTCCGTTATGGTTAGTTGTGCAGGTTACTGTTTGATTGTTTATTGTGATTTTTATTTTAGCATTTGCTATTGTGTTGTTTCCTGTTATCAGCACTCCTCTTATTGTTGCTGTGTTATTGTATTCTGTGTTTTTTATGGGTTCGAGGAATAGTACTGTTTTGAGTTTGTTTACTTTGAATGTTTTTGTTGTGTTGGATGCTAGTCTTAGATTGTCTCCAGGGTATGAAACGGTTAGTATATGGTCTGAATCATCTGTTATTTTGTATTTGTAGTGGTATATTCCATTTTGGTCTGTTTGTAGAGGTATTGTTTTGTTGTTTATTGTTAAATTTATTTTTGTGTTTGGTTGTACTTCTCCTGCTGCCACTAGTTTTCCTGTTATGTTTGTTATGTTGCCATAATAGTTGATTGCCCTTACATTCATTGTTAGGTTGGTTGTTTTTTTGATTATGTTGAATTGTCCATGTTTTTCGAGTTCTTTGTATACGTTTGTTCCATAGTAATATATGTCTACTTTGTATGATTTTTCCTCTTCTGGAATGAATGTATATGAGTATAATCCAAGTTTATTTGTAGTTACTTCATGTATTTCATCGTTTAAGTGAATTTCTATTTTCATATTTTCTAGCATTGATTCTCTGTAGCTTAATTTTCCGCCAATATTTATATGTGTGCCTACATATTCAGTTTTAACCTCGTTATAACTTAGCATTGGTATTCTTTGAATTGCTCTAAAGGTTATGCTTGTTGATACTGGCATGAATTCATCATTTCCTTCATAGTATATGTTGAATGTGTGTGATCCCTTTGATGGTACTTTGTATTTTAATGAATATGTATCCAGATTTATTGTGGTGTTTAGTAGAACGTTTCCGTCTGTTAGGAATATTGTTGAACCGTCCAGGCTTTTTTCTGATCGGATTGTTCCATTGAATGTAATATATTCTCCGACATATGTTGATGGTATTTTATCTGTGCGGATTATTGGTTGTGTCCTGGTATCCTCCAGGGTAGAGTCGGCGGTTTTTGTTGTGGAATTAATGCCAGTAATATCCTTACGTATTTCTTGTGTGTTTGTTTTCTGTACTTTATTATTTTCCTTTCCGGTTATGTGTGATGATTGATAACTGTCTTCTTGTGTTGTGTTTATTGATTCGTTAGCTGTTACTATTGTCGTGGCTAAAAGAAGAGTAATCATGACTAGTATGAAAAAGAGGTACTTCTTATTCATCCTCATAATTTTCAGTCACCCCCTCATATAATATAATGATTAAATTGTCTATATAGGTATAGTTTATTTCTTGGATAATATAACTCTTTTATTAATATATGATAATTATAATAAAATTGCACTTGCCTATTTTTTTTAATAAGTTTTATACAAAAATACTAAAATATTAAAATACAAATATTATAATATTCTATTTTAAATTAAATATTAAAAATATTGGATAATTGATTAAAATGAACATTTAACAAACAATAACATAATAGAAAATAATAATCTAACCCCCAAGAAGTTAAAATATCCAATAAAAGAATAATAATCATTATAATAACTATTACTAATAATTTCTAGGAGAACATATAATATGAGTGAAGTATCATCAAAGGAAATGTATGAAGTTAAGAAAACACTTAAAGAACTAGAAAACAAGAAAGGAAGAGGAACAGAACTAGTAAGTGTATACATACCACCGGACAAACAGATAAGTGATGTCAGAAAACAGATGGTTGATGAAATAGGACAAAGTAGTAACATTAAAAGTAAAACTACCAAGAAAAACGTTCAATCCGCTATAGAAGTAATCATACAAAGACTTAAATTATTCCCAACCGCTCCACCAAAAGGGCTTGTAATGTTCGTTGGAATGATTCCAAGAGGCGGACCAGGTACGGAGAAAATGGAAACATACGTATTTGAACCACCTGAAACAGTGCAGACATACATTTACCACTGTGACAGTCAATTCTTTATTGACCCTTTAAAACAGATTATTGAGTATAAAGAAGTATATGGTGCTGTAGTGCTTGACCGTAAAGAAGCAACAATTGCAACAGTACGTGGTAAACGTATTGATATTTTGAAAACATTGACTAGTGGTGTGCCTGGTAAACATAAGGCTGGGGGTCAGTCACAGAGAAGGTTTGATCGTGTAATTGAATTGGCTGCTCATGAATTCCTTAAGCGTATAGGAAGATATGTTGATGAAGCTTACCTGCCACTCAAGGATGAACTTAAGGGTGTGCTTATTGGTGGACCCGGACATACAAAAAATGATTTCGTGGAAGGAGATTACCTACACTATGAAATAAAAGATAAGGTTATCAACATAGTGGACACATCCTACACCGGAGACTTCGGTATAAGAGAAGTGCTTGATGAATCATCCGATACACTTGAAGAAATGGACATCATGAAAGAGAAAAAGCTTATGAGAAAATTCCTCACAGGACTAATATCAGAAAGTGGACTGTCAACATACGGAGAACAAGAAGTAAGACAAAACCTGCAGATGGGAGCAGTAGAAACACTACTAATATCCGAAAATCTTAAAACAAACAGACAAACATACCAATGCCCAGCATGTCAAACACTTGAAGTAATCACAACAAAACACCTGCAGAAAGCACCAGAAAAGAAATGTCCTAAATGTGGTGAAACAATGAAAATCATCAAAACAGAAGAGACAGCAGAAGAACTAATAGGCTTAGCAGAAGAAGTGAAAACAGACGTTGAAGTAATCAGTATAGAAACAGAAGAAGGAACACAATTAGACAGAGCATTCGGTGGAATAGCTGGAATTCTCAGATACAAAGTAAAATAAACTCCCCCATCATCCCCCCATATTTTGTTTTAGAAAAGAATTAATAAGTTCTTATTTTATTTTACAATAATTATATAGAAGATTATTTTTTATAGAAATTAGTAATAAATTAGTTTTAAAATTAGTTAAAATGATTAGCGCCGAGAATGGGATTCGAACCCATGCGGGCGACTGCCCACCGGATCTCAAGTCCGGCTCATTACCTGGCTTTGATATCTCGGCCTATAATAAAAAAAGATTAATACTATAAATCTATTACTATATAAGTTAGTAATAGCATATATAGTTTTTGTATTTAAGCTTTAAGTTCTATTTCGATACTTACATTATCAGGAACATTTACTTTCATAACTTGTCTCATAGCTCTTTCATCAGCTTCTATGCCGATAAGACGTTTATGAATTCTGAGTTCCCATTTTTCCCATGTTGCTTTACCTTCACCATCAGGACTTTTTCTTGTAGGTACTACTAATTTTTTAGTTGGTAAAGGAATAGGACCTGATAAGTCGACACCAGTTCTTTCTGCTATTTTTTTAAGCTGGTTACATACGTCAGCAATTTTATCTGGGTCTGTACCTGTTAATTTAATTCTTGCTTTATTCATTAAATGCTCTCCCTAGTAAAATAATTTATTATAATCGACAAATAACAATTTTATATTCAAATATCACATGACTTATGACATTGCATGTATAGTAAATATTGTTAAAATTAGTTATTATGAGTCGAAATAAAAAAAAATTGTAAATAAGTAAAAATACTAGTTTACTTATTTTGCGACGGTAATGTCTATACACATACCTGCTGCTACGGTTTGACCCATATCACGGATAGCGAATCTTCCCATGTGAGGAATTTCTTTGATTTTTTCAATTACCATAGGTTTTGTTGGTTTAATGGTAACGAGTGCTGCATCTCCGGTTTTGAGGAAGTCAGGGTTTTCTTCTTTAGGTTGACCAGTTGCAGGGTCTAATTTTACATCTAATGATAAGAATGTACAAGCTACTTGTGATGTGTGTGCGTGGAATACAGGTGTGTATCCAACTGTGATTACACCAGGGTGTTGTAATACAACAATTTGTGCTTTGAATTCTTTTGCTACACTAGGTGGGTTTTTGGTTGTTCCTGCTACGTCTCCACGTTTAATATCGTTTTTACCTACACCTCTTACGTTGAATCCAACGTTGTCTCCAGGTTCTGCTTTAGGTAATACTTCGTGGTGCATTTCGATAGATTTTACTTCTCCAGTTACTCCTGCTGGTTCGAATGCAACTGTTTCTGCTGCGTTTAATACACCAGTTTCTACTCTTCCTACAGGTACTGTACCTACACCAGTGATGGAGTATACATCTTGAATAGGTAATCTTAATGGTAAGTCGATTGGTTTATCTGGTTCTTTTAAGGAATCTAATTCTTGTACTAATGTGTTTCCTTTGTACCAGGATGTGTTGGATGATTTTTCGGTTATGTTGTCTCCTTCAAATGCACTTAATGGGATGAAAGGTACATCTGCTGGGTTGAATCCAACGGTTTTGATTAAGTTTCCTACTTCTTCTTTGAGTTCGTTGTATTTGTCTTCGGAGTAGTCTACTAAGTCCATTTTGTTAATTGCAATAATTAATTGGTTTATACCTAATGTTCTTGATAAGAAGATGTGTTCTTTGGTTTGAGGCATGATACCGTCGTTTGCTGCTACTACGAGAACTGCTGCGTCTGCTTGTGATGCTCCTGTGATCATGTTTTTAACGAAGTCACGGTGACCTGGGCAGTCTACTACAGTGTATTCGTATTTTTGTGTTTCGAATTTTTCGTGAGCAAGGTCGATGGTTACTCCTCTTTCTCTTTCTTCTCCGAGTTTATCCATAACAAATCTGAATTTGTCTTCCCCTTGGTCTAATTGTTGTTCTGCGATTGCACCTGATAATAATAAAAGGTGTCCTACTAATGTTGATTTTCCGTGGTCTACGTGACCAATAAATGCTAAGTTCATGTGAGTTTTATCTTTTGCCATTATATTTCCTCCATATATAAAACATGTATTTGAATATAATTGATAAATCAAGTACTATTTTTTTTAATAGTGTGATTTATCTGTGTTAGCAAGCCGATTGCTAGAATTATTTATTCTAGAGTGCGTCCTCTAACATTGTAATAAAGAAATATATTGTACTACGAGTAGTACTACAAAGAAATATAACAGGGAACATGTTATATTCCCTTGCAAGTAACATATTTCTTCTTTATTATCTTTAATTACATACACTACTTTCTCTTGATAAAAGATAGTGCTATTTAATAATCTATATTATAGTAATTATACTATATATTTGTTATCATATATATACTTTAGGTGTGTAAACAATGCTGTCAAGCTAAGGTTTTATATGATTTTATGTGATGTTTTGTATTACTATTTTTATTTTTTTTAAGGTTTATTTAACTTGTTTTTGTATATTCTTTGTTATTTGTTCTTATTTTATTTTGATTTTATCGTGTATTATTTTATTTTTAATATCATTAATGTATTTTTAATAATATCTATTATTAATTATTGTTTACTTTTTATTTTATTTAATTCTGCTTTATTTATTTTATTATTTGTTGTGTGAAGTGTTTATTTGGTTATATGCT
>JAFRKG010000150.1 GCA_017431845.1 Methanosphaera sp. | reverse complement strand
TATAAAAGTAATGGAAAATAATAAAAACAAATGATAAAAATTAAGAAAAAATAATAATATAAAATAGAAAAAAAGTAATACATAATTAGAAAGAGAACATACAACTAAAAAATACAAAAATAAAGCAAAAATAAAAAAAAATATTATAAAAATAAGCAAATTAAAAGTTTTGTCCAATACTCATTGCAGCATATAATCCTTCCATTAAATTCCAAGAACAATCAACAAAAAGCTATAAATACATACAAAAATAAACTTTTTCTTAAAGATAACAGGAGGAGAATAATATTATGATTTGTCCAAACTGTGGTCTAGAAAATGTAGAAGGAGCAAAATTTTGCCGAAGCTGTGGACATCCACTAAACAATTACCAGAATAATGGATTCAACAATTACACACAACCAATACCAACACAAAAAAATAAAAACAACACCACAATACTCATCCTATGCATCACAATCATCATACTAACAGCAATAATAGCAGGAACGTACCTATTTTTACTAAACAATAACGAAGCAACACCTAACAATCAGGCAAACGAGATAAATATACCACAACTAAATGTAAGCTCTGCATCATTCTACCTGGACGGAAACCCAAACACAGGAATACCAGCAACAATAACAGTCGGAAAAGAACACGCTGGAGAAAACATGGAAGTAATCACAACATACTCAAGGGACGGAACAAACCTAAACAGCCCATCAGGATACGAAAACCATGTAGTAGACGAAGACGGGAACATAAAAATAACAGAATACGCACCAATACCAAAATATCCTGATTACTGTAAAATAGAAATACGATACAAAAACAATGTATACCAATACGGTTGTGACATGGGCAAACACAAAGGATCACAAACAAGCACACCAAGACCAATATCATAAAATCATAGAGGAATACTGTAAAATCACTTATAAGAACAGGAAACAGGTGGTGTAATAAAAAAATGAAATTTTGTCCACAATGCAGATATGCAAACACGGATGATGCAATGAACTGCACAAACTGTGGCCAACCACTAGATACAAAAATATCATATCATAACAATTACAATGCAAGAAATAAAGAATCAAACACAAAATACATTATAATAAGCATAACAATAATACTAGTCACACTAATAATAGCAGGAACAGTACTCATACTAGCAAACAATCACACAAACACGCCAAACCAAGAACAAATAAACACACCAGAACAAGCAGCAAACACAACAACACCCACTAATAATATGACAACAAATAATGAACAAAACAAGGCAAACACACCACTCAAAATAATAAGCGGAAGCATAAAAACAGGAAGCTCACTACAAGACAAAACATACATAACAGTAAATGTAGGAAAAGAACATGCCGGAGAAAACGTGAAAATCAGAGTATACTACAGTCGTAACGGCACACAACTAAACCCAGGAAACATAGTGCCAAAAACAGTGGATAACACGGGAACATTTTCAATGCCAAGTGCAAACTCATTCAAATACTATCCAGACCATGCATATATAACATTATATGATGCCAACGAAAACATAGTGGATGCAAAAGAAGTAAACCTAAACCCAACCAGTGGCACTCAAAACTTCTAAAGCATCATTTAAATAAACAGACAATCCAGAACAATATAATTGTTACTGGATCTAACCCCACAACTCTTTTTTTAATACAATATATAAACAAATTATTTAAACACAAACTAGTAAACTAATAACTATATAATAATTCAATAAAATATACATGGGAGGGAAAAAATGGAAGAAAAAAACCTTATAATCATCTGTATCACAGCAATAATATGCGTAGCAATAATAGCAGGAGTTATATTATACATAAACAATAGTAACCAAGCAAACAACACTACCAATAACACAACAAACAATACAATCAACGTTACAATCAACGACACAAACAACACAAACAACACAACTACCACTACAAAGAAAACAACAACAAAGAATACCAAAAAAAATACTGATCCAGATTATGATCCAGAACGTGATGCAAGCCACAAATATGCAACAGAAGACAATCCAATAACTGTACAACAAAGTGATGGAGAATACACTTACTATGGACCAGGACACTATGACTACTATGCTGGAGGCAATCACATGTCCGGTGGTTACTCTACAGACCAAAAAGAAAGATACAGCTAAAAAAAAATATTATTCGCTTAAACCTCTTCTCTTATTTTTTTAGATTATTATCAGTAAAAAGCACATAGAGATTTAAATCAACAATCCAAATCAAGTTTAAATAAAAAAAAATTAATAAAATAAAAAAAATAATAATTGAGTTTAATGCCATTTGATACTACTCATATCCTCTTCTTCTTTTAAAACTTTGGCATGCATTATATTTTTCAGGAAGTTATGAGCATATACAGTTACCTCTTTTTCATAGTAATCCTTGTTCTCATTGAAGAATTCATCAGGAAAATGTAGTTCTACAGCTAATTCATAGGGAGGTAAAATCTTTTCCTTCTGATAATCCCTGCCGATAAGGGCTAATTGAAAATCATTTAACTTGTCAAGATTGTCCTTTACTGGCCAAATTTTTCTGTTTCTGAATTGATTAGTTTCTATTTCTGGTATTATCTTTTTATAAGCACCCCTGGTAATGCTTAGGCTCAGTTCATCCAGTAGTATGTTGCTGTTGTCATTAATTGTATAGGCAAGTTCATCTATCCAGTACTGGTATGATTTAAGAGTATTGTTGGCTGTGAATAGTATTTCATATTTTATCTCATATTTTTTGTCGTTATTAGTTGTTTTTTCTGATAGTATTCTGCTTTTATTAATGTAATTTCGTATTATGTTCTTAAGATTATATATTCTCTTACCTGATGGGTATTCCCGGGTACTCATATCGTATGCTATTTTCACGTGTAATGTTTTTCTCCGGTAATCCTTGTTATGGAAGATGTAATGTTGTATTCCATTCATATCATGGAATGTTATTACTCTTGAACCATATCGTCTTTTAGTATATGATTTCTCTTTGGGTTTATGGTAGTCCAGAGGTGATATGCTAAGTTTATTTGTGTTTAGGAAGTTTTCAATTCTTTTATTGAACATATTATTATCTTTTTCTTTTATTAGTAAAAAAATTTTTTCATTTTCATATAGTATCTATGTTTTATCCATGTATTACTTATTAATATGTATGTTTAAAGAATAAATAACAATTAATAACATAATATATTATTAAAGTCCATGATTAAAAAGAATTAATTAATCTAGTATTCTACATGATAATGGATATTGGAGTGTTTTAGGATGAATTTGAAAGATAATTTAATTAACGTGTTAAAAGGTAAAGGTTCAGAAATAACTCCTGTTGTAGCATTCCCCACGGTGTTAACAACACAATTACTGGATATGGCTCATACAACATTTGATGAGGCATGTCATGATGCAGATAAAATGGCAGAGGTAGCAGGTTCCGTGTATGAACACACTGGCCTTGAGGCAATAACTGTGCCATTAGACTTATGGTTTGAATCAGAATCATTCGGATATGTTGTTGAAAGACAGGAAGGAAAAATTACTCCAAAAGTATGTGATGCACCATTTAAGAGTGTTGAAGACTTGGAAGTTCCCAGAGATTTTACTTGTCAGGGACAATTTCCTGTAATAGAGAAAGCAGCAAGCATACTTCATGAAAGATATGATGACAAGGATGTGCCACTAGTGGGTGAAGTGACAGGTGCTTTCACATTACTAACTGATCTTGTGGATATGGGTGAGATAATTAAGATGTTGAACTCAGATTATCTGGGAATTGATGATGCCCTCGAAGAGATTAACACAGTATTATTGGATGAGGTGGAGTTTTATAATGATATTGGCGTTGATGTGATAGTGGTGAATGATCCTAGTTCCACGTCACGTATATTGAAGCCTGACCTGTTTGAGGATCTTGTTGGACCTTACTTATCTGAATTGTATGATGCAATGAATGTTCCTGGTGTTCTTCATATCTGTGGTGATACACGTCCATCCTTGGAGCATATGCTCTCATGTGGCTATGATGGTCTAAGCATATCACAGGAAGTGGACATAACTAGTATAAGTGCTTTACGTGATGAGATTGGAAGCAATACTATGATTTGTGGAAATGTTGCTATTGGTGAAACGTTATTGATGGGCAGTGCTGATAAGATATTGGAAGATTCAACAGAATGTCTAGAGAAGGGAGTTGACATTTTAGGTCCTAGTTGTAACATTGCCTATGAAACACCCCTGAACAATATAAGGGCAATGGTGGAAGCAAGGAATAGTTATTTGTGACAAGCCGAATATAACAAAATTAAAAGAGTATATTTAATAAGAAGGTATAAATTATAGGAAGAACTATTATTGATTATAAGTCGTATAATTAATATCAATAATATGGAATATTAATTAATCTTGAGGGGGGTTATCAATATTAAAAGAATAATAAATAAGAAAGTACACCTGGTACTATTCATGCTACTGTGTATTGTATCATTATCAGTATCCTCTGCATACTATACGGGAACAGGTTTCACACACAGCAAGGCAGATAATTATTATGACTCATATTCTACACAGGACATACTGGGAAAATATGAGAACACATATTTAACTAGTGAAGAACGTGCAGTCTGTACAAAAGTAGTGGATGGAGATACAATTTACTTATCCAATGGAAAAAAAGTTCGACTAGTGGGAGTAAACACTCCAGAAAAAGGAGTGGCAGGATGTCAAGCTTCCAAACGATTTGTTGAAAAATTATGTTTAAACAAAGAAGTTGGAATAAATGCTGATGACCGAAAATACACAGATAAGTATGGCAGAACACTAGCTGTTGTAATAGTTGATGGAAAGAATTTGAACGAAATGCTTCTAAAGGAGGGCCTGGCAGAGGTAATGTTCATTCCACCAAGTGAATTCTCACCATACAAGTGGGCTGAGGGTGCACCAGCAGCTGATCATGTGACAACAACAGATACCAGTACTAGTGTAGAGTCTTCAAGTTCCACTAATAACCTGGCCAGTAGTAGTTCTGATGGTTATGTGGGAAATATAAATTCACAAAAGTTTCATAAGCCGGACTGTAAAGGAGTAAGTAAGATGAGTGATAAGAACAAGGTTTACTTCTCCAGCAGACAGGATGCAATTGATAAGGGGTATCAGGCCTGTCATATATGCAACCCCTAAACACCCTATTTTTTTTAAATAAAATATTAGTACATGTACATGTAATACTAGTTTTTTCTAAAAATGTATCATACAAATTATTTTAAACAACATACCAATAAGAATAATACAAACATTTATAAGAAACACTATAAATAATATCACATAACTACAAAAACAACACATACAATTAAAACATGGCCCGTAAAAATAAAATGAAATAAAATAATAAAAAAACGATAAGGGGAAAAGAGAATGATAACCTGGAAACACTTATTCAACCAGAAAATATTAGAAAAAAGCAAAAACTACAAAGGAAAAATTAGTGAAATAAAACATACTCCAAGTACAATAACAGCACAACTAAAAACTAACCGAGAATTCAAAGTAGAACTAGTAATAGAAGAAAATCAATTATTTGACCTAAACTGTACATGTTCAAGCAAAACACATTGCATACATCAAGCAGTATTCCTACGATTCATAGAAGAATTCCCAGAAATCCTGGAAGACCACCAAAAATATTATAAACCACAAGAATCAGTATTAAACAAAGACTGCGAACAAATGCTAAAACAAGTAAGCATAACACGCCTAAACACATTCATCAAAAAAGAATTAAAACTAAACCCACAATTCAAATATGATTTCATCAAATACTTTCAGAACAAATCATTAATAGATGAAAAACTATACGAAAAAAATCTGAACACAATATTCTACAACGCAAAAGGACAAGGATTCAGCTACCATGGCTACTATGAAATGGGAAGCCTATCAAAACCACTAAAAAAATACATGAGAACTGACATTAAAAAACTAATAGAAGCAAAAGAATACAAACTAGCATGCAAACTATTAAACAATATAATGGAAAAGTTAGATGATGAAATATACATCGATGATAGAAGATTCTATGACATAGTTTATTATTACCAGGATTATGCAGATATACTACTAGAACAGAACATTAATGACAAAGACAAAAACAAAATAAAAAAATATTTAATCCACTTCTACGAATTCGGATTCTAAAACAATGATTATACAAACATGTTACATAAAATGTGATTATCAAAGAATTCATGAAAAAAAATATAAAAAATAGAAGATTAGAAGATAAATATCATTCTAATCACATATTAACATTTAATTAAAGTTTATTGTTTGAGTAAATATTGGATTACTACTAAAGCTTTCACTTACTCGTATCTCTACCTTTGCAGGCTTTTTACTTGAATCTTCATAATATGGTATGTTCAGCTGATATTTCTGATTAGCTTTAACATCATTTAAGATTCCTGAATCATAGGTTTCCGTAATTTGTGTTCCATCAGCTGCAAACCATACTCCTTTTACCTGTACACTTTCAAGATCTTTCTCAGAAGTTAATGTTCCCTGCACTCCACCAGTATAAGTTCCATAAGATACTTTCAAATCACTACTTACATTAGTAATATGTATCCCATTTGCCTTTTCTTGTAAATTATTATTATAACTGGCATCACCAATTACACCGGATAATATTATCAGTACTGCAGAGATAATTACCACTGCCCAGTAGATAGTATTGTTGGATGTTCGTGGAAAGTTCGGATATCTTTGTTTAATCTGTGTTTTGTTCATGTAATAGTTTTCATCATCAAATTGTGAGCTGTTTTCTGATTTATCTTTCTCAGTGTATGCTATTATTGCTGCTATTATATAGAATAGGAAACCTGCCAGTCCCATTACACTGGTTCCTATCAGCACTCCTACTCCACATACAATGTATTGTGCTATTGCAATTTTATAATCCTTATTGAACAGGTAGATTCCTAACAGTCCTAGTATGCTAGCTATAAGTGTTATTGACCCGTTTGTTGCAAGATCTGCACTTAGTCCTGACCATGCATATGCATAAATTGCTCCTCCCAGACCACATATGAATGCAAGTACTGCTATTATGGGATTAATTTTCATACTCTTAATCCTCCCTTTTATTCTATTTTCATTTTAAGTAGTTCTTTCTTTTTTTCCTCAAATTCTTCCTCTGAGATTATGCCCTCTTTCATAAGATTGTGGAAGTTACGTATTTCCTCGGAGATGTTGATTTTTTCTTCTTTTTCCTCGGTTTCTTGGATTAATGGTGTGTTATTGTAATTAATGCTTGTGTCAGTGTAACTTGGAGTTTTGTTTAATAGTTTTTCGTCTTTTCGTGTGTTATTTCTCATTCTTTTAATGCTTTCATAGAAGTTTTTAAATTCAATCTCGTTTTCTAGGCAGTTTACCTCAAATTGGTCTCCTGCTATTCCAATATAGAATTTGTCTTTTAATAGGAAGTTGCCCTTGGAGAATAGTAGAAAATCGATGTCCTGTACTGGTTTATTATAATTAAACATTGAATCAAGTGATCTGATTTTAAATTTATTCTCTGATAATTCAAGGGATACATTTCCCACATCTTTTATTTTTGCACTGTTTAGTCGGAGTACATCCACTTTTTTAGTATGGGTGTTAACCTCGTTGATTTTGTTTAAAGTCATAAAAATCACTAAAATTTATTATTTAATTTTTACATGTAATTGTATATAGAATGCTTAATTTAAATGTATTGTTATTATATATCTTTGATGTGTGTGGGCAAATAGTATCTGCTATGAATTTTAAAAATAGTTTAGAGATTTAAGTAATATTATGTATTAAAAAAATGGGATTGTGGTGGTGAAGTTATTAAATGTCTAACTGTCCGAATAATAATGGTATGCTACGTCCCTCATTAATGGCCTGAGTACACTGGTAAGCATCATATGAGGAGTATATTATAAGTGCTATTCCCATTATTAATGAAAGGATTGTTCCAACTGCTTCTGATACTATTAATATTATTACTACATTAAATAATGTTATAGCTAGTCCAACAGCTCCAATTACTAGTCCTCTCTTAAATAATCCTAGATATATTTGTCCTATACCTGCTAGGAAGTAGAAGAATATTCCACCTATACAATTTAATATTATTGCAATAATAGCATTTTTCTTATTAGTTGGTGTGTAGTTTGGCTGATAAGTGTTTTGTTGATTGGTTGGTTGTTGGTATGTCTGATTATTTTCCTGTTGGTTATTGTAATCGTTATTTGGGTTAAAGTCGTACTGTGTTTCAGTAGTTTCTGGTAAATTGTATCCACAGGATGCACAGAACTTTGCATTGTCTTTGTTTTGATATCCGCATGACTCACATGTTTTCATTACCTTTTCACCTCTTTTATACTAATTTGTTTAGAGATAGTATATAATTACTCTTTATTATATTTTTACTTATTATTACATCATAGTTTTTTCTTTAATAGATGAATTAATTATTTGTTCTTTATAATTCTTCTATTATCATCTTATTTCCGTGTTCGTAGGCGTATGATTCATGTGGTAGTATATTATTGTTTTCCTGGTACCATTCTCTGACGATTTTATCTGGCGTGGTTCTTTCTTCTTGGTTGGTGAAGATGGTTATCAGTATTTCGTTGAAGCTTCTTGTCTTATAGTGTCCTTTTACTTCTGTAATGTAGAAGCTATTGTATCCTTCCCTGTTTAGTTTTTCTATCAGTTGGTCTATTATGTTCTCATTTTTGAGTGATATTAGTTTTCCTTCCTGGTATTTGTAGCAGGGTATGTGCAGTACGTATTTCTGGTTTAGGGTTATCATTTTATTGTTTCCTCTTCTTTTTTGTTGTGTATATATTATTCTTTGGGGTTGTGAATTATTTGTATGTTATTATAGTTAAAGATATATGAAAAAAAGCAGTTATATTATTCATTTTAAGAAGGGAATATTGGGGGGGGGGTTATAATGTGTTTCTATTTGAAGTAGTATGCTCCGCCATCCAGATATCTTTTCGCTGTTTTTCCTGTTTTTTTCTCTCTTATGTAAATATTGTTTTGTGTTCCTATGTATTCATAGTCGGGATTGCCTGCGAAGTCATGTCTTTCATCTATCTTTTCACCATATATGGTATCTTGACTGGAACTTGATTTTGTATTGCTTGTTTTCTTTGTCTTCGTGCTGCTGGCCTTTTTTGTATTGGTAGTTGTGGTTGTATTATTTGTTGTTGTGTTGTTTTGTGCTGTTAGTCCTAGTGCCATGTTTGTGAAGTTTCCCAGGTCCATGTCTGGTCTTATCTCGGATTTTTTCATTGTATCTATTATATGGGTTATTGTTTCTAATTCTTTTGTTGTGATTACTATCATGGATCCTGTCATTGCATTGTAGTCGTAGTAGGTGTATGTTCCGCTTTTATTGTATAATGTTATGTTTTCGTGTGTGCAGTTTTGTCCCAGGTTGCTTCCCAGTTGTGCTCCTATATCATAGCATCCGTTCAGGTTTTGGTCTTGTGTGTTTTTCCATGACCATGTTTTGATGGACAGGTTATGTCCTGTATCATCGTATGTGTTATAGTTTTCAGTTTTATTGTCTACATTAGATGTGCTTTGTGGTACTTCCATTTGGTATCCACTCATTTCCACTGCCTTGTATGATGGTACTAGTGCAATGTATGCCATTATGCATAGTATTACTATTATTATGGTAGCTATTATTGCCCCTATTTTTTTGTCCATTTATCTTCTCCTGTATACTTGTATTATATTTAATCTATTGATTGGGTTTCATATTAATTAAATTATTTTTCATATGCAATGTTACTGTATTTTATTAAAATGTGAACTGAATTAATAAGGTATATATTATAAATTCGTAGTTACAAATAAATGATTATGATAGATTATATTGTAAGGGATAATCAAGAATCGGAAGTTTTTGAAAGTAATGATGAAACATTAAACGCTAAGAATATACTTAAAGAAAACTATCCCTATATACATGAGTGTATGAAAAAAGAGGGTTTTATATTAGAAAATACTGAATGCAATATATTTAAAGAATTATTATATGATAATAAGGTAGTAGGTTTTATTGCTTATAATATTGATGAAGATTTTGATAGTATTGCATTAGTAAATGTTTATGTAATGCCTGAGTATCGTGGAAATAGCATTTTATACAATGAATTGTCAAAAGTTTTGGAAAGTGGTATTGTATTTTCTGTTTTAGAACCTAATAATTTGATTATAGACTTGTTTATAAAATATGGGTTTGCAGAAGAGTTAAATGAATACCTGGTAGCCTCTAGTATATCATTGGATGTAAGATCAGAAAATTATATATCAAATACTGATGATTTCATCCTGGATGATGACTCATTTTATGCATCAAACTTATATGATACTGCTATAAGTGCTACATTATTATTAATAGATATTTCATCTCCTGGAAGTAATGTAATATGTTATAGTAAAGTATTAGAGAGTGATAAAGTTAACTATGATGCAGAAAATCATAGAAAAAACATTAATTCACACTTAAAAAATGTAAAAGAAGAAATGTTGGAAAACAGTGATTTATTTGCAGATGTTTTAGTAGATTTAAAGGAAAATCTTCCTAAACCGGAATATGATATATATGAACTTGTAGGAAAGCCTCCTGAATTATCAGAAATTCTAGAAATGGCATTAGATGGAGGAATAGAAGAAGAAAGAGTTAAAGATATACAAGAACAATTGATAGATGAATATGATGATGGCAGGGTACGTAATGAAGCATTATTTAAAAGACTTAAATTCTTGTTAGTAGAAGATCAATATTTTGATGAATTTCTATCAGAAAATGATATTTCACCAGTATCCTGTCCATATTGTCATATTCCAATAAATTTATCAGACATTTCCTGTAGAATCTGTGGTTATAACCTTCAATACCATAATGAAGTTGATATAGGACTAATTGAAGAAGCATTTGATGAATTAATAAATCGATTAAATTCTGCACGTAATGAATTTAATAACTTTACAGATGTTTATCCAAATCCTGAGTATTCTCTAGAATCGGATGTGGACTCTGAAGAAGTATCTCCTTTAAATATGGCTGCTGTAAAAATAATTTCATTATTAAAGGATTCAACACAATTTGAAACGGCTTGTGAATACATATCATTTTCTACTGATTTTGAAGCATCAACACTTCAGGAACATATGATAAATGAAGGATATGTAAAAAAAGAAATTTCTAAGGATAACTGGAATATTATTGCTAATAACTTGAAAGTTCCAGAACTAAAAGATATTCTGCGAAAAGATGGACAAAAAATATCTGGAAAAAAACAGGAATTGATTGAACGAATAGAAAACAATGTTGACTTATCAGCGTATACTCCATTAGATTTAATAGGACAGGAGTATATTATCAGTAAGAAGGCAATTGATTATCTGGATGAAAATAATTATCTGATTTTATCAAGTAATATGTTAAGAGATTATGATTTAATGGAATATAAGAACTTTTTAAACGAAAATAATTATGAAGATAGTTATCAGACACAATTATTATTCCTTGAATTACATGAAAAAAAAGCATTAGAAGAAAAGGACTACGATTATATTAAAACAGTATTGGAATCCAAGAGGGCAATATATAAAGTTCTAAAAACAAGTCAGGAAGAAGAATTTGTTAATGAATTAAAGATATATTCTTTAAATTTGAACCAAGATTTCCCGTTTTTCGCAGGTTTGTATAATTATCAAATGGAAGAGTTAGAAACAAGTAATGTTAAACAATTAAGAAAATTGTCAAAAACAATAAGATATCCTTATGAATCAATGTTGTTGGAAATATATGATAATATTCCTTATGAGAAAAAATACACAGTAGATAATATGGTATTGATATTGGATGATATATTAAATGGTATAAATTTAACAACGATAAGAAGCAATCTTTATAAGTATAGGAAAGATTATCAGAAACATTTTAAAAGTATAGATGATTACATGTAGTTAATATGTGTTAAGAGTTTATATTGCTTATTTTTTTCATTTTTTTTATCGTTATAGTTGAGAATAACAAAACAAAACTAGATAAAAATTGTCAAATATCTAATTAAAAACATAAATATTTATATAATTTAAACATATACCTCTATATTATAAAACATTATGATAACAGAAAACGAAGAAGAATTACATAAATTCATATACAATCTACTAAAAAACAAATACGATTATGAAATACAAAGATTTGAAGGACTAGATTCAAAAGGCAGTTCACTACTGAATATAAATATACTAGTATTCACCATACAATTATCATTCATCAGTGCAACAGTACTAGAATTATTCATTAACCCAAACTACTTTCTAAACACTACCAAGATAGTATTTCTATTAATATTTATCCTAAATATAATTGCCAATAGTTTTTCATTGTACAATTTATACAACTCATACAAATTAACATATTATGCTAGTGCCTTACAGAGAATATCATTTTAGGATACTATTTAAATAAGAAAAATTTTAAATATATTATAGCAGAAGTTATTAGTAGTTTAGATTATGCTATAGGATATAATTCAAATATAATAACAGAAAAAACGGAATATATAAGAAAAGGTTCAAAAATGCTTGTTATTAGTATATTTCTACTATTAACCGATATAATAATCATTTTAATTAATCTGTTGGTGATAATATGAATGAAAAACATGACGATAAGAAAAATAAGGAAGAACCACGTAAGAGAGTTAAACCTGTAATTCAATTTTTTGGAGCACCAAATAATTTTAAACCTAAAAAATTAGATTATGACCCATAATTTAGTATATTAATGTTATTAACT
>JAFRKG010000149.1 GCA_017431845.1 Methanosphaera sp. | reverse complement strand
TTTTTTTATAATTATATTATATGTTCTTCTATATTATATAACCTTTGGTAATTAAAATATTTTTTGATATAACATATTTTAGGTTTTCTATTAAAAAGTAATATGCTGACTCTTTAAGGCATCTAAAAAAAATTATGGAAAATAATTCATATAACATGATTAAATACAAGGGAACAAAAGAGGATTATATGGAAAAAAGAGGAATTATCAAAATTAATTCATATGAAAAAGTATTGTGGTTGCTTAATTAATATTATTAATCTCATTAATTAAATATAACTATTTATTTTTTCTTTTTCAGTTAGCCATATAATCACGGCCTTTTTTAATTCCATAACCTGCCATAGCACTACCAATAATGATATTAGTGCCTGTTAACAATCCTTTTCCCTTCATTGCATTAGTACCAAAATTGAATAATTTGGAAATGAGATCATAATTATCTTTTATATCACTAGCTAAATTCGCTGCTTTTTTAACATTAACTTTTTTTTCAGATTTATTATTATTAGCATTGTTTAGGATTTTATCATATTTTTTTCTTTTTTTATCATCGGATAAAACTATGTATGCATCCTGTATTAGTTTATACATTTTCTGTGAACGATTTGATTTATTATTTTCTGGACTATATTTTTTAGATAATCTTTTATAAGCTTGTTTAATAGTTTTTTTATTTGCATTGGTATTAATTTTTAATATTTTATAATAATCAGGTACGTATTTCACCATTTTATTTTTCCTCATATTTTTATGATATATTATATTTTGTTAAATGTTATAGTATATCTATTTACTAATTAATTCCATTATCATTAATTTTTATTAAATATTTTTGAATATTTCTTGAAGACATATCTATTCATTATCATAAAATTATTTTGGGAAAATTGACAAATATATTAAAAATAAATAATTACGCAGAAAAAATTCAAAAAAAGATATTCATTATTATAATTATTTTTAAAAAAATAGTCAGATGAAAAAATTATTCATCTTTATTAAAGTATTTAGATTCAATTTCTTTAGCAACATCAAAGAAACCCTGTGCTGCTTGTGATTCTGGTTCTGATTTTACTATTGGTACTTCATATTTGTCAGCAGATTCGGATACTTTTGTTCTGAAAGGTAAATCTCCTAAGAAGTCAACATCCATTGCTGCAGCAAAATCTTTGCCTTTACAGTCTCCAAATAAATTAATTTTTTCATCACAATGTGGACATTCAAAGTATGACATGTTTTCTACTAACCCTATATTTTTAATATTTAACATCCTGGTCATACCAACACATTTAATTACATCCTCTTCTGATACAGAACTAGGGGTTGTTACCATAACGGCAGCATCTAAATCAGGTATCATCTGAAGGACTGTTAAAGGTTCGTCTCCAGTTCCTGGAGGATTATCAAATATCATAACATCAATGTTACCCCAAGCAACATCAGATATTAATTGTTTTATTGCACCAGTTTTTTGTGGTCCTCTCCATATAATTGGTGAACCGTTACTTTCAATAAGAAATGCCATTGATGCAACAAGTAATCCATCATCAGTTTCAACAGGTACTAATTTGTTTCCTTTAACACTTAATGATTCATTTTCTATTCCTAACATTTTTGGAACATTAGGTCCGTGGATGTCAACATCATATATGGCAGTTTTGTAACCCATAGCATTAAAAGCTTGTGCAAGGTTAACTGCTACAGTAGATTTTCCAACTCCACCTTTACCACTCATTACAGCTACTTTATATTTAATATTAGCTAAATTACGGGTAATATTAATATTTTGTTCCATTATTGCTTTTTTATCTTCATCAGATAAATTTGCGCCATGTTCGTGTGCCATTATATTATTCCTTCATTAAATTCAATAATTTTATATAATTATATTTTTTAATGATGAATAATTAAGTTAACTATATTAATTTTATCATATGGGAAAATAAGTTTATTAAATAATATAATACAATAAAAAAAGGTTGGGGGTTAAAATTTAAATTAAAGATGTTTCAGGCAATATCTTCACTAATATGTGATCATACATCTTAGATTTCTTAATTTCAGCAATATCTCCTAATCTATATCCTTCAACTTCAACATTAGCAATTTCCTCATGGAACTCATCATATGGTAATTTTACGCGTACCCCATCAAGTTGACTAACTATGGCCATAGGAGAATTGATATGTGCTACTTCATCTACGCTACGTTCAATACCAATTTTAGCAATTATTGGTGAAATTATCAGAGGATCATCTGAAAGATCTTCTTTTTGTTTTGCAATAATTTCTTCTGCAATTCCGGCTAATTTCCTTAAAGCCCTAATATTTTCACCACGTTTTAATCTTCTGGGAATTCTTCCAAAACCTGAAACATATGCATTTGCATTTATTTCTTCTGCATCTAATTCAGGACTTCCAACAACAATCACTGGAATATCTATATCCTCAAATAAGTGTGTTTTTTTACGTATGCAATCTTCAAAACTACCCAATGAGAAAATTGCAAGATCATGTTCTTCAATCAAATCCTTTTCAGGTTTACTAATCTGTGAAATTCCTTTCCCAGCACCTCTTGCAAGACCTATCATATTGGTTTTTGTTCCATATCTTCTAAGATATTCGGCAATATCACAAGCTGCATGGGGAAGATGTTGTCTGGCTAGAGTAGGAGATACAACAGCAATTTCAGTACTAGCTAAGGGAGATATTTCTACTTCTCCAAGTAATTCTTTTGCTTTAATCTCGACTTTATCAACATCTTCTGCAGGTATTGCAAGTGTGAATGTAATATCTAGTTGTGATTCATTTTTTTGTAAAATAAACCCACCAAGATCTTCAATTAATTCTTCAATTTCATAATTTTTATGAATACCACCAGTATATGTTAGTGTTTCATACATAATTCTCTCTCCAGTAAGTTGTATCGTTCATTAATCCTTTCAATAATATTGGTTGAAACATTTTTATGTGAGGGTATAATAATTAAGTTTTTTTTATTAGTCACAGTATTTTCTAAATAATCTGGACATACAACATAATCATATTCATTATCACAAACAGTATAACCCATGTCTAGTACGGTATCTTTAATAAAGTTACTGTAAACTTTCACTTTAATATTTGCTCTATGCATTTTCTTTTCAGAATTTTTCTTAATAGATTTCTTTATATTATCCACTATGTAATCATTGGCTTTCAAATTAAACTTTTCACATATTGCATTAATACTCTCATATAATTGGGAGTACGTGTTTAATTTAATCTTTAATGTAGGAATATCTGTTTTTGTTTCAGATAATAAAATGGCCAAATCAGCATCTTTTATCTCATTAGGTTTAACAACTTGGTAATCCGTTAATCCAGATATTCTTAAAACATCTTCACACATGGGAGTTGTAATAATTTTCATCATATCATTAATCCATTAGTTGATTATTACTATATTTGTATTAGTAAAAGTTTTTTTCTATTATTAGTAAATGATAAAACTATTGAAATAATACAAATAATAATATAATAGTATATAAGACATACACAAAAATAATTTAGTGATTTAATGAAAATAAATGTTACACTATATAATTCCGATACAAACGATGTGGCAATAATAATAGATTTACTGAGAGCTAGTACAACAATAACTCTAGCTTTAAACACATTTGAAGAGGTAATACCAGTTAACAGTGAAGAACAAGCATTTGAATTAAGACAAAATGTTCAAGCAATACTTGCTGGTGAAAAAAATGCTGAAAAAATAGAAAATTTCGATCTTTCAAATTCACCACATTCAATAAATGATTTCACATCAAAAACATTAGTACTAAAAACTACTAATGGGACAAAAGTAATCAATAATGTACAAGAAAATGATAAGAATACCAAAATATTAATAGGAACAGCAATAAATGCAAGTGCAGTAGCTCATAAAGCATTAGACTTAGCAGATAATGAAATAAACTTGATTATGGCAGGAAGAAAACAAAAATTCACTATAGAAGATTGTGTCGGAGCAGGAATAATAATCAAAGAAATAATAAAAATAGCTGAAAAAGAAGATATATCATTAGAATTAACAGAATCAGCACAAGTAGCATACATGATATCTAATGATGAAGAAATATCTAAAAATTTAATAGATTCCTCTGAAAGTGCAACAAGACTGAAAGAATTAGGTGCATTTGAAGATATTGAAATTAGCAAATCAATAAATACAACAAAAAATGTACCCTCATTTATTGATGGTAAAATAATACTAATATGAGCACGTGATAACATGAACGAAAATTACGATGAAAGAAACTATAAACTACCACCTATAACAAGAGTGTATCCGAAAAATGATGAAAAAGAAGAAGATATTATCATTCCCGAACAAACAGATGAATCATTTAACGAAGATGAAATTGTTGAAGAATCAGAAATAATAGAACCTATACTAGAACCATCACTTGAAATAGTAGGAACAGCACACATATCAGAAAAAAGCATAGATACTGTAAGAGAAACAATTTATGATAAAAAACCTGAAATAGTAGCAATTGAATTAGACACGGGAAGATACCAAACATTAGTGAATGAAAGTTATGGAATAAAACAAGAAGAAAAATTTGACCTAAAATCACTACTCAAATCATCAAATTTAGTAGTAACATTAGTAACTACATTCCTAGCACACACACAAAGAAAAATGGGTGATGACGTAGGTGTTAAACCAGGTTCAGAAATGTTAGAAGCAGCAAAAATAGCACAAGAAGTAAATGCTGAAATAGCATTAATAGACAGAAACATACAAATTACATTAAAAAGAACAATTAAAGGAATGACATTTAAAGAAAAATTAACATTTGTATGGGAACTAATAACATCCTTCTTATCAGGGGATGATGAAGAAGAAGGTTCATTCGAAGAAGAAATAGAACGATTAAAACAAGAAGACACAATACAAGAAGTAATGGGATATTTTAAAGAAGCTTCTCCTGGAGGATATAATGCATTAGTACATGAAAGAGATGCTTACATGGCATATAATCTTAAAAGTCTTGAAAACAGGAATGTAGTAGCAGTAGTGGGTGCAGGACACAAATCAGGAATACAAACATTCTTAAATAATCCTGATACAATACCAGATATAGAAACATTAAGCTACGTCAAAGAATCCAGATTTTCAATAACAAAAATAATAATTTATTCAATACCTATAATTTTTATACTAATATTCATAATAGCATTTTTTCAGGGTATTAATATAGAAGGAGGTTTAATAAATTATTTAATATTTGCAGGAGGAGGAGCATTTATAGGATCATTATTGTCCGGTTCAAAAATACAATCCGCAATAGTGGCTATGCTTGTAGCACCAATAACAGTTATACACCCGTTACTCGCAGCAGGATGGTTTTCAGGTATAGTTGAAGGAAAACTACGAAAAGTAGGATTTGATGATCTTCATGAACTAGCAGACTTTGAATCATTTGGAGACTTATGGCATAACAAGTTGTTTAGGGTAATACTAGTAGTATTAGGTACAAATCTTGGATGTACAATAGGAGTTTTAATAACAATTAATAATGTATTCTTACCTTACTTACAAGCAATTTTAGGCATATGAAGGAAGTATGATAATATGACATATTTATTATATCGTTGTGACTGTGGAAGAGTATTATACTCAAAAGAGGGAGTTAAAACAAAAAAATGTACATGTGGAAAAACATTAAATGTAAAAAAAAGAAGAATACTAAAAATAGCAGATTCTATAGATTTGGCAATACAGGGAGTGCAGGACATGCAAGAAGAGATATATGGTGGTTCAATCTTCAGAACTGCTGATGAGTTATAAGTTCACTTATCTCTTTTGTCATTTCACAAGCTTTACAAGGACTTTTAGCAGTTGGCTGGCCACATATTTCGCATGAATTTAATTTAACTTTTTCTTGTTTAAGAGTAAATGTTTTCATAAATGATTTGAAAATATTATTCTTAGTTCCTTTCTGTTGTTCTTCAAGTCTATTTAATAATGATTTCACATCACTACGTAGTGATGTTACTGAATAAGGACATTCTTCATCATGAATAGGAATATTATTAACCACACACCATATTCCAACATCTTTCTCTGGAAGTTTCCATAATGGTTTAATACGCGGTACCATATTTTCGTGAATCTTACTAAGTTTAGGTCCAAACTTAGGGAATTTGTTCTGATCATTACGTGCAAAAGTCATGAGGAATGATTGAATTTCATCATCCATGTTATGTCCTGTAGCTATTTTATCACATTCATGTTCATCAGAAATTTTATTTAATAAATATCTTCTATAAACACCACAAGGCATACAAGTACTTTTATATAAATTATGTATTTCATCTAATGAATAATTCCATTCCTTTTTAAATGAATAAACAGTTAAAGGTATATCTAGTTTTTCACAATTTTTTCTTGCAGTTTTTATTCCTTCTTCACGATAACCTGCTATTCCTTCATCGATACATACTGCTTCAATATTAAAATTCAAATCCATCTTCTTTCTATAATTATGTATCATATGAAGAGTTAAAATACTGTCTTTTCCACCAGAAACACCAATCATAATCTTTTCATTTTCATTAATTAGTTTATACTCTTCAATGGTGGTAAAAACATTTTCTTCAACATATTTATTAAATGAATTTTTTTCAATTTTCATAATAACAGTTTTCCTAAAAAAATAGTAAAAAGAATGAATAATTGGGTGTTAATGTTTATAATAATTCTTCAGAACCTTTTTTTACTGTTTCAATAATTGTATCCAGTTCACTGGTCGTTAATGAAGGATGAACTGGTAATGAAATTACCTGGCTAGCTGCAAGTTCTGCTTCAGGACAATCTCCTGTAAGTCCAATATTCTGGTAATATGGTTGTTTGTATAGTACAATAGGATAATGTACTCCTGTTCCAATTTCATTATCGGTTAGGTATTGTTTGAAAGCATCTCTATCCTTGGATACTCGAATAGTGTACTGGTGGAATACATGGGTGACGTCATCATCTATTTTTGGTGTAGTTATACCATTAACATCACTTAATCCTTCAGAGAGGTATTTTGCATTTTCATTTCTTTTCTTATTAAATTCATTTATGTGTTTTAGTTGTACTAATCCAATGCTAGCAGCAATATCTGTCATACGGTAATTGTAACCGAGTAATGATTGTTCATATCTTTTACTTTCTCCATGAGCACGTACCATTCCTGCCTTTTCTGCAAGGTCATCATCATTGGTTGTGACCATTCCACCTTCTCCTGTGGTCATATTTTTAGTAGGATAAAAACTGAAACAGCCAAAATCACCTAAACTACCTATTTTTTTACCTTTATATATTGCTCCATGGGCTTGTGCAGCATCTTCAATGACTTTTAAATCATGTTTTTCAGCTATTTCAAGTATTGGATCCATATCTGCTGGCTGACCATAAAGATGTACTGGTATTATTGCTTTAGTTTTATCTGTTATTTTTTCTTCAATTTTTTCAGGATTTAGATTAAATGTTTCTGGATTAATATCTGCATATACAGGTTTTGCATTAGAGTATAATATTGAATTTGATGTTGCTGCAAAAGTGAATGGTGTTGTAATTACTTCATCTCCTGCTTCTATTCCTGCTGCAACAATGGCAGTATGTAATGCTGTTGTTCCGGAACTTGTTGCAATTGCATGTTTTGCTTCAGAATATTTAGCAAATTTTTCCTGAAATTCTGCTACTTTTGGTCCTTGTGCAAGCATTCCTGATTTAAGAACTTCTGTAACTGCTTCTATTTCTTCATCACTAATTATTGGTTTTGCTATATTTATCATAAAGATACCCTTCCTTAGGTTTTGTATTCATTCTTGAATTAATTTCATTAATCATTCATTACTTATTTAATATCTTATTATTAATTAATAATTTTTTTTGTATATTATTATTTTTCAGCTTTAAAGTATATTAGCAATTTTCTTCAAACATTAAAACTAGTGAATTGATTTAATATTAATAATTAATTAGGAGTTAAGTAGGATGGATACTCATTATATTGAAGAGGGATTAGTAAAAATAGAAGTACCGGATTTTGAAAAAGTTTCTGCTAAGGCACCAGTATTTTATAATCCTGTAATGGAATTGAATAGGGATATTTCTGTTGTGGTTTTGAATCAGTATAGGAAATCCTTGGATCATGATATTGTTATATTTGATGCTTTTGGTGGTACTGGTATTCGTGGGGCAAGATATTCTAAAGAAATACCTGGTGTAGAAAGGGTTCTTGTAGGTGATGTAAATCCGTTGGCGGTTGAGATTGCTAAAAATAATATGAAATTAAATGGAATTACTAATGTTGATGTAGAAAAAAATGATGCTAATGTTCTGCTTCAGTCAAATAAGGGTCTTTTTGATGTAGTGGATATTGATCCTTTTGGTACTCCGTCAATGTTCACACAATCAACAGCAATTAACATACGTCCTGGTGGTTTGATTTGTATTAGTGCAACAGATACTTCTGCTTTATGTGGAACTTACCATGATCCTTGTATCAGGAAATATGGTGCGGAACCTCAGAAAACGGAGTATTGTCATGAAAATGGTATAAGGATATTGTTGGCATTTATTGCTCGTAATTTGGCAGTTAACCAGAAGTATATGCATGTATTATTTTCTCATAGTACTGAGCATTATATGAGAATTTATGCTACTGTAAAACGTGGGGGTAAAGCCACTAATAGGTCGTTAGAAAATATTGGGTTTATTGCTCATTGTCCTCATTGTTTGCATAGACAGTCATTTAAAGGTTATGTTCCTCCAGTAGAAGATACTTGTCCTGTGTGTGGTGAAAAATATGTTGTTGCTGGACCATTATGGTTAGGACATATATCTGATAAGGAGTTTATTAAAAATATGATTGAAACTACTGATGAATTACAATTAAACAAGAAAGAGGATTTGTTGAAACTGTTTAATCTATGTTTGGATGAATCAGAGGGTCCTATAACTTTTTATGATATTCATAAAATTTGTAAATCTTTAAAAATTAGTTCTCCTAAAATGAATGATGTTATTGATGAGATACGTGATAGGGGATATTTTATTTCCAGAACTCATTTTAAATTGACTGGGATGAGAACTGATATGCCACTTGATGAATTGAAAGAATTAATTATTAAAATTAAGGAAGAAAAATTGGGTAAGGAAGTGTGAATAGTATTATTATTTTACTATTCATAGTTTAACATATTGTGTGTGTAATAGTATTGTAACTCGGATGCGTGTTCTATTTCGTATGCTCTGTATGGGTTGTTAAAGTATGGGAATATTGATCCTGTTGCTGCTCGCATTATTCCTCCGAAGTGTCCAAATTCTTTTGAACATACTTGGTAATATAATGGGAATCCACATCCTGGATTGATGAAAATACTTCCTTCTCTAACAGTTCCATGCCAAACCATTGGTATTGGTCCTTGTTGTCCTTGTTGTTTGGCCATTTCTAAAACTCTTGCCCATGCATCTTCAAAACGATCATAGATTTCACCATCTACTTTGTAATCCCATTTATTGTCTGGAACTCCATTTATACCATAATCAAGTACTTGGTTCCAGTCAATGTCTACTTGTGCTCCTGCTGTATCCATGAATGCCATTTCTATAATATATACTTTTCCATTCATGAAATTTCTATAATTTGAACTACCTGCATAGTGTAATACAATAGCACATTGTGAATTTCTTTCTTCTGCATATTGTGCTAAAAGATTTGCATGTACATGTTCTGGGTACATATCAGGATTTGCTATTTTTACAAATGCTAGTCTTCCTAGTGGTTCAATGTTTTCTGATGATGTGGATGTTGAAACATATAGTAAACCTACTAATATGAGTATGACTACTATAAAAGCAATGTACCATTTCATTAATTTTCACCCGATTTTTTTTTTGTTTTGAAAATCTTATTTATTTTTAATATTTGTTGGTTCATTTTTTAATATTTTTTTATTATTTTTTCGTTATATACTTTTTTTGTAATATGTTATTTTTATGTTGTGTTATTGGGTTATTTTGTTATATTTTTTTATTTTAATTTGATGTTTTTGATTATAAAGTGTATATATTTATTATAATTTTTTGTCTAAATGGGCTATTTTGTTCTTTTTAATATTTTTTGATAATATTATTTATAATCTTTATCTATTTGTTGTGGTATTTTTTTCATAATTATGTAAAAAATTATATAAAAAAATATTATTTTCTTTATTTATTACATAAATTTAAAAAGGTTTATATACGATTAATCTTATAATAATAATATTTAACAATTAATTTAATACAAAAATCTTAGGGGATAATATGGCTCAAGAAATAACAGAATACAATGTAGAACCTGAAAATATGGCTTTATCAATGGATTCATTAGATAAAAGCATTTTAGAATTATTAAGTGTCGATGGGAGGAAATCATACAGGAAAATTTCTAGAGATTTAGGGGTATCTGTAGGAACAATTCATAATAGGGTTGATAAGCTAACAAAATCAGGAATAATCAGTAAATTCGTACCAGTAATAGATCATGAAAAATTAGGATTTCATTTAACCGCAATTATTGGTATAGAAATAAAAGGTGGAACAGTATCTCATTTAATAGAAAAAGAAGAATTCAAGAACAACCTATTAGCCGTTTATGATGTAACAGGACAATTTGATGGAATAATAATAGCAAAATTCAGAAACACATTTGAATTAAACAAATTCATTAAATTATTATTAAAAGAAGAACACGTAACAAAAACATACACACAAACTGTCTTAAACATAGTTAAAGAAGAATTAAATTCATCCATGATAAACTTCGATGATTAATTCTAATTATTTTTTATTTTAAACTTTTCACTCAAAAATACTATTTTTATAAAAATTATTATTATACTAAATATTGAAATAAAATATTACACAATATAATAAATATTAATCATATTTTTTCGTAAATAATTAGGAGAGATTATTTTAATGACTATAAAAGAATTTCCGGATACACAAGACAAAGAACCTAAAGCACCAATATCACTAACAAGAGTTGGAGTAACAGGTGTAAAAAAATTATTAAAAATAAACAGAGACAATAAAAGACCAATTATATTACTGCCGAAATTCAATGCTTTTGTTGATTTACCAAGCACACAAAAAGGAGTGCATATGTCAAGAAACCCTGAAGCAATAACAGAAATTATTGATGAATCAGCAAATCAGGGAGAAATTCATATAGAAACTATCTGTGCAAACTTAGTAAAAAGACTACTTGAAAAACATGAATATGCATTACGGGCTGAAACAGAAGCAAAAAGTGAATACATAATAAATAAATATTCTCCGGTTACACGAAAAAAAACACAAGAAACAACTAATATTATAGCAAGAGCAATTGCAACAAAAGATGAAACAGGTAAAATTTCAGTTCGTAAAATGATAGGTGCTGAAGTAGTTGGTATGACAGTATGTCCATGTGCACAAGAATCAGTAGAACAGGCATCAAAAGAAAAACTATTACAATTTTTAGACGAAGAAACAACAGAAAAGGTTTTAGAAGCAGTTACTTTTGCATCTCATAATCAAAGGGGAATTGGAACCATATTATTGGAAGTATCCGAAAATCAAGATGTGAATGTGGATGATTTAATAAAGATAATACAAGATTCTATGAGTTCTCCAGTATGCGAAATACTAAAACGACCTGATGAGAATAAAATTGTTATGAATGCTCATGAAAATCCCGTATTTGTAGAAGATTGTGTAAGAAATATGGTTATGGGATTACTTGAAAAATATTCTGACTTACCTAATAATTCTATGGTAACAATAAAACAAGTTAATGAAGAAAGTATACATCAACATAATGCATATGCAGAAAAAGTTGCATCATTTGGTGAATTAAAAAATGAATTTAATATGTGAGGAGATAAAATGGAAGTAATGCAAATGTCAAGACCAATAATGGAGTATTTAGATGCTTTTGAAGGATGTAAACCTGTAGTTCATAGTACCGAATCTATGATTATTAGAGGTAAAACTCATAACAAATTTGAAAAAGATGAAATGTTACCTAAACTATTAGAAATGTTTGAACACTTTAAAATTAAAAACATAGAAAAAGAATCCAATAAAGCAAGAGAAATAACGGATAAGGTTGATGGAATATTCAGAAAAACAGAAGAAGTTTATGATGAAGCCAATGGATTAGAAGGTATTGAAAAAATTAAACAAGTATTTGAATCAACAGGGTTTAATGCTGAATATGTTATTGGACAAATAGAAAATTTAGCAGTATATGTAGTATTATATACAGATAAATCCGGTTTTGGACCAATGTTTGTTGAAACAATGATTCTTCGATTAGTTGAATAAGAAGAGAATCATACTCTATTTTTTTTAGGTGATGTTTATGTATAATAATATTTCAAAAGCAGAAGCAAAACAATTATTATCTTCAGACTTAAACACCTATCTTGATTGTATAAAATATTTAAATCAAAACAAACAAAGCAACCAAATTACTTATTCTAAAAATATTTTCCTACCCCTAACACACATATGTCAAAATAATTGTGGGTACTGTACATTCAAACAAGATGCAGATGAGGCAGAATTTATACTGATGAATAAAGAAACAGTAATGAACAACCTGCAAAAAGCAAAAAAACATGGATGTACAGAAGCATTATTCACGTTCGGTGAATCAGCAGACAAAAATGAAATAGTAAAAAATACACTAAACAATTATGGCTATGAATCAATGGTAGATTATGTTTACAATCTATCCGAAGAAGCATTAGAAAAATATGAAATATTACCCCACACAAACATGGGCATATTAAAACGAAAAGAATTAAAACAATTATCCCAAGTAAATGCATCCATGGGATTAATGTTAGAAACAACAAACAAACAATTAATGAAAACCATAGTTCATAAAGACAGTCCAGGTAAAAATCCGGCAAAACGATTAAAATACATCGAAAATGCAGGTAAAGAAAAAATACCATTCACAACAGGATTACTTATAGGGATAGGAGAAACAACTGATGATCATATAGACTCATTATTTGAAATACGAAAATTACATGACAAATACAATCACATCCAAGAATTAATACTTCAAAATTTCACACCAAAGGAAAACATTCCAATGGCAAATTATCCTGAGCCTTCAGTAATCGAATTATTAAAATTAACAGTACTCTCTGCAATAATGTTTCCTGATGTAAGTATTCAAATACCACCAAACTTAAATCATGATTTAATAAATTTCTTTGTACTATGCGGAGCAAATGATTTAGGAGGAATATCACCAATAACAATTGATTATGTGAATCCTGAAAATGAATGGCCAAAAATAGCAGAATTAAAAAATAGTTTAAACAACATCAACCACACAGTTAAAGAAAGATTACCAGTTTATGAAAAATTCATAAATAAAAAATATTTAAAAGAAAAAGTATATGAAAAAACAGTAAAACTACAAAGACAAATTAATTAATCTTAATATCAACAACAGTATGATAAACACCAGGGGAATACTTCTTAATACTCCTTTTATTCAAAACTTCAATAGTTCTACCAACTTTTTCAGCAGCTTCTCGCACTCTATTAACGGGACGTTCAAACAATATAGGTTCGGGAGTAGATTCATGGTAATGAATAATTCCACCTTCCTTAATGTATTGCATAGCACTATCTAAGTAATGATGAGTCCCACCAATATAACCCATCATAATTCTATCAGCTACATGATTAAAATCTTGTTCACCACAGTCTCCAAGGATAGGTTCAACAATATCCTCCACATGATTAAGCTTAACATTTTCACATAAAAAATTATAAGAAACCGGATTAATCTCAATAGCAAAAATTTTTTTAGGCTTTGAATGGACAGCCATAGGGATAGTGAAATAACCAATACCTGCAAACATATCTACAATCACTTCATCATTTTCAGGTAATTTACTCATTCTTAAGCGTTCACCAGTATTTCCCTTAGACCACATAACCTTAGCAACATCAATTTTAAATTTACAATAATTCTCTTTATGAATCGTTTCGGTAGAATTACCATAAATCATTTCAACTGTGGGTTCTCTTTTTTGACCGTGTATAGTTCCTAATTTCACAATATTATTAATATAAGGCAACTTTATAATTTCATCAATATCCTCTGGTTCCTTTTTAACAACTAATATGTCACCAATAATTTTTCCCTTCATGATGAACCCTCTAAAACTTAACTCCAATATAATTAATTAATTCAATTAAATCTTCAAAAGCATACAGCTCTTGTTTTAAAACATCCTTCTTAGTTAATGTTCCACTCATTTCACCATCAGCTGTTAATAAATCAGGACCTCTATGAATCAACCGGAATTTACCGTCGCTACGAAATATCTCTTCTGCAACCATATCATGAACAAAACATCGTCCAGGGATAATCACAGTATCCTTCACTTCATCTAAATCTATTTGTCTCAAATCCTCTTCTGTTATCAGACAAGCAATTTCTTGTTCTGTAGCAACAACATTAACATGCTCGGAAGCACCTAAATTATCAATTATTTTACTGATATATTTGGCAGAAATTTTACTGGTTATAATAGTTGCTTCTGCTTTAATAGGAGTTAGTATTTCAAGATACTCCTTATTTTTATCTTTGGATAATGCATAAGGACTATCAGTTTCAGGATCACATACTGGAGTTCCAGTTACTCTTAAATTATATTCTTTTGATGTGTCAATAACAAGTTGTTCAAATTCGTCCAATGCTTGTTGGTCAATACCTGGAATAATAGGTTCATCATTTAATATTAAACCCTGGTTACGATTATTTGCGAATCTCATTAAAATAAGTGCTTTAGCACCCCATGATTCTAAATCTTCACAGGTACGAGCCAATTCCTCACCATCATTAACTCCGGGGATAATGATTGAAGCAGCATGAACATCACATGATTCACAAAAACGTTTAAGTGCACTTACTGAAGCTTCAGGTGTGGGATCGTTCATCCATTCTCTTCGTAACTTAGGATCTGTTGAAAAAGCAGTGTATGTTGTTTCAATAACTCCATTATTTATTAATTTATCCACTATTTGTGGATCATCAATACCTTTTCCACTAGTATATCCTAAATGTATGGGCAGTCCTAAATCATTAATTCCTGAAGTTAAATTCAGTAAATCAGGATAACAACTTACATCACCATCACCAGTAATATTTACCATAGTATTTTGTGGAATTTGTGTCTGGAAAATGTTGGTTTGTAATGAAGCTAATACTTGGTATGCAGGAAAATAGTCACGAGTCATGTTAGTATCGGTTGTACAATGAGGGCAGCCCACTTGTCCTGGTGGGCAATGTTTACAACCAAGTATTTTGGTCTCTTTAACATTTTTGAAATAACAATATTTGCAAAAGCCTCTACAATTTTTTCCAGGTATTCCACCTACATCCGCCATAATTTGCATAAGTAATTATTTCTTTATTATATTTTTTAATATTATCGTATGATTAACTGGGAACAAATTATTATTGAAAAAAGATATAACTTAAGTAAATCAGATAAGTTATTATTAAGAAACATCTGATATAATATTTTTAAGGTAGTGTAATTATGATAGGGAAAAGTACTCATATCGTAGATTGTAGAGAAACCAGAGGAATAGGTGAAGGGGGAGGAATAGCACAGAGAGGTACATATGCTCAGTGTGGTGATGAATTATTGGCAGTAGCTATGTCACCAGGACGAAGACATATTACAAAACCTGTTTGTGAAATAACTTTCGCTTTAAGGGAAGCAAACATTCAGACAAGTACATTAGTATTAAATGCTGGTTCTGGTGTACCTAAAGACACACCATCTGGTGGAGGTCAAGGTTTATTTGGTGTAACACCGAAGGAAATTTCACAAATGAACAGACATCAAGTAGTTTTAATACATTTTGGTGGAGTGAAAAATCATATAATTCATAAAGCTAAACATGTTCTAAAAAATATTAATAAACCTGTAATAATAATCGCACAGTACCCTGTGGATTACGAAGATTTTGCAAGAATTGGTGTTAAAACGAAAGCTGTGATGCCCGAAAAACCAGAAACTAAGGGAACGATTGTTGAATTAATTACTGATGTAATTCGTGGTGAAACTTGTACACAAAGCAAATTGGATGAAATCATAGACAAAGTAGAAAATACTATTCACACTTATGGTAACTAACTTGGGATATTATGGATTTAATTTATAATTTAATGCTCACGGTTTTCATGGGTTTAATTGCTATAGTTGCTGGAATGTTTGAAGATTTGGAATCAGATGTTGCATCAACAAGCAATCCTAATTCTCAGGTCCAATTAGCACCACAAATTGGAAATTTACATAAACTGTTCAATAGGGCTGTTTCAGGTGAACCATTACTTGTTGGAACAATGGCTACTATTGCAGGGGTTATATGTAGTGTATTATTGTCCTTAAATTATCCATTAGTGTTGGTATTATTAATTGCAACTTTTATTGCTACTTTGGTTCAGGTAGTTTTGTCAATTACTTCATACATGGGTAGAATAACAAGTCAAGCATTGTATAACCAACCATTATTCTTGGATGTGATATATAAACATGTTCCGATTATGGCTGCACATGCATATATAAGCATATTTTCGATAACATTATTATCTTATATTATGACAAATCTATTAAATCCTGTAATACCTGTAGCATTGCCTGTAATGTCATTATTACTGGGTTTATCCCTAGGATCTATAGGTTCAGCAGTAGGTGACATTCATTATGGTGCTGAAAAATTGTATCAATCATCAGAGTTTGGATGTGGAATACCTGTATCATTAAATGGTAACATTACAACTAAATCTGCTTTAGGTTCAAGACAATCCATTGATGTTGTAAATTTTTGTTCTAAATTTGGAGGACCTGTAACTGGGTTATGTTTTGGAATAATTATCTTCTTAAACTTCTGGATATACCTCGTATTTGGGATACAGGGAGGTTTGTTGGTAGGAGTATGTATAATAATAATATTTTTAGTATTGAACATTATTCTTGAAAGAAAATCTCGTTTAAAATATGGGAAATTTGAAAAATAGGTGAATATCTTGTTATTAGAATTATTACTTAGTTTAATCATAGGTTCAACACTTATAGGTATAGGAGTTCATTTTATACCTGTGGGTGGTGCTCCTGCAGCATTATCGACCTCTGCAGGAATTCCTACTGGTGCACCTATGATAACAATTGGTATGGGTGTTACAGGAATATTATCTGCTTTAACATTCATAAATCAGCCAACATATGTGATGTTACTTTCGGGAGTAATAGGTTCAATGCTTATGATAGCAGTAACTATGTTTTTCTCGAATATTATTCATGTTTATGGGGTTGGTGTACCATTAGCTTCATCAACTTTTGAAAAAGATCCATTCACTGGATTTGAACAAGAAGAATATGTGAGTCCTGGAACAACAGGTCATGGAATACCAACAGTATCATTTGTAAGTGGATTAATAGGTGCAGGTCTCGGTGGATTTGGTGGAACTTTAGCATTTAATTCATTATACTCTGAATTAATACTCTTTATGCGGGATATTACTCATGTAAGTACTATTGCAACAATATTGTCTTTAGTACTATTCTTCATATTGGCAGTTGTTGCTTCATATAATATAGGTGGAACAATCCAAGGATTTAATGATGAAAAGTTTAAACAAAAATTTCTTTCAGGGTTTTTGTCATGCTTTTTAATTTCAATAGTATTGTCTCTAGTTTATGTTCTAATAGTATGGGGGTTAAGTTATGTCTGATGACTTAATACCGAATCAAATATTGATGTTAATAAGTATAATTGGAGGATTATTCTGTATATATGCATCTAATATAAATTTATTGGGTGGATTATTATCTATTGTTCTTGCGGCAATAGCAACAGTATTCGGAACGAATACACTACGTCATATAGGTAAGTATAGTTTAGGAACTGGAGTACCATCAATAGTTTATTTATTATCATCGGTAGGATTAATTAGTTACTTGTTGGCAATTACACTATCAATATACATAAATCAAATGATGCTCTTTCCAATAAGTAGCATAATATTTGCCATAATTTTAGCATTATTCATATCATTAATATGTAAGCATATATTTGGAATTCAAGTAGAAATTTTAACTAAATCTTTCATTTCTATAACCATCTCTTCTGTTCTATTAATTAGTGCAATGTCAACTTTAATAGCACAAACATACAATCCATTAATAATCTATGAAAATATTATACAATCAGGAATAATAATTATATTAATGATTATGGCTATAATGGCAATACAACAGCCTTATAATGCATGTATGGGACCAAATGAAGATCAATATAGAACATTAACTTTAGCATTGTCAAATACATTTCTTATCTTGATAATCATTTCAACAATAAGCATTTTAACATCAAAATATTGGATTTTATATTTAATAATATCCTTAGTGGGATGGTTTATATCATTCAGAAAATACCTAAATTATACAAAACATCAAGCAGCATCCATAAAAAGCTATGGATTATGGCCAAAAGGTGATGGGGAGAATTAATCATGACAATCGAAACATCAAAAATAATTATAGATGATAATTTAACATTAGATGTTAATACTGGAGTATTAGGCACATCCAACAATGAAGGTGCACATAAAACACAAGTATTTCCAACTGATGAAGTCATGTTGCAACTTGATAAACTTGAAAATGCCATATCTGACTTAGAATCATCTCATGATTCATCCTCAATATCCAGATTATCTAAATCAGGTAGGGAAGGAGTATATTACAAGGCAGGTTTAATTACTAACATAGTTTTAGGAGTTATAATTGCATTAATTATGATTTTACTATTAATATAATTAGGGGATGAAATTATTGGTTGAAAAAAAAGATGTAATAGATGGATGGCCCTTAGAAACGGGAGATTATGCAGTGGGTGATGCTCAATGTCCTGTAGCAGTAGTAACGTTAGGTTCAAAAATGAATGAAGAAATAGTAGAAGCCGGGGCGGCAATAGCAGGACCATTGCACACAGAAAATTTAGGTATAGAAAAATTAGTTACAAACACTATATCCAATCCAAACCTACGCTTCTTAATAATCTGTGGTTCAGAAGTTCAAGGCCATATAACTGGAAAAACTCTGGAAGCATTATATGAGAATGGTATAGATCCTGATACAAAATCAATCATAGGATCACCTGGAGCAATACCCTTTGTAGAGAATTTAACAGTTGAAGCCGTTGAAAGATTTCAAAAACAAATGTCTATCATAAGTATGATAAACAATGAAAATATCAGTGATATCTCCGAAAAAATTAAAGAATGCATAGCAAATGATCCTGGTGCTTATGATGACGATGCAATGATAATTCATTTAAACGAAAAAGAAGAAGATGAAACTGAAGAAGAGACAGAATATGATCAATTGGGTATGACCTCAAATGCCACTATGGACAAGTCTTCTTTATATCTTACAGGTATTGAAACAAGAATAAGACTAATGCAATCAGAAATTAAAGAAATTGGAAGCATTGAAAAATTTAATAATGGATACTATTCAGGTAAAATAGAAGGTATTGTTATAGGATTTATAATAACATTAATATTCATGCTATTAACATTCTGGAGTTTAAGACTATGAAAACTATTATAAACAATATTAAAGAAGTAACTGAATCCATAGAATATAAAACTCAATTAATTGGTCGTAATCAACGATTAAATTCTGGCGTCCATGATACTAGAATCAAGGGTATGTTAATAGGGTTTATGTTAACAGTACTGCTTGTTGGGTTACCTATTCTTTATTACAAGGGAGGATTTTGATGTCAGATAATCTTAAAGAGGATATGGCTATTATCCGGGAGCGATTAGATAAATTAGAAGAGAAAGTTGAAGAATCACATAGTGAATTCTCTCAACAAGCAGGTAAAAGGTTAGGAAGAGATATGGGAATATTATATGGTGTTATTATAGCATTAATATTCATAATAATCCTGCTGAAATTTCACATAATCTAAAAAAAGGGGAAATATTATGTTTAAATTTGAAAAAAAACAAGAAGTATTTGATATTTATGGTGCAAAAATAGGTGGACAACCTGGTGAATATCCTACAGCATTAGCAGGTACAATCTTCTATGCAGGACATAACATAATCAGTGATGAAAGTAAAGGTATATTTGATAAACAAAAGGCAGAAATCTTATTAAACAAAATGGATGAAATGTCTGATAAAACAGGAAATCCTGCATTAATACAAATATTTGGTGCTACTTCTGAAGCAATAGTTAAATACATAGATTTTGTTAGTGAAGTAAGTGAAGCACCATTTCTCATAGATTCAACAGCATCCGAAGCAAGAATTGTAGGTTCTGAGTATGTTACAGAAATAGGGCTTGCTGAAAGAACAATTTATAATTCTATAAATATGTCTATAGATGATGAGGAAATAGAAGCACTAACTAATTCTGATATTACCTCTTCAATTGTTCTTGGATTTAATCCAACAAAACCTGGATCTGATGGAAAAATGGATTTATGGGAAACTGGTTCAGGAATTCTTGAAAAAGGGTTATTGGATATTGCAAGTGATTGTGGTATAATTAAACCATTGATGGATGTTGCTGTAACACCTCTTGGTCAAGGTGGGGGAATAGCAATAAAAACAACTTTAAAAGAAAAAAGTAAATGGGGTTATCCTGCTGGTAGTGGGGTGCATAATGTTCCATCTGCTTGGGAATGGATTAAACAATATAAAAAAGAAAATCCTGATGTATGGCCAGTATGTGATATTGGTGCAAACATAGTTCAACAAATGGTTGGGGGAGACTTTGTATTATTTGGTCCTATAGAAAATACTGAGAAAGCATTCACGGCATGTGCCATGACTGATATGTTTATTTCAGAAGCAAATGAAGAACTTAATATCAGTCCTGTTGATACACATCCATATAAAAATTTATTATGATTGTTATGTATGAACAAGTATCTTTTTCCAAATTCGATCCGTCAGATTTAAAAGATCAATTTTATACAGTACTTTCTGTTGAATTAGGTAACACTACTATAAAGTCTATCATTGTTACTACGAATGTTAAATCTAATCAAAGTTATCAAATTAATAAAGTCGTTAATTTAACTAGAAGTATAAGACCTCCATTGGATGATGAGGAAATTTTTGGTCATACTATTTGGGATAAACCTTTATCTAAGGAAGCTATTACTGAAGCAATAACTAAATGTATACTTGATTGTGTAAAACAAGTAAATCTCACGGTTAAAGATTTGGATTTTGTTGTAAGATCTACTGGTGTTGTTGCAATATCTAATCTTTCAGATGAGGTTGGTTTGATTATTAAAGCTTTGTCTGATGCTTGTTTAGATGCAGGTATTTTACCTTCTCAGATGACTGCACCTTTTTCTATAAATAATATTCCGGAGCATATTCGTAAATTTTCTTTTTTTAACACGGTTAAATTTGATGGGTCTGTAGTAAGTGTATCTCCGCCAAAAGTGACGGGTGTGCTTGCAAATGAGATGGAGGGGGATTTAGTTACTGCTGGTATAAAATTGGCTTCAAAATCTTCTTCAGTTGATTTTCGTAATCCTGTAATTTCTATTGATATGGGCACTACACTGGCTGGTCAGGTTATTGATGATTCAAAACCTTATGCTAATTTATTATGTAATTTTGTTGGTTTGGCTGGTGGGATTTCTGATGTTATTTTAAGGGGATGTGGTGTTATTGAACAAAAACATTCCACTATAGATCTAGATAATTATCAAAATAACATTCAATTAAATGATGAAGAATTACATAACAATACATTAAAATTACATGAACATGTTGATATTATGCAAGTTCCAACAAACATAAATGAATTCGGTTTAGTAAGTGTACATTCATCAAACAATAATGACAACAATACCAAGATTATAGGAACAAAAATCAATAATCAGGACAAATTAATAGAAAAATTCAAACAATTAACTGATATTAATAACATAAATCAAGTAATGATACAAATAGACTACTTTTATGCATATTATATTAAACGATTAATCGATGAAACAAAAAAATTAAACCTAGTAACAAAGAATATGACTATAGGTATAACCGGAAGAGCCGGAACCACAGGACAAAAACCAGAATTAATAAATAAATATTTAAAAAACGAATTTAATATAATCTTTGTTCAAGATGGATTAGCATTAGGTGCATTAATGATGGCAAGATGCATGAATTCACTGGGAACACCAGTAAATCCAATAGGTGGTTCCAAGAACGGGTTTTGTATAATGCAACAAAGAAAACAAAAGAAATAAAAAAATAGAAATAAAGAATTATTGTCTAGCTAATTCTTCTAATCTTCTAATTCTCTCACTAGTTTCAGGATGAGTTGAAAATAAATTTTTTAATTTAGTGGAAGCATTACCGAATGGATTAACAATAAACATGTGTGCATCAGTACTCTTAGCATTGTTCATTGGATGCTGGGTAGTTCCAAACTCTAATTTTCTCAAAGCACTGGCAAGAGCAAGAGGATTACCACAAATTTCAGCACCAGTTGCATCAGCTTTAAATTCTCTGGATCTGCTTATTGCTAACTGTATAATGGAAGCAGCTATTGGTCCAAGAATGGCTAATAAGATAGCACCGACAACATCACCAAGACCATTCTCATTATTTGAGAATAGGAATGCATACTGTGCCCAATTAGCAATTGCTACAATCATACCTGCAACGGTAGCAGCTACTGAACTAATAAGAATATCTTTATTTCTAATATGTCCCATTTCATGTGAAAGAACACCTCTTAATTCGTCTTCATCAAGTAACTGTAAAATTCCTGTAGTAACTGCAATTGCTGCATGGCTTTGATTACGTCCTGTTGCAAAAGCATTAGGATCTCTTGAGTCTATAACAGCAACTCGTGGCTTTTTAATACCTGCATTATTAGCTAACTCTCCAACAATTCTATGTAAATTTGGAGCTTCTTGTTCAGTTACTATCCTAGCATTATATGAATTTAGGGCAATTTTATCACTATAAAAATATGATGAAAAATTCATAATAATTGCAAAGACTAATCCTATTAGTATACCTAATCCTCTGAAATTAAACAGATGTCCTATAAATCCACATATTATTACTAAAATAGCGGACATAAAACCTAATAATATGACTGTCTTTAAATTTTCTAACATTTTTTTCTCCTGATTAAATTTTCTACTTATTCTATTAATTTCTTAATATATAAACTTTTATAAATTTAAATATAAACTAGATAATATACTAGAATATAGGATGTGAAGTTTATGACAACTGCATTAATTATGGCTGGCGGGAAAGGAACAAGGATGGATATAGATTGTGAAAAGCCATTAATTAAAGTAAATAATAAAACAATGATTAATCATGTTATTGATGCATTACAAAATTCTAATTATGTTGATAATATATTGGTTGCAGTAAGTCCTAACACGCCCCTAACTAGACAGTATCTTGAAGATTTTCCAGTTAACATAATTCAAACTTCAGGGATAGGATACATTGAGGATTTATCAGAAGTTTTATCTAATAGGGATTATGTGGAAGAAGATGAAGTGATTATGACAATTGTTGCTGATTTACCATTTGTTACAGGTGAACAATTGGATGATGTATTTGAACATTATTTTGAAAGAAAAAAACCGGCTATGTGTGTTTCAGTTCCGGAATTTTTATTTGAAAAACATGGTATAACGCCGACATTGGTATTTGATGGTTTAGTTCCAACAGGTGTGAATTTATTATTAGCAAATAATGATGAGCAAGATCAAACAATTTATGAATCAAAAAATGTGGAGTTAGCATTTAACATAAATACTATACATGATCTTGATTTATCTGAAAAATATCTTCATTAACAAACTAAGTTATATATAGTTTAGATTACATAAATCATATCATAATTGTTATCAACATAGTAACTATAAAAACTTTAGGTGGACAATAATGACTAATGAAAGGGAATTAATTAAAGGAGAAGAAAAGTTATGGGCAGATATCAAAGGGTATCAAGTAGCTACTAGTAATGCTCGTATCTTAGGTGTTCTCGATGAATTAACTATAGATGAAAAAACTGGAAAAATCACTGACATCGTAATTAGAACGGAATCTGAAAGAAATGTTAAAGTAAAAGGTGCAAAACATAAGGGCGATTTACTTATTGTACCATTTGGTAAGGTTGAAAAAGTCGGTGAATTTATAATTATCTCAGGATAATATTGGATATATTAATAAGATAATCTTTAGGATTATTTTATAAACAACTTTTTTTATTAAAATTTTATTATATTAAAAATAAGTCTATTTTTTGGAGTTTATTTAAAAAATAAATTTGGAAAGAATTTACATTCCGTCCATACTCATTTCCATGATGTTTTTAGTTTCTTTTGCTAATTCTTCAGGTAATCCTTTAATATCAATATCTAGGAAACCTCTTACAATCATTGATGCAGCTTCATCTTCAGTTAATCCACGTGCCATTAGATATTGTATTTCGTTTTCAGCTATTTTTCCCACTGCTGCTTCGTGAGATAATTCCATATCTGTACAGTCTCCTCTTAATTCAGGTATGGAGTATATTTTTGAATCATCAGATAATATTAATCCCATACATTCTAGGTGACCTTTTGCTTCATGAGCTTTTCCATGTAAGTCTCCACGTGTAATGATTGTGGATTCATCTTCGGATATTGCTCTTGTAATCATTTCTGATTGTGAGTTGATTCCGTTTAGTTCTGTTCTTGAACCTTGATCTATTACGGAGTCTTCTTTTCCTGCTAGTATGGATTGGAAAAATACTTTTGTGTTTTCTCCGTTTGCATATGCTGTAGGGTATGCTTGTAGGTTACGTACTGGATGTGCTAGTATATAATTGGAGATGTATGTACTGTTATCGTCCATGATTACACCGGTTCTTGGTCTTACATCCACTTCTTTTGCCCAGTTATGTACCATTGTAAATGTAATTTTTGAATCTTTTTTTAGGTAAAATTCGGATACACCTATGTGTGCTGCATTGTCTACGTGTGCTGCTGTGGAACATCCTGTTATGATGTTTATTTCGGAACCTTCTTCTGCTATGATGATGTTGTGTGCTGTTTGTCTTACTGCATCATCACCGATGTACATACATGCTTGTATAGGTAATTCTAGTTTTGTTCCTGGTAGGCTTCTTATGAAGTATCCGCTTGTTGCTCCTAATTCTGTTGTTGCAGTATATTTATCTGCGTCTACTTGTACTGCATTCCACATGTAATCTGCTAACCAATCATATTTTTCCAGTGCTTGTGCGGTTCCCATTACTTCTACGCCTGGGAACATGTTGTTTACAAATACTTCTGATTGGTCCATTTGTAGAAATGATGCTGATCTATCTTCTTCATCGGTCATCATTCCTACACTTGTTAATGTTTCTTTGTCTGATTTTGCTAAGTCATCTAATGAATCTAGATGTTCGTGTGCTTCTACATCTGCAGCTTCATATTCGTTTAAATCTATGTCTGCTCCTATAGCTGCTTCTTTATTTATTGCTTTTTCTGCTTTATCTTTTATTGAAACCATATTACATATCTCCAAATCCTGATTTTCTTATATCAGTCATTATTTCTTCTGGATTGCCAGTTCTTGCTATTTTTCCATCTATTAGTACATGTGCGTGTGTAGCTTTTACAAACCTTAATATGTATCCTAAGTGTGTGATTAATAATCCGCCTTTTGTTGTGTTTTCATCATCTTGGCCTAGTAATGTGCTTATTTCTTTGGATATTAATTCCACATTTTCTATGTCTACTCCAGAATCTGGTTCATCAAACATTATGAAGTCTGGTTGTTGAGCTAGTAATTGTAGTAGTTCTGATCTTTTGACTTCTCCTCCGGAGAATCCTAAGTTTACATCTCTTTCTAGGAAGTCGTTATTTAATTTTAATCTTTCGCCTAATTTTACTACTTCTTCGTCTAGTTCATCGTTTGTTTTGTATTCATGTTTGTCAACAATTTTCAGTAAGTCTTTTAGTTTTACTCCTCTTATTGCTGGTGGGTTTTGGAATGTTACTCCTAATCCTAAGGCTATTCTTTCATGTGTTTCTAGTTTTGTTATGTCTTTGCCTTTGTAGATTATTTTTCCTTTTGTTACTTCGTATTTTGGAAATCCGAGTATTGTCATGAATAATGTACTTTTTCCTGCACCGTTTGGTCCTAGTAGTACGTGTGTTTCTCCTTCGTTTATGTTGAGGTTTACTCCTTTTAGTATTTTTTTTCCTTCTACTTCTACTTCTAAGTCAGATATCTCAAGTAGCATTTCATCACCAAAACTATAATTTAAAATAATTATATTTTTTATTAAAATATAAAAAAGCTTTATCTTTGTTGTTATTATTTTTAGTATTGATATCTTTTAAATGTTGTATTAACACTGTTATATAACATTGTTAATTATTTCTATATTTATACAGTATATTTTCATGTTAAATCATGATATTTTCTTTAGGTTAACCTAAAGTTTTCAACATTTTTCAACAAAAAAATAAAAAATCAAAAAAATAGGAAAAAGCCTCAATAACCCAAATAAGCCTTAACAAAAATTATTTAGATTAACATTAATCCAAATATTTTCACAAAAAAACAAAAAAATTACATTCATCATATTTAAACTTAACGGTTTTTCCTATAAAATAACCTTTATTATAATAATAAAGTTATATAATAACTGTACATTATTTTAGTTAATTGTACAATTGTACTCAAAGACGTTATGTTTAATAGTACAATAACACGTGTTTAAATTATTAAATTTAAATGTCAAATCATTTAGAATTTTAAATGGTTATTAAGTTAAATAATCATGTTTTTATAATAGGAGGAAAAATAATGGCTAACGACGATATTAAAATAATCGTTTTCAGTTGTAACTGGTGCTGTTACGGTGGAGCAGATACTGCAGGAACATCAAGAATGCAATACCCACCTAACATAAGAATGATCAGAGTAATGTGCTCTGGAAGAATTGAACCTCAATTCATACTCAAAGCTCTAAGAGAAGGAGCAGACGGAGTATTTATCGGTGGATGTCACATGGGAGACTGCCACTACGATGCAGGTAACTACAAATTCGATAGAAGAATGAGATTAATCTACAGATTATTAGATGAACTCGGAATCGAAAAACAAAGAGTACAACACGACTGGATTTCAGCTTCAGAAGGAGAAAAATTCGCAAGTACCATTAGAAGAGTAACTGCAGAAATTGAAGAATTAGGTCCTTCACCACTAAAAGCACAATTAGCAGAGGGGGAATAAGTACATGGCAGATAAAAAAAGAATAGGAACTATGTGGCTCGGTGGATGTTCTGGATGTCACATTGCATTTACAGATTTACACGAATTATTATTAGATGTATTAGAAGTTGCAGAATTCGAATTCAGTCCTGTACTTATGGATACAAAATACGATGAAATTCCAGAAATGGACATCATATTAATCGAAGGTGGAATCCGTAACGACGAAAACAAAGAATTAGCTGAAGTATTAAGAGAAAAAGCTGATTTTGTAGTAGCATACGGATCATGTGCAGAATTCGGAGGAGTTCCAGGACTTGGAAACTTACACACCAACGACGAATTAACAACAGAAGCATACATAAACTCATGCTCAACAGTTAACCCAGATGGAATCATACCAAACGAAGCAGTACCTCACTTAGAAAGCAGAGTAAGACCATTAAGTGATGTAATTAAAGTAGACGCAGCATTACCTGGATGTCCACCAAAATCCGACGTAATCGCACAAGTACTCATTGCATTAGTTAAAGGAGAAACTCCAGAAATCCCTGATAACAACTTATGTGACGTATGTGAAAGAGAAAAACCACCTACGGGTATGGCAATGGACACCATCAAAAGACCTTGGGAAGTTGGACCAACCGACAAAGACTTATGTTTAGTACCTCAAGGAATAATTTGTTTAGGTCCTGCAACAAGACCATTATGTGGAGCACAATGTCCATCAGTAGACACTCCATGTAGAGGATGTTATGGTCCTACCGACAAAGTATTAGATGCTGGAGCAAAAATGATAAGTGCTATAGGATCTGACTTCGGTGTAGAAAACGATAAAGAAATCGACCCTGAAGAAGTTGCTAACCAAGTAGAAGATATTGTAGGAACATTCTACACATACACATTACCAGCAGCTTTAATCCCATTAAAACTTAGAGATTAGATTGTAGGAGGCTAAAATAAATGGTAGAATTAACATTAGAACCTGTAACCAGGATTGAAGGTCACGCAAAAATTACAGTAGACCTTGATGAAGAAGGAAACGTAAAAGATACTAAATTACACGTAATGGAATTCAGAGGATTTGAAAAATTCTTACAAGGAAGACCAATCGAAGAAGTACCAAGAATCGTACCTAGAATCTGTGGTATCTGTGATGTACAACACCACTTAGCTGCAGCTAAAGCATGTGACCAAGTATTTGGTTACAACGATGATGAAATACTTCCAGCAGCATACAAAATGAGAGAAATCATGAACTGGGCATCAGTTATACACTCTCACACATTAAGTTTCTACTTCTTATCTGCACCTGATTTCATCGGTGGAAAAGACAGAAAAACTAGAAACGTATTCCAAATAATTAAAGACTATCCTGAATTAGCTAAAAAAGCATTAGCATTAAGAAGAAATGCACAAGATATTGTAACTGCTATCGGTGGAAGACCAATTCACCAAGTATCAAACACACCTGGTGGAATTACCACAGAATTAACCGATGAAGAACAAAAAGACAACTTAGCAAAAGCAAAAGAATGTCTTGAACTTTCATGGGATACATGGAATGCAGCACAACCTATCTTTGAAGAAAACATGGACTTAATCAAAACATTAGGTTATGTTGAAACTTACCACACTGGTTTAGTAAGTAAAAAAGATGGTAGTTGGGACATGTACAACGGTAATGTAAGAATGGTTGACAAACAAGGAGCAGAATATGCTGAATTTGCACCACAAGATTACACAGACTACATAGCAGAAGGCGTAAAACCATACTCCTGGTTAAAATTCCCTTACATCAAAGATATCGGATACCCTGAAGGTGTATACAGAGTAGCTCCTTTATCAAGATTAAACGCATGTAAAAAAATGCCAGATGAAGCACCTGAATCTCAAAAATTATTAGACGACTTCAGAGCAACATTTGGTCAATGTCCACAAGAAACATTATTATTCCACCCAGCAAGACTCATCGAATTAATCGCATCTGCAGAATTAGCAGTTGACGGTCTTGAAGGAGACTTAAGTGGAGAAAAACGTCCTGGAGCTATCGACAGAAGCCAAATCACCGGTGAAGGTGTAGGTATAGTTGAAGCATCAAGAGGAACATTAACTCACCACTACAAAACAGATGAAAACGGTTTAGTAACTGAAGCAAACATCGTAGTAGCTACAGTACAAAACAACCCAGCTATGGAAATGGGTATTCAACAAGTTGCAAACACTTACATAAAACCTGGTGTAGAAGTAGATGATAAAATATTCAACTTAATGGAAATGGTTATCCGTGCATACGACCCATGTTTATCATGTGCAACTCACCAATTAGATACTCAAATGAGATTATCCACTGTTGAAGTATATGATCATATGGGTAACTTAGTTAAAAAAATATAAATAAACTAAAATAAGTACAAATCTTCTATCGAAGATCAATGATGATTTGAAGTTCTTCTTCAATCATTCATTTTTTGATGATGTATTCATCTTTATGTTATTTTTTGACTAAAATAATACTTTAGGGACATAGTAGCATAGTATGAGTTTTATACTTGACTAATGTTTACTATGCTTTTTTTTATTTTATAAAGTCTATTTTTATTATGAAACATTTTTTTTTCAGAGTTGTTTTTTGATTATCTTATTTTTATTCGGTTTTTAATAAGTATTAATGGATTTTGATTTTTTATTATAGTTATTTTTTGTTTTTAAAATTAGTATGGTTCAAAAAAAATAATTAAATAAGAATTATATAAAAATAATTCTTTCCTTTTTCATTACAAATAGTTGATTTTACTTGAACACTTTCTCTTTTAAAGAAATTTTTGACTTTGGATTATCTTTTTAAGTCAATTTTTTTTCTTCATTAAGGTTTATACAATTGTGTTTAACACATTTTTTCTACATTTATGATTTTTTACTTTTCTTAATGTAGTGATGTATTTTTTGAGATTTTTAAATTATTTATTTTTGGAGTTTTTCTAATAGGGGGAAATGAATTAATTTTTTAGTTTATACATTTTAAGATTAGATTGTAGAACATAATATCATACTTTTTTTAATTTTTTTATTACCTTCTACAATTATTATTATGTATGTGGTAGGATAAATACTTTTTTATTAAAAAGTATTACTTTTTTTCTAATTCCTGTATTTTATCAATATTTTCTAATTTTTTGCCCATATTATTTGTATAAATTCCAGTAATCGTATTTATACCAAGTTTGATATAATCTTCTAAATAGTTGTTCTCATTTGTTGCATATTGTATTTTTAATTCAACATTTGGTAAATATAATCTCAATAAAATAATTATTTTTAATATAAATTCTTTTGAATATTGAGGGTTGTATTCCTCGGGTGAATCTACAAATGGATCAAAACCTCTTATTTCTATATAGTCAACATTTAATTTTTTTATTCTTTCAATTATGTTGAAGATATCATGATGACTTTCATTATATTTTAAAGTTAATACATATGTAACCTTAATACTCATATTTTCTTTAATGTATCTGATTACTTGTTCTTCATACTTGCTATTAAAATTATCATTATTATCATTATTATCTTTATATGAAAAATCGAGTGGATTGTAAATTATTGAATTCAACTCATATTTTTTCAAATATTTTAAATTATCATAATTTGATAATGCAACATTAATATTTAAATTTAAATGTTCTAAGTAATTTAAAATTATAAATAACTCTCTTAATCCAGTAATATCTTTATTTTAAAAATTAATACCACTGAAATTATAATTTGATATTCCGTTTAATTTATATTCAATATTTTTAACTATAAATTCTTCCGTATATTTCTGTCTTGAAATCGGTGTCCTATAACCACATGTTGGACAATTATCTTCAATCTTATAAATAGTTGGATAATAAATATTGCCTTCATATGTGATTTTGAAATCATTTAGGTTTTCTTGTATATGATTAATTATTAATTTCTTATTATTTTCATTCTTTTCATTCCACAAGTAACTGATATCTTCAAGATTAATTTCGTTATTATCAATATTTTCTAGAATATTTTTTATCATTTTTTTCTCCACAATTTTATTATTCTACTATTAATTATTAATTATTTTTTTTCAAACTAAGAATACCATAATTTTTAGGATAAACTAAATATTTTTAATAATTATTATAAAATTTAATACTCTATTTTTTCTATAATTACTTTATTTTTTTTAATTAAAATTTGAAAACATTTATATGTTTATTTTATTATATATTTCAAATGTAAGAATATTTATTACAAATAGAAAACTAGTATACAAAATATTCAAAGTAATGTTTATATTTGTATTACTCTAATAAACGTACTATAAACGGTTAAATTACTCCTTTGGAGTGTTCTTTTGTATAAATATTTGAACACAATTATGGAAATGTATTTTTAGATAGTTGGAGGGACATATTTTTTTCTTATTAAAGTAAATCGCTAATCTTTTTCACTATGCGTATGCATAAAAACACGTATTACTCAGTACTGGTTCATCAATATTTTTACCAACTAAATATTGTTGAATATTTACAATATTAAGTAATGTGAAAAGGAAAATAAGAAAAATTATAACCCGGAATGAATATGATAATTTCATTTCTTAATGAATATACTTTTTAAGAGGTGTACATATAAATGCCAACATATGAAGACAAAATAGATTTATATGGGGTAGATGGAAAACTTTTAGAAGAACAAGTACCTCTAGAAGCAATTAGTCCAGTAGTAAACCCTACAATTAAAAATATTATACAAGAAATTAAGCGTTCTGTTGCTGTAAACCTTGCAGGAATAGAAAAATCATTAGCAAACGGTGCTTACGGTGGAAAAGCAAACTTTATTCCTGGTAGGGAATTAGAATTAGATATCGTAGGAAATGCAGATGCAATTGCAGACAAAATGTCAAAAATGTTAAAAGTTGACGCTGATGATGATTTCAACCTTGAATTATTAAATGGTGGAAAACAAGTATTAGTACAAGTACCATCAGAAAGATTAGCTGTTTCTGGTGACTATTCTGTAGCACCATTAGCAACAGGTTCAGCTTTAATCCAAGCTATTCTTGATACATTTGATATTAACAAATATCAAGCATCAGAAATTAAAACAGCTGCTATGGGTGGATACCCACATAACGTAAAATTAGGTGGAGCAATCACAACCCTTTTAGGTCAAACAACTCACCTTGAAGGTTTAGGATACAGCCTAAGAAACATTGGTGCTAACCACGTAGTAGCAATCACTAAGAAAAACACTCTTAACGCAGTAGCTTTATCATCCATCCTTGAACAAACTGCAACATTCGAAATGGGTGACGCAATAGGTGCATTCGAAAGAAGCCACTTATTAGGTTTAGCATTCCAAGGATTAAACGCAAACAACTTAGTTTACGATTTAGTTAAAGAAAATGGTAAAGGAACTCTTGGAGATGTAGTAGTAGCATTATTAGCAAGAGCATTAGACGATGGAGTAATCAAAGTAAAAGAAACATTACCTTCCGGATACAAATTATATGAACCAGTTGACTGGGCATTATGGAACGCATATGCAGCAGCAGGTCTCGTAGCTTCCGTTATCGTAAACGTAGGTGCAGCAAGAGCAGCACAAGGTATCGCATCATCCATCCTATACTTCAACGATATTCTCGAATACGAAGCAGGTTTACCTGGTGTAGACTTTGGTAGAGTAATGGGTGTAGGTGTAGGTATGAGTTTCTTCTCACACGGTATATACGGTGGAGGAGGACCAGGTATCTTCAACGGTAACCACGTAGTAACAAGACACAGTAAAGGATACGCAATTCCATGTGATACAGCAGCAATGTCCTTAGATTCAGGTACACAAATGTTCTCTGTAGAAGCAACATCTGCTTTAGTTGGAGAAGTATATGGTAGTGTAGACAATTTAAGAGAACCAGTAAAATATGTTGCTGAAGGAGCAAGTCAAATAAAAGATAAAATCTAAGTAGGATGTTAAATAATGTCAGCAGAAGTAGAAGAACAAAATATCATTAAAGCAACTGATGTGAAAATTTTTCCATATAGGATATTAAAACCAACAACAACTGAAAAAATATTAAACCAAATATTGCAGTTGGAAGGAGTTTTAAGAGTATTACTTAATGGTGAATCCTTACCTACAATAGTTAACTTTGGTCCAGCAAAGGGATTGCCAGTTAACCATACAGATAGAAAAACTATCAACGTAAAAGGTAACGACGTTCCACTACGTGTTTCTGTTGGTGAAATCATTTTAACAGTCCAATTAGACAATCTTGAAGATTTTGTAGAAAAGGCTGATGAAATTTTGGATAATACTCTAAACTTTGGTTATGATATTAAAGTTGGAATATTTAATAAAACTCAAACTTCCGTTTCAGATTACATGAAATACGGTGAAGGATTTGAAGACAAAATAGATTCAAGACTAATAGGATTAGTAGATCCAAACGCAAAATCATCAGAAACTGTTAGATATATCAGGTGATTGTAAATGGCATATGACGTACAATTTTATCCTGGGGAAAGTAAAATTGCGGAAAACCGTAGAAAACACTTAAACCCAGATTATGAACTCGAAATACTAAGAAGTATTGCAGATGACGATATAGTAAAACTTTTAAGTCACAGAAACCCAGGGGAAGGTTACAAAACAGTACACCCACCTCTCGATGAAATGGACTTTGAAGCAGATGATATGAAAGACTTCGTAGAACCAATCGACGGAGCAAAAAAAGGAATTCGTATAAGATACGTACAATTCGCAGACTCAATGTATAACGCACCAGCTCAACCATACGACAGAGCAAGATCATACATGAGAAGATTCAGAGGAGTAGACACAGGTACACTCTCAGGAAGACAAGTAGTAGAAATGAGAGAATCCGACTTAGAAGAAACTTCCAAATTATTAATGGAATCCGAATTCTTCGACCCAGCAAAAACTGGATTAAGAGGAGCAACAGTACACGGTCACTCATTAAGACTCGATGAAAACGGTTTAATGTTCGACGCATTACAAAGATACGTATATGATGAAGATGAAGGAGTAGTTAAATACGTAAAAAACCAAGTAGGTGTAGAACTCGACGAACCTATATCAGTAGGAGAACCATTACCAGAAGACAAACTTAAAGAAATCACAACTATTTACAGATATGATAACGTAAGTTTAAGAGACGACCCAGAAGTTATTAAAGTAGTAGAAGAAGTACACTTTGCAAGAACTGCTGGTGGATATGGTTTAGATGTATTCAACGACGATTTACAAAGTAAATTAGGTGGTAACTAATGGTAGATGAGAAAAAATTATTCTTAAAGGCTTTACAAGAAAAATTTGATGAAGACCCTGAAGAACAAAACACTAAATATTACTGCTATGGTGGATGGGAACAATCCGCAAGAAAAAGAGAATTTAATGAACAAGCAGAAAAAGCTATGGAAGCTCGTGGAGGATTACCATTCTACAACCCAGACATAGGTGTACCTCTCGGACAAAGAAAATTAATGGCATACCAAGTATCTGGAACAGACACATACGTAGAAGGGGACGACCTTCACTTCTGTAACAACTCAGCTATCCAACAATTAGTAGACGATATAAAAAGAACAATTATCGTAGGTATGGATACAGCTCACGGTGTACTTGAACAAAGGTTAGGTGTAGAAGTAACTCCTGAAACAATCAACGAGTACTTAGAAACAATCAACCACGCACTCCCTGGAGGAGCAGTAGTACAAGAACACATGGTAGAAGTAGACCCAGGATTAGTAGTAGATTCCTACGCAAAAGTATTCTCTGGTGACGACGAATTAGTAGATCAATTAGATTCAAGATTCGTAATCGACATCAACAAAGAATTCCCTGAAGAACAAGCAGAACAACTCAAAAAATACATAGGTAAAAAAACATACCAAGTATCAAGAGTACCTACATTAGTAGTACGTGCTTGTGACGGTGGTACCACCTCAAGATGGTCTGCTATGCAAATCGGTATGAGTTTCATCTCTGCATACAAATTATGTGCAGGAGAAGCAGCAATTGCAGATTTCTCATACGCAGCAAAACACGCAGACGTAATCTCTATGGCTAGTGCAATGCCAGCAAGAAGAGCAAGAGGTCCTAACGAACCTGGAGGAGTAACCTTCGGTGCAATTTCTGATATGGTACAAACTAGCAGAGTATCAGATGACCCTGCAAAAATCTCATTAGAAGTAATCGGTGCAGCATCCCCATTATACGACCAAGTATGGTTAGGTTCATACATGTCTGGTGGTGTAGGATTCACACAATATGCTACAGCAGCATACACTGACGAAATCTTAGACGACTTCGTATACTACGGTAAAGACTATGTAGAGAAAAACTATGGTGGATTATGTCAAGCTGAAGCTTCAACAGAAGTAGTAAGAGACATTGCAAGTGAAGTAACCCTTTACGCATTAGAACAATACGAAACCCCAGCAGCACTCGAAGACCACTTCGGTGGATCACAAAGAGCATGTGTAGCTGCAGCAGGTGCAGGTTGTTCAGTAGCATTCGCAACTGCTAACTCTAACGCAGGTGTAAACGGATGGTACTTAAGTCAATTATTACACAAAGAAGGACACAGCAGATTAGGATTCTACGGTTACGACTTACAAGATCAATGTGGATCATCCAACTCCTTATCCATAAGAAGTGACGAAGGTCTCATCCACGAATTAAGAGGTCCTAACTACCCTAACTACGCAATGAACGTAGGTCACCAACCTGAATATGCAGGTATTGCTCAAGCACCTCACGCAGCAAGAGGAGACGCATTTGCACTTAACCCATTAATCAAAGTTGCATTTGCAGACAACAACTTAACATTCGATTGGGCTAACCCAAGAGCATGTATTGCAAAAGGTGCAATTAGAGAATTCATGCCTAGCGGAGAACGTGACTTAATTAACCCTGCATTATAAGCGGGTAATAATTTACGAATATAAAGGTATCATTTATATATAACAAGGAATATATATAATAGTGAAGTTTCCGAGTAAACTTTAAGTATTGAAATATATTCAATAATAGTTAGTATATTGGAATCGCAAGGTACGACCCGTATTACATTCGTAGACGAGGTACGGTCTGCATTTTCCGATAATTCAAACTATTATTATACTTTTACTGGGAATTAAGGGATTATAGTTCATACATCGGAAACTATTACCTTTATGTTTATTCTCTTTAGAACAACTATTTTTTTAACATCAATTATTTTAATTAAATTTCCACTAATTATAACTCTACAATATTGTGGAATAAATATTTTATAAAAAGTAAATGTAAATTTTTAATTAATAAAAAAAGAGTGGAGTTTAGAAATTTTTAATACACATACTTATTTTCACATTTTATAACTTCATCATTTTCACAAATAATATTTCCCCTATTTATAGTCATTATGTTCTTACCAGTATACTCTCTTTCTTCGAATGGTGTGTACTTGCCTTTCGTATAAAAAGTTTCAGTATCTATTTTTCCTTCAAGTTTCATATCAAGTACTGTTATATCAGCATCATATCCTACTTGTATATCTCCCTTATTTGGAATTTTGAATATTTTTGCCGGATTAGTGCTCATTAATCGCACTACTTCCTGTAATGTAATATGATTATTGTTTACTTCTGTTAATAATAATGGTAGTGTGTTTTCTAGTCCTGGTATTCCTGCAGCACTAGTCCATGTGTTCTTCAGTTTTTCTTCTAGTGTGTGTGGTGCATGATCGGTTCCTATTGAATCAAATTCTTTCAAGTGTTCTATGTTAATGTTATAATTTTTATCTCTTAGTGGAGGATTTGTTTTTGCTTTTATTCCATATGTTTCATATGTGCTGTTGTCTAAGAATATGTGGTGTGGTGTAGCTTCTATGCTTATATTTATTTTGGTTCTTGCTTCTCTTATCAGTTCTAGTGTTTGTCTAGTACTGATATGACATAAATGTAGTTGTAAGTTTAATTGTTTGGCATATTCTATTGCTCTGTTTACTGCTATTAGTTCTGCTAGTGCACTTCTTGCATAACTGTATGTTATGGTTTTTTTATCATTTTCTGGATTGCTGCTTAATGTTTTAATGTTATAATCGACTAATGTTTTGTCTTCACAGTGTAAGCTTAATGGTTTACCTGTTTTTGATACGTATTTGAACATTTCGAATAATTCGTGGTTACTGTGTAGGTCCATGAATATTTTGTATGATGCGGGTTTTTCTTCTAGAATTTCATTAACATCTTTTTGTGTTTTTACTCCTGCATGTAGTGCATAGTCTACATAGGATTTATTTTTGGCTATTTCTTTTTTTTCTTTAAAGTTTTTTAGTGTGTTGGTTAATGGACTGGTATTTGGCATGTCTATTATGGTGGTGTATCCTCCATGTGCTGCTGCTTGGCTTCCTGTTGTCCAGTTTTCTTTATGTGTTAGTCCCGGATCTCTTAGGTGTACGTGTGTGTCAATTAGTCCTGGGATGATGATGTTTTCTTTTATGTTTATTATTTTGTCTGTTGTTTTATCTGAGCTTAGTAGTTGTTTTGTTATTTTTTTTATTTTTCCATCTTCTATTATGAGGTTTATAATTTTGTTGTCTATTGTTTTACAGTTTTTTAATATTATATTTGACATTGTTATGTCCTCATTTATTTTTTTGGGTTTCCTTATTTGTTCTTTACTTATTAATAATATATGTTACAAATTGTTATATATCTTTAAAATTTTTGTTAGGTTGATTTTTTATGCAAATGGAAAAATTTGTTGAGGATATTATTGTTAGAGATAAAAAACAATTTAGGGAGGATTGTCTTTCTCCTTCATTTAAGTTGGTTGGTACTGAGAATATAACTCCGGTTATTGCTGATTTTACTGAGTATTCTCCTTTACATAATGGTCATTTATTTTGTATGAGTGAAGCTAAAAGGTTACATCCTGATGCTTTGTTTGTTGCTGTTATTCCAGGTTTGTTTGAACGTAATGGTAGGGGTTTGCCTTATATTATGACTCGTCATAAGCGTGCTGAGTTGGCTATTAAGTTGGGGGCTGATATTGCGGTGGAGGGTCCTCCTATGGGTATTATGGGTTCTGGTCAATATTCTCTTTGTTTGTCTTTGATGTTTAAATATTTGAATGCAGATTATATTCCTAGGGGATATATTAGTCAAGATCCTGAATTTAAAATAATACTGGACTACATAAATAATGGTAAAGGTGTTGCACCAAAACCATACAAAATTGTTTCAATGGAAGATAAAAAGGTGCTTCTTGAAGGTAAATTAAGCAATGATGATTATGTTATTGTTTCTTTATCCAAATCTTTAACTAAGATAAACTTTAATTTTAAGAACAAATTTATTTTTGTACCAAGATTAGAAAATGTAAGCGGAACCAAAATTAGACAATTAGTATCAAACGGACAAGTAGACGAATTAGATGACATGTTACCTCAAGAAACAATAAACATACTAAAAAAAGAAATCTCTGATGACCACGCACCATTACATGATACAAGAGCAACTAATCAATTACTAAATAACGTCAACAATTTCTCTGAAAAAGACTTAAATAACCTAAATCTAATAGATTCACAAACAGTGGACAATATACTCAAAAACAGGCCATTTAACACAATAAAAGAAGTAATAGAAAACATCACACAAGGATTCAGTACACATAGAAAACAAAGAATATTAAGTGTATTAGAAGTAGGTATTTTTAAGGATGAAGTACATAAATATATAAATAGTTATCCACAAAAAATCAGAGTATTAGGATATAAAAATAAAGAAGTTCTAAAAAAATTTGAACAAAACTTAAAAAATAATTTACAAGGAGATAATGGAAAAATATGGCAATAAATGATAAAGCTTTCATAAGATTAAATTACACAGGTAAAGTAAAAGAAACTGGAGACGTATTCGACACAACATACCAAGAAGTTGCAGAAGAAGCAGGAATAGCAAATCCAGATAAAGATTACCATCCAATGGTTTTAGCTGTAGGATCAAGTCAACTCTTACCAAAATTACATGAAGAAATCCAAAAATTAGATGTAGGAGACAAACAAACAGTCGAAATTGCAGCAGAAGATGCATTCGGTAAAAGAGATCCAAGTAAAATACAACTAATACCAATGAAAGAATTCAAAAAACAAAACATCAAACCATTTGTAGGAATGCCTTTATCATTTGAAGGAAACCCTGGAATAGTAAGAACAGTAGATGGTGGAAGAGTAAGAGTAGACTTCAACCATGAACTAGCAGGAAAAGACATAGTATACGAATTAGAAATAGTTGAAGAAATCGAAGACAACGAAGAAAAAATTAAAGGATTAATCGAAGTATACTACGGAAACCCTAATTTAAACTTAGATGAAGCAAAAATCGAATTTGAAGACGATATTGCAAAAATCAACTTAGGATTAATTGCAGGATTCGACCAAAGAACCTCACAAGAAGTAACACTCTCAAAATTCAGAGTAGCAAGAGAAATCTATGAAAACATTGAAGAAATAGAAAAAGTTCAATTCATAGATGAATTCGAAGATAACACTCCAGAAGAAACTGAAGAAGAAGAAATTCCTGAAGTTTTACCTGAAGATGAAGAATAAGATTTTTAGGTATTATCCCTAAAACTATCTTTTTTATATAATTTCTGAAGTCATTTCAATCATTTTTTCGCACTGAATTAAATCATCAACAGTATTTAAAACAGTGGAAATATTCTCATTCTCAATAATACAAACTAATTTTTTATCATCAACATATGATTCAACAAAACCTTCATTATCGGGATATAATGATTGATAAGCAATTTCTGCATATTTTCTGTTAATGTAATTAAAAGTTAATTTAGTTTTAATTTTCATAATTACAACTTTGTTTTTCAATACTAATAATTTCATACACCTTATTATGAATAATGTTCCTAAAAATTATTAACAGAATTTATATATAATATCTTTAACAAATCATAAACTAGTATATTCGATTAATATAAATAATCGATATTTTTAATAGAATACTATTTATTGTATTATTAAAAAATTTTTCACATAAAATATGATGAAAAAATGAATATATAAACGGAGGACAATAGAATGGTAAGACCATACACAAGAAAAGATTATATTAGAAAAATCCCAGCATCAAAAATTGTACAATATGATATGGGTAACTTATCAGAAGATTTCCCACTAGAAATCTCATTAGCAGTAAAAGATCACACTCATTTATCACACAACTCATTAGAAGCAGCAAGGGTTGCATCTAACAGATACTTACAAAGAACCACAGGTAAACTCGGATACAGATTAAAAATCAGAGTATACCCACACCACATAGTAAGAGAAAACCCAATGGCAACCGGAGCAGGTGCAGATAGGGTACAAAGTGGAATGAGAGGAGCATTTGGTAAAGCAGTTAGTTCAGAAGCATTAGTACGTAAAAACCAAAAAGTTATCACAGCATACGTAAATGTGAAAGACTTCGAAAGTGCAAAAACAGCACTTTACAGAGCTGCAATGAAATTACCAGTATCCTGTAAATTAGTAGTTGACAAAGGACATGACCTTGTTCAATTCTAAAAAAACCAAAAAATCACATAACTAGAATGAAAGGATTTAATAATAGAATAAATAGTCGAATTTATATAAACATCAATTATTTAACATAATTGATTAATAATCCTTTAAAAATTGTTATATAAATCATTAATAATGGAATAAAATTATAAAGAAGAGTGTTACAAATGAACTATGTTGAGTTTTTTAAACAGCTTTCAAAGGATGATATTCCTGTAGCTGGAGGTAAAGGAGCTAACCTTGGAGAATTAACAAATGCAGGAATTCCAGTACCACCCGGTTTTGTTATCACAGCAGGAACATATCAAAAATTCATCACAGAAACTGGAATTGTAGACCAAATAAATGCAATGCTAGCAAGTCTAGATATCAATAACACAAGTGAATTACAAAAAGTAGCAGAAGACATAAAAGATCTAATAGTTACCACACCAATTCCTGATGATATCCAAAATGCTATCATAGAATCATATAACAAACTATGTTTAGATGTAGAAAAAGATGATGTAGTAGTAGCAATAAGATCATCTGCAACAGCAGAAGACCTACCTGACGCATCATTCGCAGGTCAACAAGACACTTACCTAAACATCAGCGGAATAGATGATGTATTAATAAATGTAAGAATGTGTTGGGCTTCCTTATTCGAAGCTAGAGCAATATTCTACAGGGCTGAAAATGACTTTGATCATTCAAAAGTATTAATAGCAGTAGTAGTTCAACAAATGGTTAACTCTGAAAAAGCTGGAGTAATGTTCACAGTAGACCCATCAACCGGGGAAGAAGAAATGCTCATAGAAGGTGCATGGGGACTAGGAGAAGGTGTAGTATCCGGTACAGTAACACCTGATACATGCAGGTATGATAAAGCAAATGATGAAATCAAATCATACAGAATAAACACCAAAAAAACAATGTTTACCAAAGACCCAGAAACCGGTGCAACAGTACAAATAGAAGTTCCAGAAGACAAAAAAGATGAACGTGTACTAACTGATGGAGATTTAGAACAACTAACCCAACTTGGAAGAAGAATACAAAAACATTACGGTGCACCTATGGACACTGAATGGGGTATAGAAAACGATAAAGTATTCATGCTTCAAGCAAGACCAATCACAACTCTAGACAACATCGATGAAGACAAAAACAATGAATCATTAGATGATGAAGAAGAAAGAGTTATATTAACCAGAGGTTTAGGAGCAAGTCCTGGATTAGTATCAGGTACAGTTAAAATCATCAAAAAACTAGATGAACTCGATAAAATCCTCGATGGAGACATTCTAGTCACTACTATGACAACTCCTGACATGGTTCCAGCAATGAAAAGAGCAAACGGTATAGTAACTGATGAAGGTGGAGTAACCTGTCACGCAGCAATCATATCCCGAGAATTAGGAATACCATGTGTAGCAGGAACAGGTGAAGCAACAACAATCCTCGAAGAAAATACCCAAGTAACAATAGATGGTAAAAAAGGTATAGTATTCGAAGGAGCATTTGGAGGAAACAAAGACGATGCTTCAAATGAAGAAGCACAAGCCACAACCTCTGCAGCACCATTAATAACTGTTACTGATGTTAAAGTAAATGTAAGTATGGCTGAAGCAGCACAAAAAGCTTACGCTACAGGAGCAGACGGTGTAGGATTACTCAGAACAGAGCATATGATGCTTGCAACAGGAATAGTACCATACAAATTTATTGATGAAGGCCGAGAAGATGAACTAGTACAAGTATTAGTTGATAACATACTCAAAGTAGTTGACGTATTCTATCCAAAAACAGTTTGGTACAGAACACTCGATGCACCTACCGATGAATTTAAAACTTTAGAAGGTGGAGAAAACGAACCTGACGAAGCAAACCCAATGTTAGGTTGGAGAGGAATAAAAAGAGAATTAGATCAACCAGACATTCTCAGAGCAGAATTCAAAGCTATTAAAAAACTACATGACCAAGGATACACAAATATTGGTGTAATGTTACCATTATTACATAAACCTTCCGAACTTCATGATGCTAAAGAAATAGCTAAATCAGTAGGTTTAATACCACATGTTGATGTAGACTTTGGTATGATGGTTGAAACTCCAGCATCAGCACTTATCATAGAAGATTTCATCGCAGAAGGCCTTGACTTTGTAAGTTTTGGAACAAATGATTTAACACAATATACTCTTGCATTAGACAGAAATAATGAGTTAGTTGCAAAACATTACACAGAAGCACATCCTGCTGTACTAAAATTAATCATGCATGTAATTGAAAAATGTAATGAAGCAGGAGTAACTACAAGTATCTGTGGACAAGCAGGTAGTAAACCAGAAATTGTTGAAAAATTGGTTGAAGCTGGAATAAGCAGTATTTCAGCAAATACTGATGCAGTTCCAACAATAAGAAAATTAGTTGCTAAAGTAGAAAAGAGAATTATGCTTGATGCAGCTAGAAAAGTTTTAAAAAATGAATAAATTTAACACTCTTCACCACCCTTTACCTTTAATGATTTTTTCTTAAGATATTTTAATTTTAAATAACAAATATTGTAGTATAAAATAATATTGTATTTACAGTATAGTTATTAGTTTTAAGAGATACTCCATTTTTTTAGTATCTTATGATTGTTGTATTATAATTCTATTAGGTTTAGTGATGTAATGTTAGAACATGGTTTAACAGAAGATGAAATTTTTAAAAAATTATCCGAATTTTATGATATGGATTTACATTATGAATCAGGTAGAATATTAGGTTCTATGTGTACTAAACCTGATCCTGTTGCTATGAAAGCTTATAAAATGTTTATCGAAACAAATCTTGGAGATCCTGGTTTATTTAAGGGAACAGCTATTATGGAACGGGAAGTTATTTCTATTCTTGGTGAATTATTGCATTTATCTAATCCTGCGGGGCATATAGTTACCGGTGGTACTGAGGCTAATATTATGGCTATGTGTGTAGCAAAGTATTTGTATGAATCACGCCGTGATGGTATTCCTGAGGTAATTTTGCCGAGAAGTGCTCATTTTTCTTTTAAGAAGATAGTTTCTATGTTGTCATTGAAACCGGTTTATGTTCCCTTGGATGATAACTATAAGATGGATGTTTCAAAAATAGAGGATTTGATTACTGAGAATACTATGGCTATTGTTGCTATTGCAGGTACTACTGAATTGGGTATGGTTGATGATATAGAGGAAATCTCCAGAATAGCTTCTTCACATAATATTTATTTACATGTGGATGCTGCTCTTGGCGGCTTCATATTACCCTTTTTAGATAATGAAAATAGTGTTCAATTAAATTTTGACTTTAAATGCCCGGGTGTATCTTCTATGACAATAGATCCTCATAAAATGGGACTTGCACCTGTACCTGCTGGTGGAATAATATTCAGGCATAAAGAACATTTGGATTTACTTTCAGTTAAAACACCATATCTTACTAAAGATAAACAGACAACAATAGTTGGCACCCGAACTGGTGCAGCTACAGCAGCCACTTGGACCTTACTTAACCATTATGGAAAAGAGGGTTATAAAAAAACAGTTAAAAACACAATTAATTTAACACAATACACCTATAAGAAATTACAATCAATGAAGAATATCAGTGTAATATGTAAACCCGAACTGAATTTAATATCATTCAAAACAGATTGTATGGATGTTGATTCATTAAAACAAGAATTACTTAAACTGGATTGGCATGTTTCAGTAGCAGAATATCCATATGCAATCCGGTTAGTGTTAATGCCACATGTAAAAAAGGAACACATTGATAAATTTTTAAAAGATTTGGATAAAATATTAAAAAGAAGATAAATGTAATATTATGTTTATCCACCATAAATTACTTTAATAATTTCTATTTCATCATTATCATTAACAATCTCATCTTCAGTTACAGTATCTCCATTTTGTTTGATAACTACAGTTTCAATAGGAATGTTCTCATTTTTAAGAATTGTTTCAATACTTGTATTTTCTGTAAATTCTATTTCTTTAACATCACTTTTATTTATTAATTTTATGCTCATATTATTATTCCTCTGTTTTTAGTTTTTCATGTATTTTTTCTAAAAATTTACAAGACTTACACACGTCCTGTGAAGATGGTTCTCCACAACGAGTACAAGTTTTATTTGGTTGTCCTTTATAATTATTCAAATAATCAGTTTTAATAGCAGGCTTAATTTTTTCAAAACCATTTAAGGTAGAGTACATTATTGTCGGATGTTTAAGAGCAGCTTCTCTTAAAAAGTCCCCAATTTCCATACGGAATGATTCATGTGCATATGGACATCCATCAAAGTGAACTTCATATCCACTTTCTAAAACGTACAGGCCAATCTCTTTTTCTGGAATCTCTCGTAATGGCTTAATCTTCTGAGTAAATCTTTCATCACGTGATTCTGTCTTATATCCTATACGAACCATATTGTTAACATTACCTTCAAGATAGTTCATCAGGATACTTTGTGTTTCATCATCAAGGTTATGTCCAGTTGCAAGTTTTGTTGCATTAACTTCTCGGGCAGTTTGATTAAATATTTGTCTACGGAACACTCCACAATATGTGCATGCATGCTGAGGATGTTCCTCTTTTGCTTCAACTTCCATAATCTTATCAATTGTAAACTTATATTTGTCCTTAAATGATATGATATGATGTTTAATATTTAATTTTTCTGCCACATCCTTTGCTATCCTCACACCTTCTTCACGATAACCGGATATGCCTTCATCTATTGTAACGGCTTCTAATTCAATAATATTCTTTTCTTTAAGAATGTTAAGAATCTTCAATAAAGCAACACTATCTTTACCACCGGATAAGCCAACCAGTACCTTATCACCTTTGGTGATTAATTTTTGTTTCTTTATAGTTTTTAAAACCTTTGTTTCTATTGATTTTCGGAAACATGAACTGCATAATCGTTGACCATTATATTTTCTATGGATAACTACATGTTCATATCCACATTGAGTACAAACATTTTGTGTCAAATTATTTTTCTCCTACCTATTAAAATTTCTTATATATTAGAATATTGGAAAATCTTGAATATATGTTTTATCTAATTTTAGTGCAATTTCTGCTTTTTCAAGCTCCATGCCCAGATATGCTGAATGTTCCATTCTACTAATCATATTTCTTCGTAATATTTCCTCATATATTGCTCTGGCAGTTGTCCCGGTAATAACGCAATGTTTAACATAATCTTTGTAATGTATGGCCTTTATTAATCCATCAGATACTATTATCTTGAAACTGCCCCTTGTGTCTGGTATAAATTTTCCATCAGCTACTGCTTTAATTTCTGGAATATCATTCGTATCTATATTAACATCGTCTTTAGCATACTGGTCCTTGTATTGTATTAGATTTATTCCCAAATTTTTTGGTATGTTGTTTTTAATTTTTGAAAGGAACATCATGTCTGATGCGGTTTTTAATTCTTTTATACTTCCCCTTGTTTTTGGACTGCTTTCTGGCGTGAATAATATGTTAATGTTTATTTCCATTGCTATACCAGTTAATACTGCATTAACTCCGTTACTGTCTGCATCTAATAGTTCGGATACATTTCCTATTCCTAGGAACATTGTTTTGTATGGGTTTTGTTCCCTGTATGTTTTATATGCTTGTATTGATTCGGTTAATGATGGACTGTTTATCGGGTCTAGTAATAGGTCTGCTATTGTGGTTATGTTGTGACATTTTTTGTCTAATGATTCTAGGGATTGAACCTTTTCTTCTGCGGTTTTTGGTATGTATCCTGTTTTATAGTTGGTTGGTATTATCACGGCTTTTGCATCGTAATCTTTGATGTCGTTGATTACTTTTTCATAGTTTCCATGATCTAAGCTAAGTACCATGTCAGCTCCTGCTTTCAGTCCTTCTTTTATTTCTTTTGTGTTCATTGTGTCTATGCTTACTGTTGTATCATAGTTGTCTTTTATTAGTTTTATCATGTGGTGTGCTTGTTGGGGATTGTTTTCTCCTGCGTGCATGCCTATGTCTATCATGTCTGCTCCGGAGTCCAGGTAGTATTGTACTTTGTTTAGTAGTTGTTTGTCTGTTAATTGTGGGGCATTGGCTATTTCTCCGAGTATTCTCATTGGAAAGTCAGGTCCTACTGGGCAGGTGTTTATTTGTATGTTTCCTTTTTTTTCCAGTAATTGTTTTATGTGTTCTGGGTTTTCATAGTTTTTTATGGTTTTTATTGCTTCCTGGTATTGTTGGTCTCGTATTAGTTTATCTGCGGGGGTGTTTGTTGAAAGTTCTATTTTGTCTATTATGTCTAATGTTAGTTTCAGGTCTGCGGCATTGCTTGGTCCTTTGTATGCTTTTATTTTCAGTTGTTTTTCTATTTCTGTTGTGTCTTGTCTTATTAGTCCTGGTGTTATTATCATATCTATGTTGTCTATGGGTGTTGTGTTATTGTTGTTTAATGAGTTTAGTATGTTTTTTTGTTTCAGGTGATAAATTATTATTTTTGGTGTGATGAATGCTGCTATGGGCATTGGTATTACTTTTAGGTATATTTCGTGTTTTGTATAGTTTTTGAGGTTTTTTCTTATTAGTGTTTCTGCTTGTTGTCCTGTGATTATTAATACTTTAATTTTTATCACCTCTTTTTGTTTTATTGTTGTTATTTCTTGTTTTTTTTGTTTATCTTTTTTTTTATTTTACTTAATTTGTAATGATTTATCATGTATGTTTATGTACCTTTTCTATAAATTATTTATTTTTTCTTACCTATATTGTTATAGTTTTTATTATTTTTTCATTTTTTTGTAAATTTTTTATCAATTTTTTATTTTACTCTCCTTAGATTTGATATTGATTATTAAATTTTCAAAAAATTAAACATATTTTAATACCAAACCACAATTTTAAATATAATAAAAAACATAACTATTTATCATGATTAATTATAGTGTGGATATTTGAAAAAACAACATACAAAATATAAATCCACCATTATTATTCACGAAAAAAAAATAATTATGAGATGATTTGGAGGAATTTCTCAATGATTGAAATAAGATTTCACGGAAGGGGAGGTCAAGGAGCTGTAACAGCTGCAGAAATTTTAGCAAAAGCAGTATTTGAAGAAGACAAATACACCCAAGCTTTCCCATCTTTTGGTGTTGAAAGGAGAGGAGCACCAGTAACCGCATTCACAAGAATAAGTGAAGAACCAATCAGAAGAAGATATCAAATATACGAACCAAAATACGTAGTAGTACTAGATGAAACACTAGCAAACGTAGTAGACTTAACTTCTGGTTTACAAAAAGATGGAGCAATATTAGTAAACACAACAAGAGACGTAATACCATCACTCGAAGAACAAAATATTGAAACATACACCGTAGATGCAACACAAATAGCATTAGACAACATAGGAAGAAACATAGTAAACACTATAATGTTAGGATACTTATCAGCAAAAACACAAGTAGTATCTATTGATTCATTATTAACTACAATAAAATCAACATTCAAAGGCAAAGTAGCAGAAACAAACCTCAAAGCTACAGAATATATCTACGAACAAAATGTAGAATAAATAAGGAGAAAAATGGTGAAAAATATGAAATCAATAGGAGCCGCTGTAAGAGATCCTGGAAGCACTAGGAGAAACAAAACTGGTAGTTGGAGGACATTCAAACCAGTTGCAGATAAAGAAAAATGTATAGGATGCGGAATCTGTTATTTATACTGCCCAGACGGATGCATATCCCTAGAATATGATCCAGACTACGATTACTGTAAAGGATGCGGAATCTGTGCAGAAGAATGTCCAGTAAAAGCAATAACAATGGAGAGGGAATAATGGTAGTAAAAGTAATATCATCAGCAGAAGCAATATCTGAAGCAGTTAAACTTGCAAGACCTGCAGTAATACCAGTATATCCTATAACACCACAAACAAAAATATCCGAAAAACTAGCAGACTACGTTGCAGATGGAGAACTAGATTCACAATACATTAGAGTAGAATCAGAACACAGTGCAATGAGTGCAGCAATAGGAGCATCAGGTGCAGGGGTAAGAGTATTCACAGCAACATCAAGTCAAGGACTCGCATACATGCACGAACCAGTATTCGCAGCAGCAGGTATGAGATTACCAATAGTAATGGCAAACGCAAACCGTGCACTATCAGCACCAATCAACATATGGAACGATCAACAAGACTCAATATCAGAAAGAGACTCAGGATGGATACAAATATTCTGTGAAACAGGACAAGAAGCATTCGACACAGTACTACAAGCATACAAAATAGCAGAAAACCCAGAAATATGCGTACCAGTAATGGTATGTGTAGACGGATTCATACTCACACACACAGTAGACCCAGTAGAACTAATCACACAAGAAGAAGCAAACGAATTCCTACCACCATTCGAAGCAGTAAACGCATACCTCAGAACAGAAGACCCAATGAGTCTAGGAACACTAGCAGACCCAGACCACTACCTAGAAATCAGATACGAACTAGAACAAGCAATCAACAACTCAAAAGCACTAATAGAAGAAGTAGGAAAAGAATACGGAGACAAATTCGGAAGATACTATGGACTAATAGAAGAATACAAATCCGAAGATGCAGACATAATACTAGTAGCAATGGGATCAATCTGCGGAACCATCAAAGACGTAATAGACGAACAAAGAGAAGCAGGTAAAAAAATAGGTCTAATAAGAGTAAGATCATACAGACCATTCCCAAAAGAAGCACTAAAAGAAGCAGTAAAAGATGCAAAACTAGCAGTACTAGACAAAGACGTATCATTCTCAGTAGGAGGAGCATTATACACAGATGTAAAATCATCAGTAGATAATGAAACATACGGTTATGTACTTGGATTAGGTGGAAGAGACATCACACCAAAAGACATAGAAGATATCATAACAAAAACAGAAAACCCTACAAAAGATGTAGAATGGATAGGATTAAGGGAGTAGATTAAAATGAAAGGAGTAGACGAAAAAGAATACCTAGCACCAGGACACCGTGCATGTGCAGGATGTGGAGCAACAATAGCAGCAAGACTAGCACTCAAAGCACTAGGTGAAAACACCATAGCAGTATCTGCAACAGGATGTCTAGAAGTAATCACAACACCTTATCCAGAAACTGCATGGGAAATACCATGGATCCACGTAGCATTCGAAAACGCTTCAGCAGTAGCAAGTGGAGTAGAAGGAGCACTAAAAGCACAAGGAAAAGAAGACACCAACATAGTAGTATTTGGTGGAGATGGTGGAACAACCGACATAGGTATGCAATCATTATCAGGAGCAATGGAAAGAGGACAAAACATCATTTACATATGTTACGATAACGAAGCATACATGAACACAGGTATACAAAGAAGTAGTTCAACACCGTACGGAGCAAGCACAACAACCTCACCAGCAGGAAAAGAAAGCTTCGGTGAAGACAAATTCAAGAAAAACATGGCAGCAATCATGGTCGCACACGGAGTACCATACGTAGCAACAGCATGTATATCACACCCACAAGACCTAATGGCAAAAGTCAAAAAAGCAGCAGAAACACCAGGACCAGCATACATCCACGTACTACAACCATGTGCAACAGGATGGGGATACTCACCAGACAAAACAGTAAAACTCGGAAAACTCGCAGTAGACACACACATGTGGCTACTATACGAAGCAGTAAACGGACAAATAGAAGTAACAGTAAAACCAAGCCAAAAACTACCAGTCGAAGAATACCTCAAAGCACAAAAAAGATTCAGACACTTAGATGAAGAACACATAGAAATAATCCAAAAATTCGTAGACGGACAAAGTAAACAATTCGGATTAACAGAATAATTATAATAACAAATTATTCCTCTACTTCATCTTACCTTTTTTTAAAATAAAACTCTTTTTTTAACATAATATTCTCTTTTTTTCAGATATAATACTTTTATTTAACTAAATAAGATAATAATTGAACATATAAATGTAAAACTATTTATTTATGGCTTTTATTAATTAATTCAAATTTAATTAATATTTCTATACCTGAGTTTACATATAACCATGTACTGCTGCAATGACATAGCTTATAAAAATAGGATTTTCCACAACTAGGCATAAAGGAACTATGAATGAAAGTTTCAAAAAGTATGGGCAAACTAACAAACTAGAGTATAACATATATGCAATTTGGATTGTACTCAATTTTTAAAAGAAACATTTGATTACAGTGCTAGGTGTATATTGATGAAAAAGTAGTTAAATTAAAAATAGAACAAGCAGAAGATTAAGATTATTTCATACTTTTTTTCTTTATCTTTCGTATATGAGAACTTCATCTTTTTTGATATTATCAATAAATTCTTTGTTGGATCCATCATATGATATTAAATCAACATGACATTTGAATTCCTTTTCCAAAGCATTAACTAATGAAATATATTGTAAACCTTTTAATCTTCCCTTATCCATTATAAAATCTAAATCACTATCCTCAGTTGCTATACCTTTAGCATAAGAACCAAATAAACATAAACGTTTAATTCCAAAAGATTTTATGATTGGAATGGACTTATTTTTAATTTCTTCAAGAGTATATATCATGTTTATCACTTAATAATAGTTATTACATAATATATATTTTTAAGTATATAATTACTTCAAATTTTTGTTTAAGATACTCAAGACATTCTATGGAACAAATGGGGATTAATAATCAAGGATATAATTATAGTTGATGAACTTAGAAAAATAATTATTAATATTCAGTTAAGTTTTTTCATTTAAAAAAATATAAAATTGACATCATCAACAGAGGATTTTCAGAGACAACCTATTTATAATTATATTTAACACAGTGGCATCGGCTATTGCTTTTTTATAATCTTTGTTTTCAACATAAAAAATTTCATCCATACTTAACAAAAGTTGATAATATTTTTTCACTTTTTTGTGGTTTTCATAGTTTTCGGCTCTGTAGAAAACCTTGCTTTGAGGGAAATATGAGTAATAACCCAAATATAGTTTTTTTACAGAGGGAAATATTTTATTTCAATATTTTCCTTTCTTCATCATAATACAATTCTCACTCATATTGAGTAATTGTATTTTTCATTTGATTCCTGCCTAATTGCCGCTAATGCTAAGCATAGTAAGTGGTACAGGCGATCTCCGGGAAACCCTCGGTTCACATATAAAATACTTTGTTTATATAATTATATTTTTTTTAATCCTTCTCGTTGTATGTTTTTGGCTGCGTTTATGTCTCTGTCATGTGTGTTTCCACATTGTGGACATGTCCATGTTCTGTTGTTGAGTTTTAATTTGTCATTGTAGTATTGGCAGT